>NZ_JAFCXH010000032.1:0-55817 GCF_049898225.1 Pseudomonas sp. DSP3-2-3 | reverse complement strand
GCACTCGACTCTGCTTTACGTAAGCCCGATGCAATACGAGAAGAACTGGCAAATGCAACAACCTTAGATACTCAACCCCGACGCCGGGTTAAGGGATACGTTTCTCGGGGGCAAGGTCACTGGTTGAGGCGTCGGTTGCCGGGTTGGAAGAAAAGAGTAGAGCGTAATAACGCAGCGTTCTGGCTAGATATCAGCTCGCTCGTCTTGTTCTGATGTACCAAGGCGAGCGCCCTTCCCTGCCGCTCCAATCTGGCCAAAAACCCAACACCCCATCAGAAAATCACCCCCAAATCCCCGCAACCCAGAAACATCCTTCAGCAATAAATCCGCCCATCTGTAAGACGATTCTGAATTTTGTGGATATCCTCTGCGACGCTTGTGGATGCCTGACGCTGCGGCTAATTTCCTGCCTGTCGTTGAAAATCAACGACAGGGTTTAGTCGCCCGATCTACCAGCAAAGCGTGTCCGCCAGCATGACCGTATCCCAAGATCGGCATGGCGATTTATGGCGGCTGTGCACGGGGCACCTTCGGGTGCGCCGGGTTTGCTTGGTTCCCGGTCGACTAACCCGCGCTCAGCCGCCACCCGTCGTTTAGTCGCGATGAGTGATGGCTCAACAAACCAAGGAGTCACTATGCTCAGTTCCAAATCGCATCCAACCGAATACCCAGCCCCACAGACCAAGCCTTTCGAAATCGGCATGAGTCTGCTCACCACAAAGCCAGGCGTAAGAGTCGAAGACGCCCTGATAACCGCCTCGGAATACCTCACCTGCGCGGCCGCCACCGCTTATGAATCAGCGGATAACAGCACCAAGGAATTTGGGGCGCTCGCGCGGTCTGTGATGCATCAGATTGAGGCGGCGCGGGTGTTGGTGGAAGCGGCGGTTGCCGGGTTGGAAGCGGGAAGTAAAACGTCGTAAATTCACGTTTCCTGCGGCGGCTCGAAGGGCTGCCTCGTTGGAGCGAGGCTTGCCCGCGATTGGTTTTTTCGGCCGCGAATGCGTTGTTTGATCTGACGCTTTCGCGGGCGAGCCTTGCTCCAACGGGTTACGCGCATTTCGAGCGCCTAAAATTCGAGGCAGCCTATGACCACCTCAAATCTCCCCGAAATCTACAAATCCTACATCGCCTGCCTGAACGCCAAAAACTGGCCCGCTTTAGGCAACTTCGTGCACGAGGACGCGTATCACAACGACCGGCCGTTCGGGCTTTCGGGTTATCGGGAGATGCTGGAGAACGACTTTCGGCAGATCCCGGATTTGCAGTTCAACATTGTGTTGCTGGTCGCTGACGCCGACCATATTGCTGCTCGCCTAGGTTTCGATTGCAGCCCGAAGGGTGAGTTCCTTGGGCTGGCGGTGAACGGGAAGCGGGTGCGTTTTACCGAGAATGTCTTTTATCAGTTCCGCGACGGGAAGATTGCGCGGGTCTGGTCGGTGGTCGATAAAGCGGCTATCGAGGCTCAGCTGTAGAGCTTCGACAGCGGGCGGTCAATCCAGCAGATAGCGGGAGATGTGCTTGGAGATTTCGACTATCGAGGTTCTGCCGGTGAATTCGAATTTCACTTTGCCCAGGGACGAGAAGTAGATTTCCAGTTCGGAGTCGAGGTCGAAGGTTCCGGAGGTTTCAATGGAGTAGGCGACGATGTTTTTGTAGGGCAGCGAGGTGAAGTCTTTTTTGCTGCCGGTGATGCCCTGCACGTTGACCGAGATGATGCGTTTGTTGGTGAACACCACGCCGTCGCGCATGGATTTGTAGGCGTCGATGACTTCTTCGTCTTCCAGCAGCAGCGATTGCACGCGCTCGGCGTATTCGCTGTTTTGTTTGAGTTTGAAAAAGCCCTTGTTGTTGAAATCCAGCATTGGTCCATCCTCGCTTATGAAAATCCTGCGCCGAGCATACCCATCAAGGCGCGCCGAATACCATCGTCCAGTAAACCCCGGCATGGCTGCGCGAGTTGGTGCCGTATGCCGCGCCGACCTGGGTGAACATCGGGTTCATGAGATTCGCGCAGTGGCCGGGACTGGCGAGCCAGCCTTGCATTGCGGTGGTTGCCGAGCCTTGGCCGCTGGCGATGTTTTCGCCGACTTGGCGACCGCCGTAACCAGCGGCTCGGGCGCGGTCTTCGGGCAAGTCGCCGTTGGGATCGATGTGGGCGAAGTAGCTTTCATTGGCCATGGCCAGGCTGTGTTGTTGCGCGGCGGTTGCCAATGCAGCGTTCCACGCCAGCGGGCGGGCGGCGGCGTAAGGTTTGCGGCCGCACATGCGCGGTTGAGCGCGGGCGGCGTTGACTTGGGCGAGCAAGGTTTTGCCGGCGGTTTGTTTGTCTTCCAGGCGACCATCGAGCAGCGGTTTGGCCAGCACCACGCGCCACTCGTTCGCTGCGCGGGTGATGCCGATGTCGGCGAAATCGGTGTCGAGCAACGCCGCGCAATAGCGGCGCTGGAGCATATCGAAAGCGGCGTCCGCATCAGGCGCGCCGACCAGACGGATGGTGCGCACCGACACCGCTCGATAGCCGGACGCCTTGAGTGTCTCGCGCAGATCGCCGCCGAAGCCGATGGGCAGTGCGAGTTTCGACTTCAGCGCCAACGGCGACAAGGCGCGGGGTGTGCTGCTGGTGCAGCGCGAGGGTTGGGCGCGGTAGTCGTTGATGGCTTGGGCGAGCAACCCTTCTCCACTGGCTTGGGCTGAGCCGGTGAATAGCGCGAGCAGGGGAATCAGGCAGAGCAGGATATAAGAACGAGCGGTTGGGCGCATGGGGCGGCAGCTCTGATGGGACGGCGAGGAAGGTGATTCTTGAGCGGGTGAATTATGGCGGGTGTATGACTGCGGGTTTTGGCACAAGTTGCACGACGGGCGGGGGATTGCTGGGGGGCAGCGCATCCTGGTCATGCCACTTCCCGGTGGGAGAGGACTTGTCCTCGATGGCTCTAAATTCAGCACTGCATGTGGGTCAGGCGGATTCGGGTTGTCTGGGCTGGCGATCGAGGACAAGTCCTCTCCCACAAAAGCCAGGCATTCCGGCCAGGAAATCTCCAACAGTTTTTTGTGCTGGCGCTGCAACGCAAATCGCCCCCGAACATTGCTGTTCGGGGGCGATTCGGTCAGGGGTTTAGTGGATCAGACGACCTTACGCTGCGGCGCGCCGTGGACCATGGTGTAGGCGTAGTCGACGCCCATGCCGTATGCACCGCTGTGTTCCAGGACCAGTTCCATGACCGCGTCGTAGGTTTCTTTGTGCGCCCAGTCGCGTTGGTATTCGAGCAGCACTTGTTGCCAGGTAACCGGTACTGCGCCAGCCTGAATCATGCGCTGCACGGACATGTCGTGGGCTTCTTTGGTGGTGCCGCCGGAGGCGTCGGTGACGATGTACACCTCGTAGCCTTCTTCCATGGCTTCCAGGGCCGGGAAGGTCAGGCAGACTTCGGTCCACAGCGCGGCGATGATCAGTTTTTTGCGGCCGGTGGCTTTGACCGCTTCGACCAGTTTCTTGTCTTCCCAGGAGTTCATGGAAGTACGTTCGATGGGCTGTTGATCCGGGAACACGCCGAGCAGTTCTGGCCAGATGTAGCCGCTGAAGCTTTTGGTTTCGACCGAGGTCAGGATGGTCGGCACGTTGAACAGTTTGGCGGCCTTGGCCAGGCCCACGGTGTTGTTCTTCAAGGTCTGGCGGTCAATCGACTGGACGCCGAAAGCCATTTGCGGCTGGTGGTCGATGAGGATCAGGGCGGAGTTGGTTGGGTTGAGCAGTTCGCGGATCGACATGGTTTTATTCCCTTTAAACATTAGATTGAGTAGCTGAGTCCGGTTGCCGCGCTTCAGCGTTTGGCTGTGTTCTGCGGCGTTGGAACAAAGATAATGCCAGCGCCTAATCGAGACAATTACCCAAAATACGGATTCATTGTTTCCATTTTAGGGACATTGCTTTTGCCCGGATTGAGGACGTGAGAAATCGAGAAGCTGGGCGGCTATCAGCCAGGCAGTTCTCCCGTTCATCATTCCGGCTGGAGAACTGCCGCGACAGGCCGATAGGACTTTGCCGAGTGCCGGATAACCCCGGCACAAAAGTCGGGTGCAAAATTGATAACGCCAAGGCGCTACCTATACTCCCCCCACTGTTGGCCGGACCTCGCTGCCAGCGCGGCTCTTGAAGTACTTCTTACGGATGTTGAAGATGGCCAAGCATGTGACCCAAACCGAGCAAACCTTTCCTGCCGAACAACGTTTGATTTCAGCGACAGATACAAGCGGCAAAATCACCTATTGCAACGATGAGTTCGCGAGAATCAGTGGTTATTCCCAGGCAGAAATCATCGGTAGCCCACACAATCTGGTTCGCCATCCTGACATGCCCAAAGATGTTTTCGGCGTGATGTGGGGCTATTTGAAGGCGGGCAAAAGCTGGATGGGCATCGTCAAGAATCGCTGCAAGAACGGCGATTTCTACTGGGTCAGCGCGTACGTGACGCCGATTCTGGAGAACGGTCGGCTGATCGGTTATGAGTCCGTGCGGGTCAAGCCGACGCGCGAGGAAATCGCCCGTGCCGAAGCTTTGTATGCGCGTTTGCGTGAAGGCAAAAGCGCAGTCACCGGCGCCCGTCATCTGGGTGTGTTTGCCAGCATCGTCGCGGTGCCAGTCGTTGCCGCAGTCATCGCCCTCGCCGTGAATAACTTCTTCCCCGGCATCGTCGCTCAAGTGGTCATCGCCGGGTTGTTTGTGGCGCTGGGCGCGTGGGCTTATATGCGCGGCGAACGGCAGCTGACCAGCATCATCAACAGCGCGCCGAATGCATTTACCGATCCGGTGAGCGCGCTGACTTACAGCGATGCCTACGGTTCCCAGGCTCGCGTGGAAATGATTTTGCTCAGCGAGGACGCGCGCCTCAAAACCGCGTTGACCCGCCTGAGCGATCTGGCCAATCAGGTTTCCGAAGCGGCGGGGCATTCCACTCAGCTCTCCTCGCAAACCGAGCGCGCCCTGCTGGAGCAACGTGCCGAGACGGACATGACCGCAGCGGCCATGACTGAAATGGCCGCCTCGATCAACGAAGTTGCCAGGCATGTGCAGCACACCGCATCCGAAGCCAGCACGGCCAATGAGCTTGCCGAGCAAGGCAACCGAGTGGCGGGCACTTCCCGCGAAGCGATTCAGCGTCTGGCGGGCACGGTCACCAATATCAGCAGCGCCGTCGATAACCTGGCCAATGAAACCCAGCAGATCATGTCGGCGGCCGGGGTTATTCAAGCGATTGCCGATCAGACCAACCTGCTCGCGCTCAACGCCGCCATCGAAGCGGCTCGGGCAGGTGAACAAGGCCGTGGCTTTGCGGTGGTTGCCGATGAAGTCCGCGCGTTGGCGGGCAAGACGCGTGAGTCGACCCAGCAGATCCAGGCGGTTATCGCGTCCTTGAAAAAGGGTGCCGACGACGCGGTCAGCATTGCGCAGTTGGGGATCAGCGAGGCTGACAAAGGTGTTGCCCAGGTCATCGAGGCGCAGGATGCGTTGCAAGGTATTCGCGAAGTGATCGGCCGGATCAGCAGCATGGGCCATCAAATGGCGACGGCTTCGGAAGAACAGGCGCACGTGGCCGAGGACATCTCCCGGCAGATCAATAACGTGGCCGAGACCTTCGAACGATCCGCCAACAACGCCAGCGCCGCCGTATCGCGCGGCGCTGAGCTTGAAGCGGCGTCACGCGGGCTGCGTGCGCTGGTTGAGCGGTTTAACCGCTAAGGCAAGAGGCCGCCCGTTGGAGCGAGGCTTGCCCGCGAATCAGGCGCCTCGGTGGACCAGACAGACCGCGCCATCGTTCTTCGCGGGCAAGCCTCGCTCCCACAGACGCATCATGGCAACAGAATCACCTTCTCCCCCGCGCCCTGGTTGACCTGGGCGTAGCGTGCCAGGCCTTCGCTGAGCGGTGATTCAAGCAGGCCGGTGGGCAGCGGCAAGCTGCCTTCGTCGAAGAATCGGCCGAACTGGTCGAGCATCTTCGCGCAGGCCTGGCAGTCGTACAGCAACGAGTTGATGCCGACCACCGAGCCGCCTTTGCGATACAACGCCAGGGCGGGCAATTGCACGTGGCCATCTACCGGCGCGGCGATGATGGCGATGCGGCCGAACGGCGCCAACGCAGTCACCGCGGCGGGCAGCCAGAAACCGGTGGTGTCGAAGATGACGTCGGCGCCGCCCTGGTAAATCGCGCTGACTTGTCCGGCCAGTTCTTCAGCCTTGTCCAGAAAAATGGCGTCGAAGCCCTGATCCTGCAGCGTCTTGAGTTGTTCCGGGCGACGTACCGCGCCGAGGACCTGGGCGCCAAGAATCTTGCCCAGCGCCAGGGCGGCACTGCCGACCGCGCCATTGGCACCGATCACCAGCAAACGCGTATCGGCACCGACCAGGCTGCGCTGCAACGCGTCCCATGCGGTGGTGTAAGGCACGCCAAGGCTGGCGGCCTGGCTGAAGCTCAAATGCGTGGGTTTGATCGCTACGCCCTTGGCCGGCAAGGTGAGAAATTCAGCGTGGGATCCGTCACGAAAGAAGCCCGGCTCTTTGCCAGTGCCCCAGACTTCCTGGCCGAGCAGCGCCTGCGGGCCTTCCACCACGACCCCGGCAAAATCCCGCCCCGGCACGCGTGGCAGCGTGGTGTAGGGAAAACGACCCAGCACGTTTTTGACGTCGCTGGGATTCAGGCCCGCGGCTTTCACCTGGATCACCACTTCATCCGGACCAGGGATCGGCTTGGGCAGTTCGACGTATTGCAGCGCGGCGAGGTCGCCGGTTCGGGAAAATTGCAGTGCTTTCATGGAAGGCCTCTGGTGAAGTTTATTCGGCGCGATTCGAAATCAGGACACCCAGCTGGCAAACAATTGCTTGCCCATGGGCCATATTTTTTCGCCCAGCAACATGCCGGTCAGACCGACCAACGCCACGGCGGGCGGCGCAGGCGAACGGAAATCAAGGGCGCCGTAGAGCAGGCCGACGGCGATGCCAATAACGATGGAAATGAGATAGCTCATGGTGAACTCCGGGCAAACTTGGAATGCGCAAAGTTTACGAGCGGCAGGGAAAAGCTATCGGCCAAGGACTTCGGAATATCGGCCAAATCCCGGTAGGAGCCAACTTGTTGGCGAGGTGTGTGACAGGACGCTTCGCGAGCAAGCTCGCCCCCACACAGGTTCGCTCCTAAGTGGGCGTTTGTGCAGGGTATTTCGACGGCGCCACACCCAGCTCCCGACGGAACATGTCGCTGAAGCTGCTGGGCGAGTAGCCCAGTGAGCGGGCGATGGTGCTGACGGGCACGCCCTGAATGATTTCCGCCACGGCGGTGGCCAGTTGCACTTGTCGACGCCACTCGGCAAAGCCCATGCCCAGTGCGCTTTGAAACAGGCGCGCCAGGGTGCGAACGCTGGCCCCGGCGTTTTCCGCATGCTGCTCGAACGCAATCGCCAGCGACGGCTCGCTCATGACCGCCTGACACAGGTTCATCAGACGGCGGTCGGATTGATCGGGCATGGGGATTTTCAGAATCGATCGTTTGGCGCGCTTGAGTTCCAGCAGCGCCAGTCCGACCAACGCGTCGTAATACTCCGACGCCTGTTCGTGATCCTGAGCGACAAGGCCGAGGATCAATTCGCGCAACAAACGGCCGACTTCGAAAACCTGCACCGTGCTTTCGAGGGTTTCGGCAATGGCCGGACGCAGGTAGATATTGCGCATTTCCAGGTCGGTCACAACGCGAATGCCATGCACCACACCGGGCGGCAACCACACCGCCCGTTGCGGTGGAACGACCAACGCTTCCAACGGCGTTTCGACCCACATCACGCCGGACGTGGCGTACAGCACCTGACCCCAGACGTGCTCATGCGGCTCGATGTAGCGCCCACGCGGATAGGTACGCGCCAGCGGTTGCACGGGCACGGCAATATCAGAAAGATCGGGAGGCGTCGCGAGGGCCATGGGTAATCAGGTCGGGTGCCGGGATGGCACATGGTAGCGCAGGCCAGCACCCATTGTGGGAGACTCTATGTTTGGGGGCAACCCACAGATGCCGCAGATGTAGTGTCTGCACCGACGCCTTCCCGGATAAATCTGGTCCCACGAGATGACCGCATTTCACTTGTGGGAGCGAGCTTGCTCGCGAAAAGTCCTTCGCGGGCAAGCCTCCAACTATCAGAACACGTTGATCGGGTAATCCACGAAGATCCGCGTTTCGTTGCCTTCGCTGTTGTAGTTGCTGGCGTTGTCGGACACACGCAGGAACGAGTTGCGCAAACGCACCGACAAGTCTTTCGCCGGGCCGCTCTGCACCACGTAGGTCAGTTGGCTGAAGATTTCGCGTTCTTCGCCGCTGCCGCGGTTGGTGCCGTCATCGATGTTGTCGCCGCGCACGTAAGCCACTTTATAGCTCAGGCCCGGAGTGACCACGGTCGACAGGTTCACGCCGTAACCCGCCTGCCAGGAACGCTCGTCCTTGCCGTTGAAGTCGGACCAGTACGAATTCGCCAGGTAGATCGTGTTGCCACCATCACCGTAGCCGCCGGCATTGCGATAACCGCCGTAGTTGTAGCCGGTATCGCCGGTGCTGCGCTGGTGGGCGATGGTAAACGAGTGGATGCCCACTGCCCAGGTCGCCGCCAGGCTCCAGATCTTGTTGTCGCGCTCGCCGCTGTCGGCGATTTCCTTGTCCAGCTCGGTCTTGTAGCCGTTGAAGTCGAACGTCAGCGACTGGTCAGGCTGCAGGGCAAATACGTAGTTCAGGTTCAGGTACTGCTTTTTCAGCGTGTCTTCGTCGTCGGAGGCGTAGAACGCAGCGCTGAACGCGTCGGTGAATTTGTAGCTGGCACCGTAGACGTTGATGCTTTTCAGATCGCCACTGTCGCGACCTTCGGCACTTTTACGCGTCTGTTGGGTGAAGCGACCCACGTTGACCACCAGGCCATCGATCTCTTTGGAAGTGATCAGCGTGCCGGTGTAGCTTTCCGGCAGCAGGCGCGAGTTGTCGTAGCTCAGCACCGGGAACTCTGGCATCTGGTCGCCGTACTTGATCACGGTGTTGGAGACACGTGCTTTTACTGCGCCGCCAAAACGCGACAGGTCATCCGCCGCTGCGCCACTGTCGCCCTGCTTGAAGAAGTCGATACCGCCCGCGCCGCTGCGACCCTTGCCGCCATCCAGACGCAAACCGTACAACGCGAACGCATCGACGCCCACGCCGACCGTGCCCTGGGTGAAACCCGAGGCGAAGTTGGCGGTGAAGCCCTGGCCCCATTCGGCCTTGTCTTCGCGGCCATTCTTGTAATCGCGATTGATGTACGCGTTGCGCAGGAACAGGTTGAGGCTGCTGTCCTCAACAAACCCCTTCGAGTCGGCCTGGCCGTCAGCCATGACCTGTCCAGCACTGATCAGACCCAGTGTGAGCAAGCTGATACGTGTAGTGAGCATCGGTAATTCCCTTTCTGCGGATTGATCACGCGCCGTGGCGACGACTTGTTCAGTCGTTTGGCCTTCCGAAAAAACAGGTTTCGAAAGGCCGGCGCAATCATCGCAGTGGACTACTGATGCATGGCATTAGGCCACGGGCGGAGGACGCAAATCCTAGACGCAGGTTTAAAAGGTGTCAATTTGCTTGTAACACCTTTGAAACATCCAACCGCTCTAGAACGAGCTGTTGGAGTCTCGATGCACGTTGATCAACGCTTCCAGTTCCGCCTCTTCCAGCAACCCGGCCGGGTAACGCTGAAGAAGCATTTTGCGTACATCCGGTCGTTGAGGTGTTCGAATATTGGTCGTCCTTAACCAATCCGCCATTACCTGACGAGCCTCGCTACTAGCAGACAAACCGCGAGCATGGTGCTCTAGAGCTGCGTTCATAGGGACAACCTCTGTAAGTCGTGAGGAGCTAAATGTACGGGTGCTATATGACAGACGAGAGACGCGGGAAACGATTAAACACTTCGTTACAGATCTATCCAAAAGCATAGACCAGCAAACCGCGACCCATAAAAAACCCATCGAGTGATGGGTTAATGAGAGCAAGATCGGGACCAACTGTGTGTCCGGACGGAAATATCGTCCTACAATTCAGACCCGATGCGGGGCGGGTTGCTGCTGGGTCAGGCAGTGAATATTGCCGCCGCCGAGCAGTAACTCGCGGCCTGGAACCATCACCACTTCATGCTCGGGGAACAGCGTTTGCAGGATTTTTCGCGCCGTTTCGTCCAGTGGATCGTCGAAGCTGGGGGCGATAATCCCGCCATTCACGATCAGGAAATTCACATAGGAACCGGCCAGACGCACCGAAGGGTTGCGCTCCTGACTGCCATGCACCTGATCAACGCCTGCGCATTCTTCATGGGTGGCGAACAATGGGCCCGGAATCGGCATCTTGTGCACGATGAATGACCGACCCTTGGCGTCCCGATTGTTTTCCAAAATACTCAACGCCGCGTGGCAGCGCGAATAGTTGGGGTCTTCGGGATCATCTGTCCAGGCCAGTAGCACTTCGCCGGGGCGCACGTAGCAGCAGAAGTTATCGACGTGTCCATCCGTTTCGTCGTTAAACAGGCCGTCCGGCAACCAGATGATTTTGTCGACCGCCAGGTTGTCGCTGAGCACGGCTTCGATCTCTGCACGGGACAGGTGCGGGTTGCGATTGCGATTGAGCAGGCACTCTTCGGTAGTGATCAGCGTGCCCTCGCCATCGACGTGGATCGAGCCGCCTTCGAGCACGAACCCCTTGGTCTGATATCGCGGGCTGCGCTCGATTTCCAGGACCTTGCTCGCCAGTTGGGAATCCAGGTTCCATGGCGAATACAGCCCGCCGTCGAAACCGCCCCAGGCGTTGAAGTCCCAATCCACGCCGCGCACCTGACCGTGGTCATTGATGACGAAGGTCGGACCGGTGTCGCGCACCCAGGCGTCGTTGCTGCTGATTTCCACCACGCGAATGTTCGGCACATCGAGGCGCGCACGAGCGTTGTCGTATTGTTCGGCGGAAACGGCGACGGTCACCGGCTCGAACCGCGCGATGGCTTTGGCCACCGCAACGTGAGCGCTCTGCACCGGTTTGCCGCCCAGACGCCAGTTGTCCGGGCGCTCCGGCCATACCATCCAGGTCTGGGTCTGCGGCGCCCATTCGGCCGGCATGTAAAAGCCGTCGGCGCGCGGCGTGCTATTGAGCGTTGTCATGAGGTCTCCGAGGGGCGGATTCAAAAGGCTGATCACCATAGCAGAGGTGCGGTGACATTCTGGATGCCTTTATAGCCGATAAAAATCGGGGCTGAAAGCCTGAGGCCAGGGCAGGATCAGATTTAACTCAAGATAAGCCGATATTAATCTGGATAAACCACGCACTTGTGGGAGTGAGCTTGCTCGCGAAGGCAATCTTTCAGATACAAAACCTGTCGCATGTACTTTCCCCTTCGCAAGCAAGCTTGCTCCCACAAAGATCATTGGCGCGGCGAACGCCGCCTTATTCCAACTCAGCCAACACCTTTGACACCATATCCACAAAGAAATCCACACTCTGCCGGGTGGTGACCATCGGCGGTTTGATTTTCAGGATATTCAGGTAGTCGCCGGTGGGCTGCATGAAAATGCCCAGTTCCCGCAGGCGCTCGCATAAATAGGCGGTTTCTTCAGTGGCCGGTTCCAGGCTCTGGCGATCACGCACCAGCTCGACGCCCAGATAGAAGCCCATGCCGTGTACCGCGCCCACCAATGGATGCAGATCGATCAGCGCTTCCAGCCGCGCCTTGAAATGTCCGCCGACAATTTCCGCGTTTTCCCACAGCTTTTCCTCTTTCATCACGTCGAGCACCGCCATGCCGATGCGGCAGCTCACCGGGCTTCCTCCGGCTGACGAGAAGAAATAGCCCTCGGCTTCCAGTGCCTCGGCGATTTCCCGGCGGGTGATCACCGCGCCCAGCGGCTGGCCGTTACCCATGCCTTTGGCCATGGTGATGATGTCCGGCACTACGCCCTGCTCTTCGAAACCCCAGAAGTACCGGCCCAACCGGCCATAACCGACCTGCACTTCATCGGCAATGCACACGCCGCCCCGCTCCCGGACCTTCTGGTAAACCTGCTGCAAGTAACCCGGCGGCAAGGAAATCCCGCCGGCGTTGCCATAAACCGGCTCGCAGATAAACCCCGCCACCTGCCGCTGTTGCGCGGCCAACTGCTGCAAGACCTGCTCGACACTGCGCACGTATTGCGGCGCGCTGTCCGCGCCGCGAAATTCGCCGCGATAGGTATTCGGCGCCGTAACCGGATGCACCCAGTCCGGACGGGTGCTCAAGGCTTGCGGGTTATCCGCGATGGAGGTGGACACCGCATCCGCCGCCACTGACCAGCCGTGATAGGCCTCCAGCACGCAGAGCATGTCGCGCCCGCCACTGAACGCCCAGGCCAGACGAATCGCCAGGTCGCAGGCTTCGGTGCCGCTGTTGACCAGAAACACCCGATCCATGCCTTGCGGTGCCAGCTCCAGCAGGCGTTCGGAAAATTCCGCGATGGCCGCGTAATGAAAGCGCGAATTGGTGTTGAGCAGCGACCATTGCCGACTCGCTTCGGCCGCCATGCGCGGATGGCCGTGGCCGAGGACCGCAACGTTGTTGAGCATGTCCAGATAAGACCGGCCCTGCATGTCGATCAGATGATTGCGCCAGCCGCGCTCGATGTGCGGCGGTGCCTGGTAATAATGTTTTTGCGAACGAGCGAAGCTGGCATCACGACGCGCCAGCAGCCCCGTCGAATCCGGCAGCGGCGGCGCATCGCAGGGGAAACCCAGCAGCGTCGAAGGCGACGGGCACAACGCACGCCAGGCATCAACCCAGGCTGGCGTGGCAAATAACGGCGGGCTCAAGTTCGGCGCAGAACAGAGTTGCAGGATCAGCGAACCGGCGCTTTGGCCGATTTCGTCTCCGGCGACGACCCTTTGCCCGGACTGCAATTGGCTAGCGGCGCCCCACAGGCGCAGGCTGATGTGCTCGCCCACCAGCAATAACGCGGCGTCGGCGGTCATGCGCAAGGTGCCGCTGAACGGCGCATGCAAGGCGATTGCCTCCGGCAGGCTCAACTCCACGTGCAAGGCGCAGGTCTCGGGTTGCTTCGCACTGTCAATCAGGGTGCGCGACAGGCGATATTCGCCGAAACGGCTCGCCGCCTGGCCGGTTGCCTGCGCGGCTTGCGTCAACAACTGCTCGTCAATGCCATCCTGCTGCCAGTTGCCCGCGACGAAATGCTCGCTCAGCACGCCCAGGTCCACCCGTCGAAATTCGCGACCGATCAGGCTCGGCAGCAACGGGAAGTAAATCGGTTCCGGGAGTTTGACCGTCGCCATGCCCAGCGCCGCGAGAATCGCCGCTTCCATCAGGGCAATCGGCACGGAAGTGGCGAGATCGAAGATGCCCCATTCGCTGGCGATATTGGCCTGAATGTAAGTGTTGTCCGGTTCGACCCTGGCTTGCTGTTCACTGCTGAGCACCAACACCGCCGAACGTGCGACGATCAGCGGCCAAAGCGCCTGCAACTCTTCACGCTGCAAGGGATTGATCGCGTGGTAGGCGCGAATCGCCGGCAGGATATACAGCGGATCGCCGTTAGCATGGTGCAGCAGCGCCGCGCAGGTGACGGAAAGGTCCGCGATGCGCCAAGTGGAGACCAAATCACCGAAGTCGATCAAACCCTGCAACTGCCATTGACGCTGTGCGTCGCGTGCCCAGACCACGTTGTATTCGGTGATATCCAGATGCACGGCCTGCATCGGCAGCGCGGCAATCAGCGGCAGCAAACGATCCTGCGCCTGCTCGGCCGCCTCGGCGATACAAGCGCGGTTATCGACGTCGTCGATCACCGGCAGCAAATGCTTGATCAGCGCCATTGCATGCCGAGGGTCCCATTGCAGGATGCGCTCCAGTCCCGGATGTTCGAAGCCTGCCAGCGCCTGATCAACCTGGGCGCACAGCTCGCCGAGCCCGACCACGACATCGGTTGGCAGATGCGCCAGATGGCTGAGTGACTGCCCGTCGATAAACTCCAGCAAGCGTACATGCACGGGCTTTGCGTCGATTTCCAGCGACAGCAGCTGCTCGGCATTTTTGCTGCCGACCACGCCTGGCACGCTGACTTTCGCGTGAGCAGCCAGATGCCCCAGCGCCGCGTGTTGGGCCTGCAACTCGGCAGGCGAATACGCGCCATGGCAGATTTTCAGGACATAGCGGCGATTGCCGGTGTCGAGCAGGAAATTGCGGTCCTGCTGACTGCCCAGCGTCTTCAACGTACCGCTCAGGCCGTAATGTTGATCGAGCAGTTGCAGCGCCTGCTCTGTAGTGATTTCCGGACATGGCAGACTGGAACGGCGAATCAACGTGGCGAGGGGCATGAACAACCTCAAATAGTCTTGGACGGGCTTGCCCGGCCCGGCCGACGAGGGCAAATCAGGCATGGCTTGGGTGCTTAGCCCCCCAACTATAGTTGCGTCGGATTAACGACACCAATTCAGAGCGCCGTAGAATCGCCATCGCCGGTTTTATGACGCAACGGCCGGGGGCCAATCAATTCTTTTCATGACCCAAGCGACCATTCTTGCTTGATGCTGCTTGCGCGGGCCTGCTCACGCCCACAAGCTATGCTCCATACGTCTTACGACCAACAAGGAAGAAGGCCAGCTCATGCGAATACTTGTAACTGGCGGTGCGGGCTTCATCGGCTCGGCGCTGATCCGTCATCTGATCCAGAACACCGAACATGATGTGCTTAATTTCGACAAATTGACCTATGCCGGCAACCTCGAGTCGCTGGCCAGCATCGCGACCAATACCCGCTATGAGTTCGTGCAGGCCGACATCTGCGATCAGGCCCAGGTCAGCGCCGTGCTTGAGCGCTTTGCGCCGCACGCCATCATGCATCTGGCCGCTGAATCCCATGTCGACCGCTCCATCGACGGCCCGGCGGAATTCATTCAGACCAACATCGTCGGCACCTACAGCCTGCTGGAAGCCGTGCGCGGTTACTGGCTCAAGTTGCCGCAAGCCGAGCGCGCAGCGTTTCGCTTCCATCACATTTCCACCGACGAAGTGTATGGCGACCTGCACGGCGTCGATGACCTGTTCACCGAAACCACGCCCTATGCACCCAGCTCACCGTATTCGGCCAGCAAGGCAGCTTCCGATCATCTGGTCCGCGCCTGGCATCGCACTTACGGCTTGCCGGTGGTGGTTACCAATTGCTCGAACAACTACGGCCCGTTTCACTTCCCCGAGAAGCTAATCCCGCTGGTGATCCTCAACGCCCTCGCGGGCAAGCCGCTGCCGGTATATGGCAACGGCCTGCAAGTGCGCGACTGGCTGTTTGTCGAGGACCACGCGCGGGCGCTGCTCAAGGTCGTGACCGAAGGTGTGGTCGGCGAGACCTACAATATTGGCGGCCACAACGAGCAGAAGAACATCGACGTGGTGCGCAGCATTTGCGCACTGCTCGAAGAACTGGCGCCGGAGCATCCCGCTGGCGTGACGAATTTTGCCGACCTGATCACCTACGTGGTGGATCGTCCGGGCCACGATCTGCGCTATGCCATCGATGCCGGCAAGATCGAGCGCGAGCTGGGCTGGACGCCTGAAGAAACCTTCGAATCAGGCTTACGCAAAACTGTGCAATGGTATCTCGACAACCTGGAATGGTGCCGCAGAGTGCAGGACGGCAGCTATCAGGGCCAACGACTGGGCTTCACCAACCATAAGGATCTGATCGCATGACCAAGGGAATCGTTCTGGCAGGCGGGTCGGGCACCCGCCTGCACCCCATCACTCTGGGTGTCTCCAAACAGCTGTTGCCCATCTACGACAAACCGATGATTTACTACCCGATCTCGGTGCTGATGCTGACCGGCATTCGCGAAATCCTGATCATTTCCACGCCTCAGGATCTGCCGCAATACCGCAATCTGCTGGGCGACGGCAGTCAGTTCGGGGTCAACTTTCATTACGCCGAGCAGCCTAAACCCGATGGCCTGGCCCAGGCATTCCTGATCGGCGAAGAGTTCATCGGCGACGACTCGGTGTGCCTGATTCTGGGCGACAACATCTTCCACGGTCAGCACTTCAGCGAACAGCTGCAAAAAGCCGCGGCCCATACCGAAGGCGCGACGGTGTTCGGTTATTGGGTCAAGGACCCGGAGCGCTTTGGCGTGATCGACTTCGACGACGACGGCCGCGCGCTGTCCATCGAAGAGAAACCCAAGCATCCGAAGTCGAGCTACGCGGTGACCGGCCTGTATTTCTACGACAACGAAGTGATCCAGATCGCCAAGGACGTCAAGCCATCGCCACGCGGCGAGCTGGAAATCACTGACGTGAACAACGCGTATCTGGAACGCGGCGACCTGCGCGTCGAGCGTTTCGGGCGCGGGTTTGCCTGGCTCGACACCGGCACCCACGACAGCCTGCTCGACGCGTCGCAATACGTGCAGACCATCGAACATCGCCAGGGCCTGAAAGTCGCCTGCCTCGAAGAAATCGCCTACCAGAACGGCTGGGTGGATCGCGAGCACTTGCTCCAGCGTGCCGACTATTTCGGCAAGACCGGTTATGGCCAATACCTGTTCAAGCTTGCGGGGGAAAATCAGTGAATGTGATTGCCTGTGAAGTGCCTGAAGTCATCATCATCGAGCCGCGTGTGTTCGGTGATGAACGGGGTTTCTTCTATGAAAGCTTCAACGCCAAGGCCTTCGAGGATGCCACCGGTCTCAACACCCAGTTCGTGCAGGACAACCATTCCCGCTCGGCCAAGGGCGTGCTGCGCGGCCTGCATTATCAGATCGAACATGCCCAGGGAAAACTGGTGCGCGTGACGTCTGGCGAAGTGCTGGATATTGCCGTGGACATCCGCCGCAGCTCGCCGACCTTCGGCAAATGGGTCGGCGTGAAGCTGTCCGCCGAGAATTTCCGCCAGTTGTGGGTGCCGCCGGGCTTTGCCCACGGTTTCGTGGTGCTCAGCGACTACGCGGAGTTTTTGTACAAGACCACTGATTACTATACCCCGGCCGCAGAGCGCTGCATCCGCTGGGATGACCCGGACCTTGGTATCGATTGGGAGCTGGATGGCAAGCAGCCGAAAATGTCGGCCAAGGACCAGAACGCAAAAACCCTGAAGGAGGCTGATCTTTTCCCATGACAGATCGCACCGAAAGATCGCTGAAAATCCTCATTTCCGGCCAGCATGGCCAAGTCTCCCAGGCCTTGCAGAAAAGCCTGGTGGACCTTGGCAAACTGGTGGTGCTGGGCCGCGATCAACTGGATCTGAATGATCCATTGGCGGTGATTGATCGGGTGCAAGCCGAGCAACCGGACCTGATCATCAATGCGGCCGCCTACACCGCAGTGGATCAGGCGGAAACCGATGCGACAGCAGCGTTTCAGATCAACGCGATGTCAGCGGGCGCTTTTGCCCGGCAGGCGAAAGAGTTGGGCATCCCGCTGATTCATTACTCCACCGATTACGTGTTCGATGGCAGCAAGCAATCGCCCTACACCGAAGAGGACGAACCCAAACCCCTCGGCGTCTATGGTGCAAGCAAGTTGACCGGCGAACAGGCGATCAGCGCCATCGGCGGGCAGCATTTGATTTTGCGCACCAGCTGGGTGTACTCCACCGTCGGGCGCAACTTTCTGCTGACCATGCAACGTCTGTTGCAGGAACGGGACGAATTGAACGTGGTGGCCGATCAGATCGGCGCACCAACCTGGGCGGGCACTATCGCCCAGAGCACGCGGCAGTTGATCGAACGCTGGCGCAATGGCAATCCCGGCGCCTGGGGCACCTATCACCTGACCGCCAGTGGCGAGACCTCGTGGTTCGGTTTTGCCGAGGCAATTGGTCAGGAGTTGATCAACAGCGGCAAGAAATGCGCGACGTTGCACCCCATCCCGTCCAGCGCTTATCCAACCCCCGCGCCGCGCCCGCTCAACTCGCGACTGGATTGCAGCCGACTGCAACGCGAATGGGGCGTGCAACAAACCGACTGGCACAGCGCATTGCTGGAGTGCCTGAGGGAGCAGCGTTAGGCATAATGCCGAAAGTATTCAATACGAATGGCTCTTGTGCTTGAACTGACGCTTTCGCGAGCAAGCTCGCTCCCACAGAATCTGCCATAGACCTGTGGGAGCGAGCTTGCTCGCGAAAGCCTTTTGCATGGCAAAGGACCAGTATCGAACTGACCCTCACGGCGCATGCAGACCATGATCACCACCTCCAAACTTCCGCCCCGTCCCCGCTGGCGCAGCCTGGCGCTTTTGGCGATTCTGCTCGCGCCGCTGTTGTGGCCGCTGGAGCATCTGGCCGAGCGCTATTACCGTAACGAGCTGATCAGCCAGAATCGCCAGACGCTGGATCTATTCGTCGCCAACCTGTTGGGCACGCTGCACCGTTACGAAACCTTGCCGCAGATTCTCAGCCAGCTGCCTGCCTTGCGCGCGGCACTGGCGGCGCCTCAGGATGCCCGAACGATCAACGCAGCCAACCTGCTGCTCCAGGAAATTTCGCGCCAGACCGGTGCTGAAGTCATGTACCTGATGGGCCCGGACGGCACCACGCTGGCCGCATCGAATTGGGATAAACGAGACAGTTTCCTCGGCCGTAACTTTGCCTTTCGGCCTTATTTCAATGACGCGATGGCCGGCAATCTCGGGCGTTTTTTCGGGCTGGGCACCACCTCCGGCAAACGCGGGTACTTTTTTGCCTCGGCGGTGCGCAACGAAAATCAGGTCATCGGCGCGCTGGTGGTGAAGGTCGATCTGGACCACACCGAAACCTTGTGGGGCAAGACGCCCGAGCAATTGCTGCTCACCGACCATAACGGCGTGGTCATCCTGACCTCCAATCCTGACTGGCGATTCCGCGCCACCCGCGCCCTGAGCGAAGAGGAAAAACAGGCGATCATCGCCATCCAGCCGTATCCAACCCGGGATCCACGCCCGCTGCTGCTCAACGAAAAGGCCTGGCTGACCCAGACTCATCACATCGATGAAACCGGCTGGAGCGTGAATATCCTCGCACCGCGCGTCCTGATCGACCGACCAGTACGCACGGTCGTCGCAGTCGGCGGCGCGACGTTGCTGGTGGTGATGTTGCTGCTGGGCATCATGATCCAGCGCCGACGCCATTATCTGGACCGCATCGCCTTTGAAGCCAAGGCCCGCCGCGAGCTGGAAGTGCGGGTGATCGAGCGTACCAGCGATCTGGAAGGCCTCAACAGTCGGCTCAAACAGGAAGTGCTGGAGCGCGAACAGGCGCAGCAGGAACTGGTGCGCGCTCAGGACGAACTGGTGCAGGCCAGCAAACTGTCGGCGCTGGGCACCATGTCGGCGAGCATCAGCCATGAACTCAATCAACCGCTGGCGGCGATTCGCAGCTACGCAGAAAACGCCGAAGTGCTGCTCGACCATGGGCGCACCGATGATGCGCGGGGCAACCTCAAGCTGATCAGCGAGCTGACCGGGCGCATGGCCTCGATTATTGCCCACCTGCGCGCTTTCGCCCGACGTGATCGCCATGCGCCGGAAAGTGTTGCCCTGCAACCGGCGCTGGATGACGCGCTGGCGCTGCTGGCCAAACGCCGACGCGCCATGGAAGTGGAACTGATCCGCGATTTGCCGGACGCCACGCTGTGGGTTCAGGCCGGGGAAACCCGCTTGCGTCAAGTGTTGGGCAACGTGCTGGCCAATGCGCTGGACGCCCTGACCGAAAAAGGCCCGCCGCGCAAACTCTGGTTAAGTGCCGAACAAACCCCGGAAGGCGTCAACCTGTTCATTCGCGATAACGGTCCGGGGTTTTCCCAGGAAGCACTGGCTCACGCCCGCGAACCCTTTTTCACGACTAAGACACGCACGCAGGGGTTGGGCCTTGGTCTGGCAATCTGCGATACGCTGATGCGCGCGCTGGGCGGTGAGTTGCTGTTCGCCAATCATCCCGGCGGCGGCGCCCTGCTGACTTTGCGCCTGCGTGCCGGTGCGTCCGGCGTCAGCCTTCAACCGCCCGAGGATCTTTCCGCATGACCGCCATCGACAGCCATATCCAGGTAGTGCTGATCGACGACGACCCGCACCTGCGCCAGGCCTTGAGCCAGACGCTGGACCTGGCGGGCCTCAAGGTATTGACCCTGACCGAAGCCAATGGTCTGGCGGGCCGCGTCGGCCGCGACTGGCCTGGCGTGGTGGTCAGCGATATCCGCATGCCAGGCATGGATGGCCTCGAACTGCTGAGCCAATTGCACAGTCAGGACCCGGAACTGCCGGTCTTGCTGATTACCGGTCACGGCGATGTGCCGCTGGCGGTGCAGGCCATGCGTGCCGGGGCCTATGACTTTCTGGAGAAACCCTTCGCCAGCGATTCCCTGCTCGACAGCGTGCGCCGCGCCCTGGCGTTGCGGCGTCTGGTGCTGGATAACCGCAGCCTGCGTCTGGCCCTGAGCGATCGCCAGCAATTGAGCACGCGACTGGTGGGCCAATCCGCGCCCATGCTGCGCCTGCGCGAACAGATCGGCGCGCTGGCGGCAACCAGGGCCGACGTGCTGATCCTCGGCGAAACCGGCGCAGGCAAAGAAGTGGTCGCCCGGGCGCTGCACGATTTGTCCAACCGGCGCAGCGGGCCGTTCGTCGCGATCAATGCCGGCGCGTTGGCCGAATCCGTGGTCGAGAGCGAACTGTTCGGCCATGAACCGGGGGCTTTCACCGGCGCGCAAAAACGCCGGATCGGCAAGTTCGAGTTCGCCAACGGTGGCACGCTGTTTCTTGATGAAATCGAAAGCATGAGCATGGACGTGCAGGTCAAGCTGCTGCGTTTGCTGCAAGAGCGGGTCGTTGAACGCTTGGGCGGCAATCAGCAGATCGCGCTGGATATCCGGGTGATCGCCGCGACCAAGGAAGATTTACGCCAGGCCGCCGACCAGGGCCGCTTCCGCGCGGACTTGTATTACCGCCTCAACGTCGCGCCGCTGCGCATTCCACCACTGCGCGAACGGGGCGAAGATGCGCTGATGTTATTCCAGCACTACGCCGATGCGGCGAGCATGCGCCATGGCCTGCCCCGGCATGAGCTGCAACCGGGACATCGCGCCCTGCTGTTGCGCCATACCTGGCCGGGCAATGTGCGGGAGTTGCAAAACGCCGCCGAGCGTTTCGCGCTGGGGCTGGAATTGGCGCTGGAAGGCAACGATGTGCCGACCATGCCCGCCAGTGGCGGCGGTCTGAGCGAGCAGGTCGAAAGCTTCGAGCGGGCGCTGATCGCCGCCGAACTGGCCCGTCCGCACAGCTCGGTACGCAGCCTCGCCGAAGCCCTCGGCCTGCCGCGCAAAACCCTGCACGACAAGCTGCGCAAACACGGCCTGAGTTTTGGCGACAGTGGCAGTAACACCGAGGATGCGGAATGAACCTGCCTAAAGAACTGGAGCACGTGCTGCATCACGACATCCCGCTGACTCGGGAGATGGGCGTGAAAGTCCTGAGCTGGCAACACCAGCAACTGCGCCTGCACCTGCCCCTTGAGCCGAATATCAATCACAAGAGCACGATGTTCGGCGGCAGCCTGTATTGCGGCGCAGTGCTGGCGGGCTGGGGTTGGTTGCACCTGCGCCTGCGCGAAGCGGGTATCCGTGACGGGCACATCGTGATCCAGGACGGACAGATCAGCTATCCGCTGCCGGTACGCGGCGATGCGGTAGCGATTTGCGACGCGCCGGATGCCGCACTCTGGGACAAGTTCCTCGCCACCTACCAACGCCGCGGCCGCGCGCGCCTGACGTTACCGACGCGGATTTGTGCGCCAGACAGCGATGCCGAAGCGGTGAAGTTTGTCGGGCAGTTTGTGTTGCATCGGTAGTATCAGCCTGCCTGAAACATCGCTTCGCGGCCGTCGTAACCTCCGAACGCTCCCACAGGATCGTGCTCAACCTACCAAAACGGGGTATCGGCCAGATCGCGGTCTTGTGGGAGCGAGCTTGCTCGCGAAAAATCGGTCGAATCAGATAT
Source organism: Pseudomonas sp. DSP3-2-3 (assembly GCF_049898225.1). Taxonomy (NCBI): domain Bacteria; kingdom Pseudomonadati; phylum Pseudomonadota; class Gammaproteobacteria; order Pseudomonadales; family Pseudomonadaceae; genus Pseudomonas; species Pseudomonas sp. DSP3-2-3. Next base: position 33,785 of record NZ_JAFCXH010000032.1, on the reverse strand, counting down.
TTATTCGAACCTGAAATACTGCCTTCGCGGGCAAGCCTCCAACGAACCCAATCACGAGCGCGCCAGATCCAGCAGCTTCTCGCGCCACGCCGCCTTGGCGGGCAGCGCCAGGAAGAACGGGTTCAGCAGTGATTCCCGCGCCGGGTAACTGAACGCTTCGCCGGACAACTCCACCACTTCTCCGCCCGCGCCTTCCAGCACGCCTTGGGCAGCAGCCGTGTCCCATTGCGAGGTCGGGGCCAGGCGCGGATAGCAGTCGGCAGCGCCTTCGGCCAGCAGGCAGAATTTCAGCGAGCTGCCGATATTGGTCAAGTGCAGATGCCCCACCGCAGCAGACAGCCCGGCCAGCAGGCGCTCCTGTTCGGCGCTGGTGTGGCGGCGGCTGGCGACCACCGTGAAATCGTGGCCTTCACCCGGCTCGGTGCGCACGCTGATCGGCGAGATATGGTCGTCATCGTCGCTGCGCCAGGCGCCCAGCCCCGCGCCGCCAAAGTAGCAGCGGTTGTTGGTGGGCATCGACACCACGCCGAACACCACGCGACCGCGTTCGATCAAAGCGACGTTGACGGTGAATTCTTCGCTGCCGGAAATAAACTCTTTGGTGCCATCCAGCGGATCAACCAGCCACCAGCGTTCCCAACTGGCACGCTCGCTCAGCGGGATGTCGGCGTCTTCTTCGGACAGCACGTGAATGTCCGGTGCCAGCGCCTGCAAGCCTTCGACCAGCAAATGGTGCGCAGCCAGGTCGGCGGCGGTGACCGGAGAATCGTCGGCCTTGGAAGTCACGGTGACGTTGGCGCGCCAGTACGGCAGGATGACTTCACCCGCCAGCCGGGCCAGTCTGATCACCGGTGCGAGCAGCGGATGCGGCAAATTGTCGAGCGTGTCGATCATGGCAGGAACAGGCCTCGCTGAGTCAGCAAGTCGCGCACCAGGTACAGCGCAGCCAAGGCTCGACCTTCGCTGAACTGCGGATGCTCGATCAGACTCGACAGCTCGCGCAGGTTGACCTTATCGACGCGCATCGGCTCGGGCTCATCGCCCTCCAGGCGCTCTTCGTAAAGATCGGTGGCCAGCACCACCTGGATTTTCTGGCTCATATAGCCAGGCGACAACGACAGTTCGGTCAAGTGTTCCAGCTGATGCGCGCCATAACCGGCTTCTTCCTTGAGCTCGCGGTTGGCGGCGGCCAAAACGTCTTCGCCCGGCTCGATCAAGCCCTTGGGCAACGACAACTCGTACTCATCGGTGCCGCCGCAATATTCTTCGATCAACACCGCGTGATCGGCGTCCAGCATCGCAACGATCATGACCGCGCCGTAGCCGGTGCCTCGACCGACCAGACGTTCGTAGGTACGCTCAACACCGTTGGCAAAGCGCAACTGCAGCTCTTCGACGCGGAACAAGCGGCTACTGGCGACGATCTCGCGGGCAAGTACGGTGGGTTTCTGGCGCATGACGGGCTCCTTTGCGTTGACGGCGTACTATACCGTGGCTTTTCCGATTGTCTGTGTCGGATATGCTTATGCAATTCATCAACCCGAGAGCCCCGAATGCCTTCCATGCCTTGGCGCGACATCGATACCGTTCTGCTGGATATGGACGGCACGCTGCTGGACCTGCATTACGACGAACATTTCTGGCTGCAGCACTTGCCTGCACGCTATGCCGAGTTACACGGCATCAGCCACGCAATGGCGCTGCTGGAGATGAAACCGCTGTTTGAAAATAACGCCGGCACGCTCAATTGGTACTGCCTGGACTTCTGGAGCGCAGAGCTGAAGCTGTCGATCCGCGAGCTGAAACTGGAAACCGCGCACCTGATCGCCTTGCGCCCGGATGCCGAGACGTTTCTGGCCGCCATTAAACAGGCCGGCAAGCGCGTGATCATGATCACCAACGCCCATCGCGATTCGTTGTCGCTGAAGATGGAGCGCATTGAGCTGGCGCCGTATTTCGAGCGGCTGATCAGCTCCCATGACTATGGCTTCCCCAAGGAAAACCCACAGTTCTGGGACGCCCTTCACGCCGATATCGCCTTCGAGCCGACGCGCAGCCTGTTTATCGACGACACGCTGCCCATCCTGCGCAGCGCCCGAAACTTCGGCATCGCCCACTTGCTGGCGGTCAGCGAACCCAACAGCCAGAAAGGCCCGAAAGACACCGAGGAATTTGACGCGGTGAAGGATTATCGAGAGTTGATTGTGGGGTTGTAGCAAGCGCCTGGCACGAACTTGTGGGAGCAAGCTTGCTTGCGAAGGGGCCAGAGCATCGCGTGCATCTTCAGCGCTCAGATAAATGCCTTCGCGAGCAAGCTCGCTCCCACACGGTTTACTCAGGAATCCGCAACACCTGCCCCGGATAGATCTTGTCCACATCCTTGAGCATTGGCTTGTTGGCATCGAAGATTTTCTGGTACTTGTTGGCGTCGCCATATTCACGTTTGGAAATAGCGCTGAGGGTGTCGCCTTTTACGACGGTGACGAATCTCGCTACGGCCACAATTGCAGCGCCAGCAGCGATGGTCATCTGGTCGTCGACTTTTTCCACGCCACTGATGTTGCCCAGCGTCAGTAGAATCTTTTCTTTCTCTTCCTGACTGGCCGCTTCACCGGTCACAGTCACAGTACTGCCTTCAACTGTGGTCTGAATGTTCGGGTTGCCCAGCCCTACTGCGGAGATGTGTTTCTTCAACGCTTCATCGGAAGCGTTGGCATCGCCTGGCGTGATCGCGTCCAGAATCTTTTCGCCGGCTTCCTTCAAAAAACTGAAAATGCTCATCGATGCTTCTCCATGCTTATCGTTGGGGGTGTGAATACATAACGATAGTTCGAACCAGCTCCTTCGCCGTTTGTTCCGACTAATTGCCATCCGCCCATCCGACGGCCCGACAGGCTAGAATCAGCCGCTTGCATTGCGCAGTGGAGTGACGATGGATATCAAACAACTAAAATTCCTGATTGCCCTGGACGAAACCCGACACTTCGGCCAGGCCGCCGCCCGGTGCAACATCACCCAACCCACCTTGTCCATGCGCTTGCGCAACCTTGAAGAAGAACTGGATCTGCCGCTGGTCAATCGCGGCCAGCGCTTTGAAGGGTTCACCGCACCCGGCGAGCGCGTGCTGGCCTGGGCGCGCACGGTGCTGGCGGCCTACGACGGCTTGCAGGCCGAAGCTGCCGCCTGTCGCGGCAATCTGGTCGGTACGCTGCGATTAGGCGTGGTGCCGTTGTCGAGCTTCGACCCGCTGCCCCTGCTGCAACGCCTGCACGAAACACACCCGAACCTGCGGTTCGAGCTGTCGGCGCTGAGCTCCGAGCAAATCCTTGAGCAACTGGCGAGCAACCGCATTGATCTGGGGGTTTCGTATCTGGAACGCCTGGATACCGAGCGTTTTGACGCGCTGGAACTGGCCGAAACTCGCATGGGCCTGCTTTACGACCAACGGTATTACAGCTTCAAGACACCGGCGCTGACTTGGGCGGACCTGATCGAATTGCCGTTGGGTCTGCTGACCAGCGGTATGCATTTTCGCCAATCCATCGATCACAACTTCCACAGTCGCGGCCTGCAACCGCATCCGTTGTTGCAGACCGATGCGGTCCATCAACTGCTGCAAGCAGTCCACGGCGGCTTCTGCTGCGCGATCATGCCGCTGGACGGCGGGCTGGAGAACCTCACCGAACACCTGCGCCTGCATCCCATCGACGACGCCCGCACCCTCGCGCGCCTGGGCTTGATCATGCGCCGCAGCGCCCCGCGTTCAGCGCTGGCCGAAGCGTGCCTGGCCCTATACCAGAAAATTCGCGAAGAGCATTGATCGACGTCATCTATCGGAGCATCAGAACAAGCGATTAGACGTTATCGGACGAGAGGCCTAGGCTAGAGTCATCTAGATGTCACTCTGCCGGTACTTTCCCATGCACGCCAAGCGCAAGGTCAGCACGGCGCCCGCTCAACACTCGCCCGCGCCCGACGCAAGCCAGTCTTATAACTACTCGAACCTTTCGCGCGAAGCATCAGCACGCACTGATCTGGCCGAAGAGGTCGCTTTGGCGATTGCCTTCAACGGCATCAGCCAGGCTGTGATGTTGGTCAGCCCTACTGATCTTGAAGATTTCGTCGTCGGTTTCAGCCTGGCCAGCGGCATCGTCGCGTCGCCCGACGAAATCTATGACATCAAACTCAGTGGCTGCGGATCGGCGCAACAGGCCGACGTTGAGATCGCCAGCCGTGCGTTCTGGAACCTTAAACAGCAACGCCGCCAGATGGCTGGCACCAGCGGCTGCGGGTTGTGCGGTGTGGAAGCGGTAGAGCAAGCCTTACCCGAATTGAACGTATTGCCCGGCGCGCCGTTGCCGCCCATTGAATGGCTGGACGGCCTGCGCCAGCGCATCGGCGAGTTCCAGCCCCTTGGCCAACATTGCGGCGCGGTACACGCGGCGATTTTCATGGATAACCACGGCCAGCTATTGCTCGGCCGCGAAGATATCGGTCGCCACAACGCCCTGGATAAATTGATCGGCGCGCTGGTACGCCGGGAAATCCCCATGGCGGGCGGCACCGCCATTGTCACCAGTCGTTGCAGCCTGGAGTTGATCCAGAAAGTCCTGCGCGCTGGCATTCAGACGCTGGTCAGCCTGTCGTCACCCACCGGCCTGGCCCTGCAATGGGCGCGCCGTCATAACCTGAATCTAATTCACCTGCCGCAGCACAGTGCGCCGCGGGTCTACAGCCCTGCGATGGAGAATCAAGCGTGAGCATGCATAAAGAAGCCGACAACAAACCGGTCCCGCGCTACAAGCCGTACAAAGGGGCGGCCGGCGGTTGGGGCGCATTGATCAGCGTGACTCATCACTGGCTGTCCAGCGACAACGCCCTGAAAAACCTGCGCATGATGCTCAAGACCAACCAGAACGGCGGATTCGACTGCCCGGGTTGCGCCTGGGGTGATTCGCCGGAAAGCGGCATGGTCAAGTTCTGCGAGAACGGCGCCAAGGCGGTCAACTGGGAAGCTACCAAGCGCCGCGTCGATGCGTCGTTCTTCGCCCGCTACAGCGTCAGCGCATTGCGCGAGCAAAGTGACTACTGGCTTGAATACCAGGGCCGCCTGACCGAGCCGATGGCCTACGACGCCGAAAGTGATCGTTACAAGCCGATCAGCTGGGACAACGCGTTCGCCCTGATCGCCAAACACCTGAAAGCGCTGCCAAGCCCGAACATGGCCGAGTTCTACACCTCGGGCCGGGCGAGCAACGAAGCCGCTTATCTGTATCAGCTGTTCGTGCGCGCCTTCGGCACCAACAACTTCCCCGATTGCTCGAACATGTGCCACGAAGCCAGCGGCGTCGCGTTGTCCCAAAGCGTGGGCGTCGGCAAAGGCACGGTAACCTTCGATGACTTCGAACACGCCGATGCGATTTTCGTCCTCGGCCAGAACCCCGGCACCAACCACCCGCGCATGCTCGAACCCCTGCGTGAGGCGGTAAAACGCGGTGCTCAAGTGGTCTGCGTCAACCCACTCAAAGAGCGTGGCCTGGAACGGTTCCAGAATCCGCAGCACCCGATCGAGATGCTCACCAACGGTGACCGTCCGACCAACACCGCTTATTTCCGTCCGGATCTGGGCGGCGACATGGCGTTGCTGCGCGGCATGGCCAAGTTCCTGCTGCAATGGGAACGCGAAGCCCAGGCCGCCAATGCACCGCTGGTCTTCGATCACGCGTTCCTCAACGAACACACGCACGGCGTGCTCGATTACCTCGCGGCCATCGACGATACGTCGTGGGAATCGATTGTCGAGCAGTCCGGCTTGCCATTGAGCGACATCGAGCAAGCGGCGCGCATGTACGCCAAAGGCAAGAACGTGATCATGTGCTGGGCGATGGGCATCACCCAGCATCGCCATTCGGTGCCGACCATTCAGGAAGTCGCCAACCTGATGCTGCTGCGCGGCAACATTGGCCGTCCCGGCGCAGGTCTGTGCCCGGTGCGCGGCCACAGTAACGTGCAAGGCGACCGCACCATGGGCATCAACGAGCGCCCACCGGCGTTCTTCCTGGATGCGCTGGAAAAGCGTTTCCAGTTCAAAGTCCCGCGTGAAAACGGCCACAACGTGGTGGAAGCGATTCATGCCATGGCTGAAGGTCGCGCCAAAGTCTTCATCGGTCTTGGCGGTAACTTTGCCCAAGCCACGCCGGACAGCACCCGCACCGTTGCCGCGCTGGGCAATTGCGACCTGACGGTACAGATAAGCACCAAGCTCAACCGCAGCCACCTTACTCACGGCAAGGAAGCGCTGATTCTGCCGTGCTACGGCCGCACCGACATCGACAAGCAGGCCAACGGCCCGCAAGCCGTCACCGTGGAAGATTCGTTCAGCATGGTCCACGGCTCCAACGGCCAGCTGGACCCATTGTCTGCATTGATGAAGTCCGAACCGGCCATCATTGCTGGCATCGCCAACGCGACGCTGGGCAAGCAACCGGTGGACTGGCTGTGGCTGGTGGAAGATTACAGCCGTATTCGTGACCTGATCGCCGACACAATTCCCGGCTTCAAGGACTTCAACGAACGGGTGAAAAATCCAGGCGGTTTCTACCTTGGTAACTCTGCCGGTTCGCGTCGCTGGAACACGCCAACCACGCGCGCCAATTTCAAGGCCAACGTGCTGCCGCTGGATCTGGTCCATGAAAGCGTGCGCTCAACCGGGCAGATTCCGGACCTGATCATGCAATCGATGCGCTCCCACGATCAGTACAACACCACGATTTATGGCCTGGACGACCGTTATCGCGGCGTCAAAGGTCAGCGTGACGTGTTGTTCGTCAACGAAGCCGACATCATCCGCCTGGGCTTCCAGCCGGGACAAAAAGCTGACGTGATTTCGATCTGGGGCGACAACCGCGAGCGTCGCGTCAAAGGCTTCACGCTGCTGGCCTTCGACATTCCGGCCGGACAAGCCGCTGCCTATTACCCGGAAGTAAACCCGCTGGTGCCGCTGGAAAGCATCGGCGACGGCAGCAGCACGCCAACCTCGAAGTTCGTGGCGATTCGTCTTGAACGCGCGAGTGAGTCGGCGCGGATTGTTTGATTGAGTTGCAGCCTGACGAAGTCATTCTTCAGGCTGCAATTGCTTCGCTCAGGTATGCCCCCCAACTTGCAATACCATCACCGTCTGAGTGGCGTCGTCCACGAGGAAAGTGGCTCGATCGCTATAGCTCAGCCGAATCTGATGTTGCTCGATTTTAGAGCTATTCAGTACCTTGTGATTGGTGTCACCGGCTTGCCTGGCGGCGATCGTCGGATGCTGCCCCTGGTTTACGGCGTTCTGAAACCTGTCCCACGTTGCCTGGGCCGCGACACCCAAGTGCCCAAACTTTGCAGAACGCTTGTCGATTTTCCAACTCATCAATCCGAACCTTATTGTCACTACATACATACCACCCTGCGTGGCATGAACCATAAACTGTAGTGATTCTGGTCAGAGTAAGATGTCGCGCTTCTCGGAAAAAACTGACAGGAAAAGCAGCACTGAACAGGGAAGACTGACAGAAACTTCCTAGGCCACTTCCTTGCTGAGCGTAGGAATTTGTCGCCCAGCCACGTGATCAGTCTCTGCGGAACAGGCCAAAAAAAAGGCCCGTTTCGCGAGAAACGGGCCTTGATCAAGTAACCTCAGACTGTCAAAACGCCTTTAAGTTCCTTAGTGAAAACAGTAACTTAGTGATATGTGTGTCAGTCGTGTTACTCGTCGGAATTACATTGCCACAATCTTCACTTGACCTCAGGATCGCGCCGTCATCCCTATGAGGTTCCTTACATGAAGTATTCCTCGATTCTGTTGTTGTCACTCACTCTGGCCAGTGGTTTCGCCTCAGCAGGCGGTACGCTCGAATCCGGTGTGGGCGGAGCATTGGGTGGGGTACTCGGTTCAGTCGTCGGCCAACAGATTGGCGGCAGTACAGGCGCAGCGATTGGCGCTGGCCTGGGCGGCGCAGGTGGCGCGGCCGTGGGCGCGGACCGTCGTAACCGTACAGAAGCCGCCATCGGTGGCGGTCTGGGCGCAGCAGGCGGTAACGTGATCGGCCGTAGCGTCGGCGGTAACACCGGCAGCCTGGTCGGCGCAGCCGCAGGTGGCGGCGCGGGTGGTGCGCTGGGTAACTACATGGGCAACGAAAGCCGCAACGACGAGCGTTCGGATCGTCGCTACCGTGGCGATGATCGCCGCCACTATGATCGTGGTCATGGCCCGCGCGGTCACGCTTACGGTCACCGCAAAAACCATCGCGACTATCGTCACCGTTAATTGATCAGTTAACGCGTTATCCAGCACGGGCCGCTCTTGAAGCGGCCCGTGTTGCATTCAGACGGCCAACACCTGCAACGCTTCGCGCAGCGCGTCAGGCAGCGCTACCGGCAGATTCGACGCCCGATCCACGAATACATGAACAAAGCGGCCTGCCGCACAAGCGTCATCCTCGCCCACCTTGAATACCGCCAGCTCATATTGCACCGAGCTGTTACCCAGTTTCGCCACGCGCAGGCCGACTTCGATCAGATCCGGGTAGGCAATCGACGCGAAGTAATCGCACGAAGAACTCACCACAAATCCCACCACCGCACCGTCATGAATATCCAGCCCGCCGCGTTCGATGAGGTAGGTATTTACCGTAGTGTCGAAGAAGCTGTAGTAGGTCACGTTGTTCACATGGCCGTAGATATCGTTGTCATGCCAGCGGGTGGTGATGGGCTGGAAGTGGCGGTAGTCGGTGCGTTGCGGGGTCGTGTCAGTCATAGAAGCTCCTGTTAACCGTTGGAGCGAGGCTTGCCCGCGAAGAGGCCGAGACAGTCTGCGGACCTCTCTGGGTGAGTGATGCCGCTTTCCCGGCTAAAGCCGGTCCCACAGGTTTAATTCGATCAACCATTGGCCTTTACCCACTCACGCACCTGCGCATACGGATAATCCTCCAACGCCGCAAAACCACCGATGGCGCGGGCCTTGAGTTTGGTAAATAAGGGCACGCTGATGCCGCAGAGAAAGCGCGTCAGGCATTCAACGCCAGGCGCTGCGTCCTTGTAATCCTCGTGCTTGCGAATGAACTCGCCGCACAACTGCGGGAAGTCCTTCGTTTCGAGCCCCGGCAAGGCAGGCGGCTCGGGAAGGCGGGCGACGTTACCCAGACACACCGAGCAATGCCCGCAACGCTGTGGCGCCTTGTGATCACCGAAATAATCTGCCAGACGCTGGCTCAGGCATTGCTCACTGGCAAACAGATCGAGCATGGCGTGAATACGCGCAACTTCGGTCGTTTCGTGATGCGTGAAGTACTCATGCAGCTCGGCGCTCAAGGCATCGGCATCGAAATCGCTGACCAGCACGCTGTACACCTCGGTGACCTGCTTGCTTTCCAGCTCGATCCAGCCCTTCTCATGAAAGTAATCCAGCGCCGTGACCACGCGCCCGCGCTCGGCCTGATGCTGTTGATACAAAGTGTCGAAGTTGATCGTCGCCCAGGTTCGCGCCCGCGTCGATGTATCAATCAACGCTTGCACAAACTGCTGCCGTTCGCCTTCAAAGCGTTGCACCAATGCCTCGGGCTCGATGAGAAACTTGAAGCGATATTCGGCGAAATACGAGTAACGCGGTGCGATAAGCCCGCGCAGTTCCAGTTGCACCAATAGCGTCTTGAGCGGCAACTGGCGAATGTTGCTCTGATCGGCCAGCGGTCCCAAGAGAAATTCCCATTGCCCTTGAGGGATGGCGTCCAGCACATCCTCCAGCACGCAGCGAATGCCTTCATGCTCCGGCGTATCGCCGTAGACGAAGTTTTCCAGCACATTGAGGCTGTCGCGATTGGCCAGCACCAGGCAGTCGGACGGCGCACCATCACGCCCGGCTCGGCCGATTTCCTGGCTGTAGTTTTCGATGGATTTGGGTAGATCGAAGTGCACCACGTTGCGGATGTCACTTTTGTCGATGCCCATGCCGAAGGCAATGGTCGCGACGATGCAATTGAGTTGCCCGCCCATGAAGCGCTTCTGAATCGACTCACGCTGATCGTGGGGCAAACCGGCATGATAAGCGCTGGCCTCCAGACCGTTCTGACGCAAATGCGTCGCGATGTATTCGGCGGTTTTTTGCAGGGTGACATAAACGATGGTCGGCTCGCCCGCCTTGGGGCTTAACCATTCCACCAGCCGCCGACGCTTGTCCGCGCCTTTCACCGGTTCAACCCACAGATTCAGATTGGCGCGATAAAAGCCCGTCGTCACCACGTCGTCCGGGGCGATGGCGAATTTGCTCTGCATGTCGGCGATCACTTGCGGCGTGGCGGTTGCCGTCAGCAACAAGGCTTGCGGGATATTGAACTCGCGCTGGTAGTCCGGCAGCTTGAGGTAGTCCGGACGAAAGTTGTGGCCCCATTCGGAAATACAGTGCGCTTCGTCCACCACCAGCAGGGAAATCGGTACCTGGGTGATGAAGTGCCGGAAGCGCTCGTTCTTCAGACGCTCGACCGAGATCATCAGGATTTTCAGCTCGCCGGACCGCGCCCGCGCCATGACCTTCGCCACCTCGTCGCGGCTTTGCGCCGAATCAATGCTCGCCGCCGCAATGCCGTGACGTTGCAGGAATGCCAGCTGGTCCTGAATCAGCGCCAGCAACGGCGAGACCACCAGCGTCAGGTGCGGCAACAACAACGCCGGCAACTGATAACACAGCGATTTACCGGACCCAGTGGGGAAAATCGCCGCTGCCGAACGCCCTGCCAGCACGGCGCTGATCGCCGCTTCCTGGCCGGCGCGAAACTGTGGATAACCGAAAACCTGCTCAAGCGTCTTGTACATAAAGCGGCCACTCCATTGACGGCTATTGGGTGTGAAACCATAGCCCGCAGGTTGTACCCGTGGAAGGAGTAAACCGTTACTGAATTGAATTGCAGGATACAGACAACAGGCCGTTTGAAGGGCAGCAAAGATTCCGATGGAGCCGGTGTTGGCATTGACACAAGGAAGCAACCCGTATTACGTCCGCTTCGTTACTGTAACTTCTGACAGTACCGCGCCGTAACAAACCGGCATAAGCTGACATAGGTCTGGCAGTAACCATTTCCAGATCCGATAGCAGTCAATACTTCACTGATCAAAAAGGAAAATGATCATGGCTACTGAATACATCAAAAACGGAAATTTCATTAACGAATTCAAATATTGGACACAAGATAGCGAATTTGCTCTGCGCTTCGAACCGTATCAAAAAGGTAACTGCATTTACGTGCCCGTTGGGTGCAACATCCTACAATCCATCCCTGATCTGCCAGGCAAAACAATGCGCATAGAGTTTGAGGTACGTAGTGACCAGGACGTCGACCGGGCTGTGTATGTGGTTGCCGTTGGCGGTGTGCCGAGTGAAGGACCTCCACAAGTCTCGCCCGTACCGGGATTGGCCACAAACGAATGGAAAAAAGTTAGCACGCGCCTTTATTTTCCGATATCTCTGCTGAATTGCTTTGTGACAGCAGGCGCGTCAGTTCCAGATGTACCCGACGGCCTGGACAGATCCATGTGGTTCTCTAACTTCACGCTGACCGAAGAACCCGACGCATAAGCGACCGCCCAGCAAAATGCCCGATCCTTGAAGGATCGGGCATTCACTGTTCAGCTCGATGGCTGTGGAACATTTTCATCGGATTTGGCTTGCTCGCGATCCTTGTCCGACGGCTCCTTGATCCGATACCACGCCACATACAACGCCGGTAAAAACAGCAGCGTCAGCAGGGTGGCGATGATGATGCCGCCGATCATCGCGTAGGCCATCGGCCCCCAGAACACTTCCCGGGCAATCGGGATCATGCCCAGGCTCGCGGCCGCTGCGGTGAGCAGGATCGGGCGACGTCGGTGCTGGGTCGCCTGAGCCACTGCGTCCCACGGCAGATAGCCGTCGTTTTCGTAGATATTGATCTGCGTGACCAGAATCACCGAGTTGCGAATGATGATGCCGATCAGCGCCAGAATCCCGAGAATCGCCACAAAGCCCATGGGCGTTCCCGTGGGAATCAGCGCCAACACCACACCAATCAAACCCAATGGCGCGACGCTGGCCACCAGGAACATCTTCTGCACGCTGTGCAACTGGATCATCAGGAACGTCGCCATCAGGAAGATCATCAACGGCACGACGCTGGCGATCGGGCCTTGCGCCTTGCTGCTCTCTTCCACGGTGCCGCCAGTCGCCACTTTGTAACCGGCAGGCAAACCCGCGCTGAACTTGTCGATCTCCGGCTTGAGCTTTTTGACCAGATCGGTGGGCTGCATATCGTCAGCCACAGCGGCTTTCACGGTGATGGTCGGCTTGCGGTCGCGGCGCCAGACCAACGGCTGCTCCATTTCATAACGCACAGTGGCAAACGCCAGCAACGGAATCGACGTGCCGCCGGGCGTGACGATCTGCAGGTTTTGCAGGGTTTCCGGCGAGCCGCGTTCGGCATCTTCGGCACGCCCCACGACGTTGATCAGATAGATGTCATCGCGCACCTGAGTCACCGCCGAGCCGCTGACCACGCTGTTCATCAATTGCGCGACGTCTTCGGAGGACAAGCCAAGCTGGCGCGCCTTGTCCTGATTGATGTCGATACGCAGGACTTTGCCCGGCTCGTTCCAGTCGTAAATCATCTCGCCGACATGAGGATTGTTGTCCAGCAACGTGGCCAGTTCGATGGCGTGCTGACGCACTTTGTCGATGTTTTCCCCACTGACCCGGTATTGCAGCGGACGCCCCACCGGCGGCCCCATTTCCAGCGCTTGCACGTAGCTGCCGATGCCGACGAATTCGTCACGCAGCCGTTTATTCAAGCGCTCGCTGAGTGCGCCGCGCTCTTCCAGGCCTTTGCTGACGATCACCAACTGGGCGTAGAACGGGTTTTCCAGCTGCTGATCCAGCGGCAGATAAAAGCGCAGTGCGCCCTGACCGATGTAGGTGCTCCAGCGCACGATGTCCGGATCGTCCTTGAGCGTCGCTTCGAAACGGTCGACTGCCTTGATGGTTTCGTTGATCGAGGCGTTCTGCGGCAGGTTCAGGTCGACGAGGATTTCCGGCCGATCCGAGGACGGGAAAAACTGGTTCTGCACAAACTGCATGGAGAACACTGCGCCAACGAACAACAGCACGGTAATGATGATGGTCAGCCAGCGATGGCGCATCGCCCAGAGCATGCTGCTGTTGAAACCTCGTGCGATGCGGCCTTCTTTCTCAGGTTTTTTCTTGAGGTTGGTGCTGAGGATATGCACGCCGATCACCGGCGCGAACAGCACCGCGACCACCCAGGAAACCAGCATGGCCACGGCGATCACCGCGAACAGCGTGAAGGTGTATTCCCCCGCCGAACTGGCGTTGAGGCCAATGGGCACGAAGCCAGCCACGGTCACCAGCGTCCCGGTCAGCATTGGAAAGGCCGTCGAGGTGTAAGCAAAGGTCGCCGCCTGCTCCTTGGTCTCGCCCAGTTCCAGGCGCGTGACCATCATCTCCACGGTGATCATCGCGTCGTCTACCAACAGGCCTAGGGCAATGATCAGTGCGCCAAGGGAAATACGCTGCATGGTAATGCCGCTGTACTCCATGAACACGAAGACCATCGCCAGCACCAGCGGGATCGAACACGCCACGACCAGACCGGCGCGCACGCCGAGGCTGACGAAGCTGACAATCAGCACGATCACCACGGCTTCAAACAGCGCACTGGTGAATCCGCCGACGGCTTTCTCAACCACTTCGGCCTGATCCGACACGTTGTGTACGCCGACGCCCACCGGCAAATCCGCCGTGGCATCGGTCATGCGCTGGTGCAGGGCCTTGCCGAAGTCCTGGATATTGCCGCCCTTCTTCATGGCAATCGCCAGGCCGATGGCGGGCTTGCCGTTGAAGCGGAACAGCGGTTTCGGCGGATCGGTGTAGCCGCGAGAGATTTCCGCGATGTCACTGAGGCGATAAAAACGGTCGTTGAGACGCAGGTTGACGGTTTCCAGATCCTTCTCCGAGGCGAACTGCCCGGAGGTGCGCACGGAAATCCGCTCCGGCCCGGCTTCAATCACGCCAGCCGGGGTCACGGCGTTTTGCGATTGCAGGCTTTGCACCACCTGACGCTGGTCCAGGCCCAGCGCTGCAAGTTTGCGCGTGGAGAAATTCAGGTACAGCACTTCGTCCTGCTGGCCAATCATCTCGACCTTGCCGAGCCCCGGCACTTCACGAATTTCGGTCCTGACTTGTTCCACATAATCGCGCAGCTGACGCATGGAGAAGCCATCGGCGGTGAAGGCATAGATCGAGCCGTACACATCGCCGAATTCGTCATTGAAAAACGGGCCCTGCATGCCTTGGGGGAATTGGCTGCGGATGTCGTCGATCTTTTTGCGCACCTGGTACCAGATTTCCGGAATCGCCTTGGCGTCGGTGGTGTCACGCAAGTTGACCAGAATCGTCGACTCACCGGGTCGCGTGTAGCTTTTCACGTAGTCCAGCGAGTCCAGCTCTTCGAGCTTTTTCTCGATGCGGTCGGTGACCTGCTCCAGGGTTTCGTCCACCGTCGCGCCCGGCCAACGGGTTTGTACGACCATGGTCTTGATGGTGAAGGACGGGTCTTCTTCGCGGCCCAGATTGATGTACGAAAAAACCCCCATCAGCAGCGCAACGAACATCAGGTACCAGACAAACGACTGGTGCTTGATGGCCCATTCGGACAGGTTGAAATTCCCTTTCATCGCGGGCTTTCCTTATCGACTTTGACTTTCTGACCGGGTTTGAGGCTGTTGACGCCAGCACTGACCACGCGTTCGCCCGGATTGACACCGTTGCTCAGCACAAACGAGCCATTGCTGCGACTCACGACATTGACTGCACGCGGGTTGACGGTCTGGCTCTGCATGTCGACGATCCAGATTTGCGTCTTGCCGTCGACCTCCTGTAGCGCATTGATCGGCAGCTCGGTACGCGACGCGATGGTCGAACTGAGGCTGACGCTGATTGCCGTACCGAGGCGAAATGCTGCGGGCGTGTCGGTCAGGGTCAGGCGCGCGCGACGGGTGCGGGTCGAGCGCTCGGCCTGAGGTTCTATTTCCCGCAACGTAGCGGTGGTGCTGATAATCGGGTCAAGCTGGCTGGCAACCTTGAATTCGACGCCCGACGGCAGTTGTTCGGCCAGCGTCGCGGGCAAATCAATCACCGCTTCCTTGATGTCCGGGCGCGCCAGGGTGACGACTTCCTGTCCGGCGGTCACCACCTGCCCCGCTTCGACTTGCCAACGGGTGACCACGGCAGCGTGATCGGAGCGCAGCTCGCTGTAGCTGAGCTGATCCTGCGCCTGACGCAACGCTGCGCGGGCCTGTGCGAGAGAGGAGCCGGTGGTTTTCAGATCCGTCAGCGCGATATCCAACTGCGCTTGCGCACCCACGCCACGGTCAAATAATTCCTGCTGGCGACGCGCATTGGCCTGGGTGTTGATCCACTGCGCCTCGATCCGGGCCAGATCGCCCTGACTGGCGCGCACGTTGTTCTGTTGATCGGTAGGGTCAAGCGTGGCGAGCAAGGCGCCCTTCTCCACTTCACTGCCGACATCGACGTTGCGCCGGGCAATGCGTCCACCGACGCGGAAGCCCAGCGTGCTTTCATAGCGGGCTTCAATATTGCCGGCAAAGCGTCCCAGACTCTCTTCGGTCAGGGATTTGGCCTCGACGAACACCACTGGGCGCACCGGCTCTGGCGCAGGCTCTTCCTTGGCGCAGCCACTTAGCAGGCTGACCAAAAGGATGCAGGAAAGACGTTTCATGGTTGCGTTCCTGCCGTCTGTTTTTGCTCAGCGTCAGCCACTTCGACTTGCATGTCGGGATGCAACAACTGCCCACCCGCGACCACGACTTTTTCGCCGCCTTGCAGGCCATCGGTAATGATCACCTTGGCCGTCAGATACCGCCCGACGGTAACCGCACGCAGTTGCACCTTGCCCTGATCGTCCACTACCCACACCGCTGGCTGGCCCAATTGCTCGCCCAGGCCCTTGGTCAGCGCCGCCCATGGCAATTCAACACTGGCCTTGCCCGGCGCGCTCAACGCCACGCTGACCACCGAACCCAGATCCATGCCGACCGGCAGTTGGCTCAGGGCGATTTTCACTTGCAACGTGCCGGTTTCGGCAGACACCGCAGGCGTCACTTCGCGCACCTTGCCGCTGGCCTTGATCTGCGGATTGTCGAGTAACGTCACCTGCACCTCGCGACCCGTGGGTGGCTCGATGAAGAGAGATTCATACACGTTGAATACCGCATCGCGCTCTCCATCGCGCGCCAGACCGAAAATCGGCATGGTGGCCTGTACCACTTGCCCGACTTCCGCCTGGCGCGCGGTAATCACGCCAGGCGCGTCGGCGATCAGCGCGGTGTAACCCAGTTGCTCCCGGGCGTTGGCCAGTTGCGCCTGAGCGGCTTTCAACGCGCTCTGGCTGCTGCGCAGCGCCGCTTGGGCTGAATCGTATTCGCTGCGACTGGTGTAACCCTTGGGCAGCAGTTTTTCCTGACGCACGAACGCGGCGCTGGTCTGCGTCACTCGCGCCTGTTGCGCGGCAACTTCGGCAGTGGCTGAATCAACATTGGTCTGCAAATCCTTGGGATCAAGCCTGGCCAGGACCTGACGGGCAGTCACCCGGGCGCCCACATCCACCATGCGCTGGATGATCTTGCCGCCAACCCGGAACGAAAGCTGGGTTTGTACCCGCGCCTGAATATCGCCAGTCAGCGCAACCTTGGCGGCAAAATCCATCGTCTGAACCTGCTGCACGCGCACGCGTGGCAGCTTCGGCTCCAATGGCCTGTCTTCACCACACCCGCCCAACAGCACGAACGACAGGGTCAGTCCGAGAATGGCCAGTTTCGAAAGGGCGGGTCTTGAAGGGGAAGCAGGCATGCAGACTCCTTTTGCGGATGCCGGGCGCGCCCCTGAAAAGACGTGGCGCCGCTGTGACTATGCGACCCTGCGCGTAGCCGAGGGTTCCTTGGGCAGATAAACTCGTGACGCACTGATATCAGGCATTTTTCTGCCGCAAGGACCATCAATGCTCAAGACCCTGGCTGTCGCCAATTACCGCTCAATCAACACTTTGATCGTCCCGCTGGAGCGCCTGAATATCATTACCGGCCCCAATGGCAGCGGCAAGTCTAACCTGTACCGCGCCTTGCGGCTGCTCGCCGAAACCGCCCAAGGCGGGGTGATCAATGCATTGGCGCGTGAAGGCGGCCTGGATTCCACATTCTGGGCCGGGCCGGAGAAACTCTCCCGACGCATGCGCAACGGCGAAGTCGAGGTGCAAGGCGGGCCACGGCAGCACGTCAGACGCCTGCGTCTGGGCTTTGCCGGAGAGGATTTCAGCTACGCGATTTCCCTGGGCCTGCCGGATAAAATCCTCAGCGCGTTTGCCCTGGACCCAGAGATCAAAAAGGAATGTATCTGGGCCGGACCGCTGTTTCGCCCGGCGAGTTTGCTGGTGCAACGCAGCGGCCCGATGATCCGCGCACGCGAAGGCCGGGACTGGGATGTCCTGGCGCAGCACACCCCGGCGTTTGACAGCTTGTTCGATCAGGTCGGCAGCATGCGCACCTGCCCGGAAGTCCTGCAACTGCGGGAAACCATTCGCGGTTGGCGTTTTTATGATCACTTTCGCAGTGACGCCGACGCGCCAGTGCGTCGCCCGCAATTGGGCACCCGCACGCCCGTGCTGCATCACGACGGCCGCGACCTGGCCGCTGCGCTGCAAACCATTCTGGAGATCGGTGATGCCCATGCGCTACATGCCGCCATCAGCGACGCCTTCCCCGGCGCAAGCCTGAAGATCAATGCCGTACCCGGCGGCCAGTTCGCGGTGCTGTTCTATCAGGAAGGTTTACTCCGGCCCCTTTCCGCAGCCGAACTGTCGGACGGCACCTTGCGCTATCTGCTGCTGATCGCCGCGCTGCTCACCCCACGCCCACCCACCATGATGGTCCTCAACGAACCGGAAACCAGCCTGCATCCGGATCTACTTCCGGCACTGGCCCGATTGATTATCAAGGCTTCGCATAACTGCCAGATGTGGGTGGTTTCCCATGCTTCGCGACTCATCGCCGCGCTTGGGCAGGACCCTGAATGCAATGCGATTGAATTGGAAAAGGTGCTGGGGCAGACCGGGATTGTCGGGCAAGGGATGCTGGATGCACCGGCCTGGCATTGGCCGGATTGATGAATCCCTTTGGAGCAACGCACGGCTTCGAAGGCTCTAAGGCACGGTCAAATACGAATGCCACCATATCTGATCCATTTTCCGTTCGGCGCCCGTCTAATCATTGGCTCAGGATAATCTGCTTGAGCGATCGCCAAGGTGAAACCTGCCCGTTTGGCAACTGATGGGGCTATGCCCGGCGTGCTCCCCATGCCGATATTATCCACTTGCATTATCACCCCCCCGTAGCTCTTGGTTTTGTCCATAACCTTTTGGAATCGTGACGCAGATAACCGATTCACTACGTTGTTCATCCTTGGCGAAACCCTGGACAGAACTCCCATGCTCTGACCGGGCAAATTTTTAGTGATTTTGTCCATTATCTCCATCGGCATACCTTCAAGCGTCGGCGACGGCGGGGGAATCCCTTTCGACGCAATATTGCCAATCCCTAACCCTCCGGCGTTTCTGCCTGATAATCCGCCGGAAGCCACCAAAGACTCATGGATCCGATTCCCCACCCTCTGAAACACCGCCGTAGCGCCAAAACCAGCCGAAGCCACACCCAGTCCGAGCCCCACCCAGCCGAGCACCGAACTCGCCTCCGGATTGGATTTTTCCGTGACTGCCTGCGCAACGCCAGCGGCACCGGAGGCAACACCCGTTGCCAGCCCCGCAATGGCCAGCGGCGTCGCGGCGCCAAAGGTTGCGATGCTCGCTAAAATACCGATCACGCTCAGACCCAATCCCATTCCTGCGGGCCACGACACGTGTCCGGTAGGATCACTCCGATTCACCGGATCCCCAATGCAGTACGCATAGGCATTCAATCCACCGCTACCAAACGGACTCAAACTGTCCGGGCTATTGAAACGCATCAGCACCGGGTTATAAGCGCGATAGCCGTTGCCCAGCAGATAGTGTCCGGTAACGGGATCGGATGGTTCGCCGTTGAAACCGGGCAGGCCCGGCAGTACGTCGATCTTCTCTCGATGGCCATAGGGTGCATAAGCAATGGCAATGTCGTCGGCGTGCAGCACGCTGTTTTGTTGATCGGTGCCGAGCAACACGATGCCAGACTGGTTTTTGTGCGCGAGGAGTTGATTGCCTATGCGCAGAATGGTGTGGTGTTCAATGCCCTGAAGCTCCGTCGCCAAGCTATCACCGTTGTAAAACCGTCGCGCTATAGCCTCGGACAGCGGCGTGCGCGTGGCCAGCCGATCCAGCGCATCGTATTGATAGCGGCAAAGCTCGATTGGGTCGGCCATTGAAGATCTCGCGTCGCGGCATAGATCGCTCAAGTTTGCGCGTCATGGGGCGAGGGAGGTACTAGCAGAACTGCTAGGTTTTTGGACTGCTCGCGGGCAAGCCTCGCTCCAACGGATCTACGCAACATTCACGATAGGACGTACAGCCGCTGTATTTGCGTCTACTGGAATGCCGTCTTCCCGGATAAATCCGGTCCCACACAATCAGCGCGATCCAGTGGGACCGGCTTTAGCCGGGAAGGCGCCGGTTCAGACAATACATCTGCGGCGCCTGGCGGTTGACCCCAGACATAGAATCTCCAACGAGAGATGAGATCGGCTGGCGAGAATTTTTGAGCTGAAGTAACGCGTGCTCCGTTGGAGCGAGGCTTGCCCGCGAATAGGGCTAGCGGATTTTGGTCAGCTCAACGCTCTTCAACGTGATCCAGCGAGCGCTCCAGTTCGGTTTTGGCCATGGTGATCAGATGCACCACCGAGAACGCCAGGTCGCGTTTCGGGCCGTTCAGGCAGTCGCCGGTTTCGTAGGCGGTAGCGGCGGCGCAGCTGAGCAATTCAGCGACGTGCAGCAAGGATGTTTCGAGTGAGAATGGCTGTGAAACGGGGGCTGCTTTGACCATGTTTATCTCCCTGACACTCATTAAACCAATCACTGCTTTTGAGTGACGAGACGCAGACTAATGTGCGCAATTGACAGGCGCAAGGGCTCGGGATTTTCTCGGAAACTTCACTCAAGGGAAACGGAAATGGATGCAGGAAAGGTCTGTAATACGTCGGAATGTGGCGAGTTGATGCGCAAATCATGTAGGAGCGAACTTGTTCGCGAGGCGTTGTGACAGCCGACAATTGTATCGGGTGTACCAACCTCTTCGCGGGCAAGCCTCGCTCCAACGGGTCAGGAATACCTTTTAGCTACCCGCACCGCCATGCGCTTCTTCGAAGAAGTAATCCTTCCAGCTCGCCGCCTTGTTTTTCAGCACGCCGAGTTCCTGCAGTTTTTCGGCGTAGATGAAGGTGCGTTGCGGCACGACGGTGAAGTCGATTTCCGGATCGGCGACGATTTTCTCGACCAGCGCCAGCGGCAGTTTGGACTGCTCGACCTTGATATAGGTTTTGGCGGCGGCAGGCTTATCAGCCTTGATGATTTTCTCGGCTTCGGCCAGCGCGTCATAGAACGCTTTGTAGGTCTTCGGGTTTTCGTCGTGGAATTTCTGGGTGGTGTAGAGGACGTTGAACGTCGCCTGACCGCCCAGCACGTCGTAGGAACTCAGCACTTTATGCACATTGGGGTTTTCCAGTTCCTGATACTGGAACGGCGGGCTGGAGAAGTGCGAGTTGATTTCCGAACCGCCAGCGATCAGCGCCGAGGTGGCGTCCGGGTGCGCCAGGCTCACGGAGATGTTGTCGAATTTCTTGAAGTTGTCATTACCGAACTGCTTGGCGGTTTCGATCTGCAAGGTGCGCGACTGGAAGCCCACGCCAGCGGCCGGCACCGCGATGCGATCCTTCTCGGTGAAATCCTTGAGGGTTTTCACGTTGGGATTGTTGGTCAGCAGGTAGTTAGGCATCGAGCCCAGCGAGGCAATGGCCTTGACGTTCTGTTTGCCTTTGGTGCGGTCCCAGATGGTCAGCATCGGCGGCACGCCAGCCGATACTACGTCCAGCGCGCCAGCCAGCAAGGCTTCGTTCATCGCGGTGGCGCCGGAAATGCTGTTCCAGTCGACCTTGATGTCCACGCCCTGCTCTTTGCCGTGCTTCTCGATCAGTTGTTGATCGCGAACCACGTCGAGAATCAGGTAACCGATGCCGAACTGCTGGGCGATGCTGATTTTGCCCTCGGCCTGAGCGCTGCTGCTAAGCAGACCTATGGTTGCGGCCAGCGCGATGAGGGCTGGATGTTTAAAAGAAATTGCCATGTAAACCTCATAAGAATGGGTTGGAGCGAGGCTTGCCCGCGAAGAGCGATAACGCGGTAAACCTGACTGACCGCGTCGACTGATTCGCGGGCAAGCCTCGCTCCAACAGATGTAGGAATTTCGATCAAGTCAGCGCTGCATTCCCCAACGTTTGACGGTCAGGCGCTCGATGTTGGCGAACAGCAGGTTTTCCACCAGCAGACCGATCAGGATTACCGCTGCCAGCCCGGCGAAAACCTTGTCGGTGTACAGCTCGTTGCGGTTCTGGAAGATGTACCAGCCCAGGCCGCCTTTACCGGACGACGCGCCGAACACCAGCTCGGCGGCGATCAAGGTGCGCCAGGCGAAGGCCCAGCCTATTTTCAGGCCCGCCAGAATCGACGGCAGCGCAGCCGGGATCAGGATGTACCAGACGAAGCGCAGGCCTTTGAGACCGTAATTGCGACCGGCCATGCGCTGGGTTTCGGAAACCCCGAGAAAGCCTGCATACGTATTGAGCGCCAACGCCCACAACACCGAATGCACCAGGACGAAGATCAGGCTGTTCTGACCCAGGCCAAACCACAGCAAGGACAGCGGCAGCAGCGCGATGGCGGGCAGCGGGTTGAACATAGCGGTCAAGGTGCTGAGCAGGTCACGGCCTAACTGGGTGGAAACCGCCAGGGTGGTCAGGGCGAAGGCCAGCACAATGCCGATCAAATAGCCCTGAATCAGCACGGTAAGGGAAATCCACACTTTGCCGATCAGTTCACCGCTAAGGATGCCGTCATAAAACGCGGCTGCGGTTTGCAGGAAACTGGGCAGCAGCAGATCGTTGTTCTGAATCCGCGCAGCGACTTCCCAGATCACTGCCAGCACGATCAGGATCACGCTCTTGCGCACCCAGCTCAGCTGCCAGATGCGTTGCGCCAGCGGGATTTCACGAGCCAGTTCTTCCTGGGTGAATGGCTCGAGCGTGACTTCGTATTCTTCACGAATGGGTGGTGCAAGGCTCATGGTTTGGTTCTCTGTTGTGCGCAACTCACCCGGTGGGAGCGAGCTTGCTCGCGAAGGCTTTTAGCAGGCGGTGATTTGCATCGCCCGACCCGGCCTCTTCGCGAGCAAGCTCGCTCCCACACTGGGTCGTAGTGTTAGTAAGCAATCCGAATGTCCTGAAAGCTCAACTCACGATCCACCGATTCGGTTTCGCCTTCATCGAACAGCAAGCGATGGATGCGCTGGGCAGTGTTTTGAAAACCCACGCCGCCGAGGCTTTTCAGATCGTATTGATGGCTGTTGATTTCCGCCCGCACGCGACCGGGATGCGGCGACAGCAACAGGATGCGGTTGCCGACCACCAGCGCTTCTTCGATGGAATGCGTCACGAACAGCAAGGTGAAGCGCACCTCTTCCCACAGTTCCAGCAGCTCTTCCTGCATCTTGCGACGGGTCAGCGCGTCGAGCGCTGCGAAAGGTTCATCCATCAGCAGGATTTTCGGCTGCATCGCCAGCGCCCGGGCAATTGCCACGCGCGCTTTCATGCCGCCGGACAAGGTGTGCGGGTACGCGTCGGCGAAGGCGCTCAAGCCGACTTTCGCCAGGTAGTAATGCGCGCGCTCTTCGGCTTCCTTGCGCTTCAACGTGCGCGAGGCCAGTAGCGGAAACATCACGTTCTGGATCACGGTTTTCCACGGTGGCAGCTGGTCGAATTCCTGAAACACCACGATGCGGTCCGGGCCAGGCTCGCTGACTTCGGCTCCGGCCAGGCGAATTTGCCCCTCGCTGGGTTTGATAAAACCGGCGACGGCTTTGAGCAAGGTCGACTTGCCGCAGCCCGAAGGGCCGAGCAGGACGAATCGGTCAGCCGGATCAACCTCGAAGCTCACCTGATGAGTCGCCCGCACCACGCGCTCGGGGGTGCGGTATTCAAGGCTAACGTTCTGGACTTGCAGCAGTGCTTCAGCGGTGGGCTGGTTGACCTGCGGCGCGATCAAGCTTTCGCTAGCCGTGTGGCTTTGCAAAACAGCATTCATGGAAAAGCTCCCGAAATCAGAACGGCGCATCGCCCTGAATGGTCGTGCGAAAGAGTTTGCGGCGCAGCTGCGGCGGGCAACCGGCAGCCAGATGGATCAGCGAACGGTTGTCCCAGAACACCAGATCATGCGGCTGCCATTGATGGCGATAGACATGCTCGGGGCGCACGCTGTGGGCGTAGATTTCGTTCAACAGTGCCCGGCTTTCGTCTTCCGGCAGGCCGACGATGCGCGTGGTGAAACCTTCACTGACGAACAGCGCCTTGCGACCGTTTTCCGGGTGAGTACGCACAATCGGATGAGTCACTTCGACCACCTGGGCCAGTTGCTCAGGCGTCAGTTTCGGGCGCCAGCTGGCGGCGTTATCGCCTTCGCTGTAGCGCGCGGTGTAGTTGTGGACCGCAGAGCGACCTTCGACGGCATCGCGCAAATGTTGCGGCAGCGTATCCCAGGCCAGGTGCATATCGGCGAACAAGGTGTCGCCGCCTTCGCTTGGCAGTTCCTGAGCGTGCAGCATTGAACCCAGACTCGGCAGTTCTTTGTAGGACAGGTCCGAATGCCAGTATTTGCCGGCATCGCCCAGACCAATCGGCTGACCGTCTTCAACAATATTGGAAACGATGAGGATTTCCGGGTGGTTGGCCAGCAGGAATTGCTTGAGCACATGGATTTGCAGGATGCCAAAGCGGCGGCTGAAATCGATCTGTTGCTGCGGCGTAATCTGCTGATCGCGAAACACCACAACGTGGTGATCCAGATGCGCTTGATGAACGCGCGCGAAGTCGGCGTCATTGAGCGGCAGGGACAGATCCAGGCCAACGATTTCCGCCCCAACTTTTTCAGCGAACGGACGTACCTCAAAGACTTGAGGTGCGGCTTGAACAGGTGATGAAGCGAGGGAGGATGCTGACATGAACTCCGACTCCAGAAGACTGGTGGTTAAGAGTCATGACTTTATAGGTATAAGAAACTAAATTTAAATATCGTTATCGCATATGGATAGTTCGGATTGAGCTAGATGCCTGAACAGCAGCGCTTCATGTGGGACCGGATTTATCCGGGAAAACGTCGGCTCATCCACTACATATGCACTGCCTGGAAAGCCGTCTTCGCGAATAAATCCGCTCCCACAATATGGAGATGAGCGCCCTTCCATGCGCAAAAACGCCGACAC
The DNA here is from genome assembly GCF_049898225.1 of Pseudomonas sp. DSP3-2-3. Lineage (NCBI taxonomy): Bacteria > Pseudomonadati > Pseudomonadota > Gammaproteobacteria > Pseudomonadales > Pseudomonadaceae > Pseudomonas > Pseudomonas sp. DSP3-2-3. The sequence continues at coordinate 9,182 of NZ_JAFCXH010000032.1, read as the reverse complement.
TGCTGCCAGTGTCGGCGTTGGGTATTGCAGGTTTACAGCCTCAATCAGAACGCCGGCACTACCGCGCCGTCGTACTTCTTGTTGATGTAGTCTTTGACTTGCTGGCTGGTCAACGCCTTGGACAGTTTCTCGATCGCGTCGGTGTGCGCGTTATCGGTACGGGTCACCAGATAGTTGACGTACGGCGAGTCAGCGCCTTCGATGATCAACGCGTCTTTCTTCGGGCTCAACTTGGCTTCAAGGGCGTAGTTGGTGTTGATCATGTCCAGGTCGACCTGATCCAGAACGCGCGGCAACACAGCGGATTCCAGTTCGCGGAACTTGAATTTTTTCGGGTTGGAGGCGATGTCTTTCGGCGTTGCCAGAGCGTTGGTCGGATCTTTCAGAGTGATCAGACCGCCTTTTTGCAACAGCAGCAGAGCGCGACCGGCGTTGCTGCCTTCGTTAGGGATGGCGATGGTTGCGCCTTCCGGCAGCTCGGCCAGGGACTTCCACTTCTTGGAGTAGCCGCCAAACGGTTCAACGTGTACGCCAACGCCGGTAACCAGCGTCGCGCCCTTGCCTTTGTTGAAGCCATCCAGATAAGGCTTGGTCTGGAAGTAGTTGGCGTCCAGGCGTTTTTCGTTCAGTTGAACGTTAGGTTGTACGTAGTCAGTGAAGACCTTGATTTCCAGGTCCACGCCTTCTTTGGCCAGTTGCGGTTTGATCAGCTCAAGAATTTCAGCGTGGGGAACCGGCGTCGCGCCGACCACCAGTTTTTCGCCCGCGTGAGCCAGGCCGATCGAAAGCGCAGCCGCCAGAGCGGTCAACAAAAACGTCTTTTTCATGCAATGTCCTTAGGGAAAATCGAGGTCGTCGGAACAACAGCTCATCAATGAGTTGCCCCGACGCGGATGGCGTCGGGGGCGTGGAGCGGACATTACCGATATTTCTTATTCCAAGACAATACTTTTTTGGCAAATGCTTATGCCTTTAAAGCTTATGCAGGTAGATCATGCACTGCCCAGGACCGCGATCAGAACTCCCGGATTGCCTGACTGCCGCTATCATCCGCAGTGAGAAACTCACTCAGCTTCATACCGACCGGCCCCTGACCCTGCAAACCCCGCAGTGCTTCGCCGCCGCCCGAAAATGCATTTACCGTGGAAGGTGTCTGATCCGCGCCATCCGAAGCAGGCGGCTTGAAGTAAGGGAGGATTGAGCTCTCCACAAAGTCCGAGCCTTTGACGGCGTAGCCGACATATTTCACATACTTGAAAGCTTCCTGCACCTGCTCCAGACGGTTTTGTAGCGCGACCGTGTTTCTGGCGCCTTTGCCCACCTTCGCCGCCCCGCTGAGGTTTTTCGGTCGCCCTCTGAAAGCGCCTTGCCGTGTAACCGACACAGGACCCGCATCGAAAAACCCGGCCGCCGCTCGAGTGCTGCGCGAAGCTGCGAATTTCGCAGCGTAGGGAACCGAGAGCGACAATGCCGCCAGAGCGAGACCGAACTGGCCCAGGACGCTTCCCGCCTTCGAGTCCGGAGCCAACTCCGTCGAGAGAGTGCTGGCAATACTGAGGACATTTGAGCCGATATCGAGAACTGCCGCAAAGATGAGCGGCCCGGTCAGAGGCGTGCCAATACCCAGCGTAACTGCTGTGATTGCAATAGTGGCAACGGCAATCGCGATGCTCAAAATCGACTTCCATGAGAAATGCCCGGTCGGATCACTCATGTTGATCGGATCGCCCAGGCAGTAGGCATAAGGGTTGATGCCGCCAGAGTCGAACGGACTCATGCTGTCGGGGCTGTTGAAGCGCATCAGTGCGGGATTGTAGGCGCGATATCCGTTACCCAACAGATAACACCCGGTCACAGGGTCCGGTAATTCACCGTTAAAACCCAATAGACTTTGCATGCCTCCATCCGCTGAGCTGCTTCCGTAGGGCGTGTAGACACTGCGCCTGATTTCGTCGCCAGTAACCGATTGCAAAACGCTGCGTTGCCGGTCGCTGCCCAGCAGTGTGTTCACAACCGAGCTGCCGGAGACAGTCGTTTGAGCCAGCACACGACCACCCGCTTCCATCAGACTGTGTTGTTGTCCTGCCCCATGCAGGGTGGCGACGCGGCCGCTGCGATAAGTCCGCGTGATGCTGGAAGCTCCCGCCGGATCGATTCCTATCAGTCGATCCAAAGCGTCATAGCGATAGTTGATTAGTTGATTCATGCCTGCTCCTGCGCGACCGAGGCCAGCCTGCCCAGATCGTCATAAATCATGCGACGGCCAAGCTCGTCATTGAGCTGGTTGCCGTCAGGGTCATAAGTGAATATCGCTTCTTGCGCGGCGTAATCCGTATGGCTATGTCGAACGCGACTGAGTTGGGTTTTGTCTGGAGATTCGTATTCATAGGTTGCGACGTTTTCGCCTTCAGCAAACTCCGTTTTCAATTGACGAATGTTGTCCAGCTCATCGAACGTATAGGTTTGGCGGAGAATGGCTTTGCCACACGAATCCACCGGCAGATGCTCGCCATCGCACTGATAGCGCTCAAGTCGCCCGCGCACGTCATACGCAAACACTTCATCACGCATCAGAGAGCTGCCGCGTCGCAGCGTGCGACGGATCAATTTGTCACTCTCGTTGAATTGCTGCGACAACTCCTCAGGCTGATTCGGATCTACCGTCAGCACCCGACGCACCTCACGACCAAAATCGTCGTATTCCAACTCCGTGATGAGTTTGCGTTCACTTTGCGTATCGAGCGTTTCGATCCGGCTGACATGGCCATGTTGGTCATAGGCGTAGTCGGCTTTGACTGTCCCCTGCTCTACCTGAGCGATTCGGCACAGCGCGTCATAGCGAATAATCTGCTTTAAGCCAGATGCATCGACGTAAACCATCGGCAAACCGTTAAGTGAACTGCGTTGAGCGGAATCGAGTGAAGTCTGCCCCGCGCTCAGGTTGTCGCTCGCGAGCTGGCCAGAAGGGGAATAGTTGCGTTGCTGTTGATTGTCCGGGCTGGATGCCTGAATCAACCTGGCTTGAAGGTTGTCATAGCGAAATTGTGCAGACAGGTTGCTACTCCCCTCCACGCTTCGCTCGATAACTTGATTGTTGAGAGCCGGGTCGTACTTGTACGCAATGACCTTGCTGCCGGCAGTGGCATGCGTGGCTGGATTGGGCTGGGAACCGGTGTAGGTAAACCTTTCGGTACGCCCACCCACGGTGATATCGGTGACCCGCAGCAACCCGTCATAGGTTCGCTGCCCTACCAGATAGTCGTTGACCCAAATGTGCGTGGCCAGGTCTTCGGTGCTGTGTGCAACGAAGGCTTTTTTGATACGTGAGCCATCGGGCAATTGAGTAAGCACCAGACGATCTGCAAAGTCGTATTCAAAACGGGTGACATTCCCCAGCGGGTCGGTTTGTTGTACACAGCGTCCCAGCCCGTCATATCTATACGAGGTGATTGCGCAGGACTTGCCGTTGCGGTCTATACGCTCAACGGTGTCGTTTTTGCCAAACGCATTTTTGGTAATGATCGTCAGACCCGCCTTATCGCTTCCCTGGGTCTGTGTCAGCGCAATCGGATCGTGCCGGTCATGGTTGAGTACGCCATCGGGTCCGATATGGGCACTGCGGTTGCCCCAATCGTCGTATGTATACCGGCTCGACAGCGCATGAGGTTTGCCGTCCAGCCAATCCGTATTGGTTTCCTCGATCATCTGACCAAGAGCATCGTAACTGGCGCTGTACACGGCCCGCATCGGTTGCCCGTCGGCGTCGACATCCTGGACTTCAACCGTTGATCTGCGGCTCATGCCATCAAGCCGCGTCAGCATCGTGCCTCCGTTGGCGGCGACCGTCCGCGTTTCCACCGGGTCGTCCACCCGATCAGCCAAGTGATAGCTGTGAGTTCTCGTCGCTTGGCTTGAGGTCTTTGGTGCGAGCATTTCAAGCGTTTTGCGGCCGAGGCGGTCATGTGTTACCTCGCTCGCAACGCCCAACTGCCCAACGGTTTTCTCTTCGTTACCAGTAAACAGATTTTGCCAGGTAGACCTGGTGGTGCTGGCGCCGTCTGCTGCCGTCAGCGTCGTCTTTGTGCATACGGCGTCATCCATTCGCTCATAGTGGTAATCGAACACCGACTCAATGCCCTGAACCGTTTCGATTTTCCGCGTCACTCGACCGAAAAAAATGCTGTCGCGATCGGCCTCATATTGCCGCGCGATGGCCATGACCGGTGCATCCTCGTCATCCTGAAAAACAGACTCTTTTTCCAATGCGAGGAAGGCGTCCCTTTGCGAGCTGGCAGATGGCAACTGGATGTAGCGATAGAGGCATGTCAACGCGGCTGCTGGAGCCCGATCAGGCGCGGGGATCAACGTTTTCCGTTTAAGCCAGCGCACCGCCCCAAACGAATCGGCAGGACAACCATCGGTTTCGCCCAGCGGGTAATACGTGAAAACTTCGGTAATTCCGGTTGGCGAGACCGTCTTCAGAATGTTTCCGAATTCATCGTACTCAGTCAGCGTCGTTTCGATACGGACGACGTCAGGCGCTGTCGTATCGAAGTAGGAAGTTTCTACCTTCATCGGCAACTGAAAGTTGGCAGGCTGCTCCTCGAACTTCAGGCCTGGTTTTTCATGATACTGAGTGCGGCTACGCACGGTCTTTCCGTTCTGATTGACAGTCTCTTCAACGGGAAGATGGAACCGATTGTAGATTCGCCTGGTGCTCCGTACTGTCCGCTTGCTCGTCCCGGCGCCCAGAACCAGCTCTTCCGTGGACTCGTACTCATAATCGCCCGGCGCCTGATACAGGTTATCCCCGTCATCGCGCCATCTGGCGTTGGAGCCATTCCCCAGATAGTTTTTTAACGAGTATCTATATTCCCGTCTCACGGGCGGCTGGTCAGAGCCTGCAAAACTGGTGTGCGAAGACACAGCGGGCAGGGCGCTGACAGGCGCGTCTGCGGGTAGACTCAAGGCAGACGCTTGATATTCAATCCGGTCAATGCCGCCAGTCGGTAGCTCCAGCCGCGTGATCAGACGCAGTCCGTCGACGGTCCCATAGGTCAGGCGCCACGAGGCTCGGCTGTTGTTATCCAATAACACGCTGATTTTCGTCAGCTCGTTATTCTGCATCTGCAGCATGAAGACCAACTTCCTGGACGGACTCTCCGGCCACAGCGTAATGCTGGAGGCCAGCGAAGAGCCCGTCGGGACATCCACTGTCAGTAAGGTCGAGCTCTCGTCGCGAATCTCGCGCAACAATTGTTGTCCACCAACGAGGCTGTAGACCAGGCTGACCGCCCGGCCTTCGGGCGAATAAATTTTCGAGACCAGCCATTCATCCCCGCTTGACCCTGAAGTGGTCAACACCTCGACAATGCCGGACTTATGCTCGACGAATAGCTCATCGCCTACCCGGGTTGCTTTCAAGTCGCGAACTTTCTTGTCGATGAGGACGAATAAATCCGGCGCTAAATTCGCCCTGTACCGAGCACCGCTCGATAACACCAGTTCACGGCTAGTGCTGTTATACCTCGTAAGAGGCAGAGTCCACCCCAGGCCGAAACCAGCGTTTGCAGTGTTGAGCGCGTTAAACCCTATCGACACCGGTACCGATGGACCACTCAATGCATTGGCCATAAGCGCGGATAAGGAAATATTACAACTGTATGTGCCGGTACGAGGATCGACTCCCGCGGTGACAAAGCTTAAAAAGTTATAGGCGTTTGAATAAATATGCTTCATGTCAGAGACAACTCTATCGGATCAAACTGTAGGTCATCGCGCCCGACTACCAGGCGCGATGGTTCTATCAATAAAGCTCTGGCTGCCAACTATTGTTCGTTTGGAAGCGCATATTTATCTGGTGCAGGTTCCCGTAGACATCCACGGCATTGACAGTACACGCCAGCGTATCTTTTTTGGAAGCAGCTTGATATATATCTCCGGCGGACTTGCCTGCCAATCCCGTTTCAACAAAAAAGATCTCTCCTGGCGCAGGAGACAATTCCAACTTTGAGGGCATAGCGGCGTGTGGGTAAAGGTAAGAAATCTGATTATTACCCGGCTCGGTGAATCCAACGACTGATGCCTGATAGACATCAAAGTCTGGATGAGCATAAAGTCCATCAGGAGACAAACTTACAGACTTGAACTGCAAATTCTCTCCCCCTGTGACAAAAACAAGCCGATGATAGAAAAGAGCGACAAGGCCGGAGAGACCAGTAACATTTTTCGGCCACTGCTTGACGGTCACCTTATCCAGTCGGTACTGCGACAGGCCGTAGACAGGACGGGGAACTGGCTGCAGTTCGAGGCGACCGCTGGTGAACTCGAGAGAGTCGAACGATATGCCATCGTCCCGTTTGATTCGCACGGCCAGTGTAATAGGTGTTTGACTTATAGAGCGGACATAAATATCGACATAGTAAGTACCCGACGCCTGAGTGCCCGACCCGTCGCTTTGCCCCTGCGTCTGCGCCCCATTGGCAGGAAAATAACTAAAGCCACCGATTTTTGTCAGCGACCAGTCCCAGTCACCATACTGGGAGTCAACCGGCGAAGTCATACGAGCATCGCGATACTTGATTTCCTTGCCGCCATGAAAATTCACCAGCGTGATCGTTGATCGTTCACGGTCCGTGAGGATCACTGGTTTATTATTTACGTCAACAACTTTTACGGCGACACGCACTTTGATTGACTGACGACCATTCGCGTAAAGAGTATTATTGCCTGTTGCACTTTCGATGGAGAATGTATCTATTTGATTCCACATTGCAGTCATAACAATACCTCGGATGCCCCGCACAAGAGGGGGCCTCAACAAATTGAATTGATTCGGTAGCGGAGATCCGCTTTGAACACCAATGAAAGAGAGCTGATTAAATCAACGCTGAGAAACACTGGTCATTTATTTTCTCGACAACAGACTGGTTCAGATATTTTCGCCTGTCCAGCACATGCAATCAAAAGTAATAAACACCCACAAAATCAGCATATTTAATACAACTTCAATAGACCATCTACGGTTTTATAGCGGGAATAACAAGTCGCGAGTCGTAGGATTTATCCTTCGACCATGAAAGAAACCCTCAGCACATTTTTGTGCCCAAATAAAAACGCCACATCCCTCCAAAGGATGTGGCGTCGAAAATCAGGGGGCCGAGTCAGCGGGCGCCGCTTTCCACTCTGGATTTAACCGCCTCCAGCAGCCGCTGGGTCGCAAAGAGCTGCTCAACCTTTGCATCAACAAGAAGTTTTCCTACAAGCCGCTCAATTTCCACCAGTGGATCGACACTGTCCGGCAGATTCAGATGCTCCGGCAAAATCTCGTCACCGCTGCTGACCAGCAAGGCAAAGTGGATGACGTTTTCCAGCTCACGGGTGTTGCCAGGCCAGCTGTGGGCTTCGAGCACTTGTTGCGCCGCGTCGCTGATCAGCGGTACTTCGAAGTTCAGGCGGTTGCTGTAGATGCCGAGAAAATACTCGGCCAGCGGCAGAATGTTGCCCGGCTGTTCGCGCAGCGAGGGCAATTCCAGATGCCCTTCACTCAGGTAGTGAAACAGCCGCTCGTGGAATTTTCCGGCAGCCACGGCTTTGGCCAGGTCGATGCTGGTCGCGGCGACCAGTCGCACGTCTACCGGGCTGGGCTGCTGGGCGCCGACGCGGGTGACTTCGTGGTTCTCAAGGGCGGCGAGCAGTTTGGTCTGGATTGGTAGTGGCAAATCGCCGATTTCATCCAGATAAAGTGTGCCGCCGTTGGCCGAGCCGAACCAGCCGGCGCGGCTGCTGACCGAACCGCTGTGGGCGCCGGCGGCATATCCGAACAGCTCAGCGTCGGCATAGGACGGGCTGATCGCGCCGCAGTTGACCGACACGAACAGACCGGTGCGATCACTGCCGCGATGAATATGGCGTGCCAGTAATTCCTTGCCCGTGCCGGACTCGCCCCGAATCAGCACTGGCAGTTCGCGCGGCGCAAGTTGTTCCATTTCCTCACGCAGCTGCCGCGAGCGTGGGTCAACGAAAACCAGCGCTTTAGCGCGAATGCTCAGCGGGCTTTTTTCGGCGTCGGGAAAGGTCAGTAACGGCTGACCGAAGGATTCTTTAAGGCTCATGGCAAAACTCCCGCCCGAGCCTTGCGACGGCTCACGCGTTAAAAAATAAATATCCGGACCACATGGCCCGGTTGGGAAAAACTGACGAAGTAATGAAAAGAAAACGCGACGTTCATCGCGTCTGTTGAGTTCATGCGCGACGCCGAGCGTGATGTTCCAATCGGCTTTGCAGGCGATACAGATAAGCGAAACCTTGTTCCCAACGCCGATGCCCTGACTTGACGTTGATGTGCCCGGCTTCACCGAGCACGCTCATGTCAGCGCCCCAGTCACGGGCCATGTCCATGGCCCGTTGCGTGCTGACCGCCGCGTCGTTATCGGAGGTGACTATCTGCGTAGGAAATGGCAGCAAATCCTTTGGGATCGGCGCGAAATTGCGCAGCGCCGGCGAGCAATTGGGCCGTTCGACATCCGCCGGCGCAACCAGCAACGCGCCGCGCACCTGGCGCAAGGATTCCAGCGGCGCCAGACGCGCCCAATGAGCAACGGTCACGCACCCCAGGCTGTGCGCAATCAAGATCACCGGCGTACTGTCGGCGGCAATGCTGCGCTGCAATTCGCCAACCCAATCCTCGCGACGCGGCTTGAGCCAATCGGCCTGCTCGACGCGCGTACTGTTGGGCAGGCTGTTCTGCCAGTGGGTTTGCCAATGATCATCGGGTGACCCTTGCCAGCCTGGCACGATCAGATAGCGAATCGACTCGTTGTGCATGGGGTCAGCCTCCTGCATGGGGTGCGGTCATGAGGCCAAGTATAAGGAAGGGACATATATTCGTTAAGGAATAAGAAGATATTTATTAAGCACTAAATCGTATATAAGAAGACAAAAAAAGGGGTCGCTCCCTGCCTAAGGCGCGCCCCCTATGAAATCGTGGTGTTCGTGCCCGCGTGTTTTTGCGGGCACAGTTGAAGATAGACGTGTTGTGTTACAAAAAAGCGACTTGAGCCTTGTAATTGGATGGACTCGCCCAAGCCGAGGCGTCTGTAGCGCCACGGTGGCATTCTTAAGAAGCCAACGACAGCGAGGGCGAGTCCATGAAAAAGCATACGACCAAAAGTAACTCCCTG
>NZ_JAFCXH010000031.1:0-60622 GCF_049898225.1 Pseudomonas sp. DSP3-2-3 | reverse complement strand
GCAACAACGTCAGACCGAACAATGCCTGGCCGACCACCTGAGCCTCGACGGCTTCAAATACGCGGCGGCTTTTCATTTTGTCAGCCAGCTGTTCGTCACCCTGGCCTTGGGGCCGTCGGCCTACGACCCGTTGGCGGCCAGTGGCGACATCACCGACGCCATGACCGGCCTCAGCCTCTACAGCCCCGAAGCCAGCGTCGGCCAGGAGTGGATCGCCAGCGTCATCAACGACCCGCAGCACCCGATGCACCGCATGCTCTGGCCGGATGCCGGTCAGCAGGATCTCGACGCGCCATACCAGGCACCCGCCGACCCGGAGGTTAATCAGGGCGACGGCGTTTTTCGGGCGACGGAACTGGCCAGGACCGAACAGGACAGCGTTTTGCCCGCCGCAGCATACTCGACGATCGATGCAGTGTTTTTGGCGAGTTTGCTGAAAAGCGGCAGCCTCAATACTACCCTGACCCTTGAAGCGAAGGCCGGCGCGGCTGCGCTGGTCGCTATCAATGAAAACCTGCAGGGCGCAATCGAGGCCGCCGAACGGGCGGTCCATGGCGCGCAGCATATTGCACTGCAAGACCCCGCCGCCAAACGCTTTCGCCTGAACGAAGCCGCGCATCGACGCAGCCTTGCCCAACTGCGCGGCATGCTGCCGCAAACCTTTGGCGGCCTGCACTTTCTGCCTCACGCTGACGCTCGGAGAAAGGACTATTACATTTTCGGTCTCGACGACATGCCCGAAAAAGTCGGCCGCGCCGCGCAAGTCTACGGGGTTTATCGCAATCAGAATGGCGTCATGAAATCCCCCGCTGAGGATCACGGTTTTGCTCGGCCGCAGCCGGTGCTCCCGCCACAACGAATCGTACTTGGCATCCCTAGAAATCACCGCACAGCGCTAACAGTTAGCCGACTCAACCAAAGGTTTAACGACGCCTGGCAAAAGGACACGGCCAAACGGGCGGCGGACAAGGCTGAAAAACTGAGTGGGTTGGAGAACGCGATCAAGCTGCGGGATGCGATGCGCGATAGTACGGCTTTTCGGGCGTTGGATTCGGTGCCGGTGCCGGTGGCGGGGGCGATTGTGGGGTTGGAGATTTATAATCTGAGTAATGAGTTTGACGGATGGGAGCAGACGGTTAGGGAGAAGGAGGGACTTCGTGGCTTTGTCGGGGTTGTGGGCGCAGGACTTGATTTGGCTATCGGATTCGAAGCGCTGACTGTGAAGCTGGCTGGTAGTCATTCTGTATTGGCAGCTGGACGCAAAACTGTATTCATCATTCCCGATAATATTGCCAAGCACCTTTTGGGATCGCTAAGTAATCGGCTGGTGAAAAAATATAGCGCTCGATTACTTGGCCAGATCAGCGCCGGTCTGATCTTCGTCGGACTCAACCTCTACGACGCCTGGTATTCATACAAATGGGGCGACGACGCTTATATTGGCCATTTGATCATGGCCTCCGGCGGGTTGATCGGCACCATGAGCAGTTTGGTAATTGGCGGCACTTCCTTCCTTGGCTTGAGTTCCTTGGGTTGGGCCTCGCTGCTATTGATCGTTGCTGGTGCGGGAGTGGCCTATTGGCTGAGCAGTAAACCAATTGAGGACTGGTTGAAAAAAGGGCCATTTGGAGATGATCCGCATAACGCCGCGCCACATCTGCAAGATCCTCAAAATGCCTTCTACTATCTGGTCAGTCTGTTCGCCGATATCCGAATCAGTATCGACCGCAACCCTGAATACGTTGCTGACGGCCTGCTGGATTTTCGCGCCACGGTACCTTTTCCAGTGCGCAGCGCCAATACGCGAATTCGTATTGAAAGTAATTTGAGCGGGTTATTGAATGGGCCGGGCGAACTGGGGACTCAGGCTTTTCTCAATCTGAAAAGCTTTGAAGTCTTTTTCGATCAATACAGCGACCGCAGCAAGACCAGCAGCTCGCAGATAACTGTCACGCCAGTTGCCTATCGTCTATTGCCGGGCGCCTTGGAGCTGTTCGTCAAAACACCTTTTTCCTATAAGGCGGAACCTGCGCAAAACTTACCGGAGGTCTATCACATATGGCGCGTGCGCGCTCAATTGTCGCTGAATGACGGTCAGCGCACCTGGGTATTTCCTGCGCCACCGCCCAGGGATCCGACCCCCTTCGGGCCGACCTACGCGAAACCTGATTTTGACGCTACGAAACGGCTGTTCTGGGCCGATGAAACCGAGAACAGGGCGAAGACTGCGAAATGACTGCCCAGAAAACGCCTTACTATGCAGATGCCGCTTATCGTTCAGACGGCATTCCTAAACAACAAGCTTCAACGGAGCGGTCATGGCTCAAACGTTTTGGCAAAAAACGCTTACCGTGGGGAGAGCCGCAGAATGTTACCCCAGATGATTTTCTGCGTGAACGTGCACCTGAGAGGTTACGTTTTCAAGCAGATATGCGGAAAGAGCGTGAGGAAAAACTTGCGTTAGGTACCTACATTCCAGCGCCTTACGAACACGTAGATTTTCATGATCGGCACGACCATGAGCGGTTCAGATTTTCGCTCTGGTCTTCACACTCTCAGTTTTGGTCGTACTTGTATATTTTTGGGAAAGGGTGGTCTCTGATATTTACTCCCATATACATTCTTGCTGCGCTTGCATTAGCTGCAAAGTCTCGCGAACCTTATTTCAAGGCATTATGGGGTTTGTTCGATGAAACATTTTACGTGACGATGCTTCCGTTATATTTAGCATGGGCCGCAGCATCATTAGTCTTGAGGAAACTCCCCAAACTCTGGATAAAACCCTCCCGCGGCCCCATATGGGAACTAAATCGTCGCACCGGTCTGGTAACGCTGTTCGACTACGACAACAATGGCGAATACAAGAAAAACGGCACTATCGGCGAATTAACCGCGCCGTTTTATGAGTTCGATGCTTACCTTGAATCGGGGCCGGATCGGCAAGGTTCGATGAATCATGTGTTATGCATTGCGCATCGTTATCGGGACATCGTGATCAATTTTTCTTCGCTGGTGAACGTTGATAACCGTTGGCAAATGCCCTGTGCGTTGTGGGATTTCCTGCAGAACTATATGGACACCAGCCGCCCGCTGCCGGATTTGCCGCGTTATGAAGAGTTTCGCCACCTGGACCCGACCACCGCCGCCCACGACCTGAAAACCGGCCGCAACCCGCGCTTCTGGATAGACATGGATGACGAAACCTACAAGCAGCACCTAAGGCAGTTGCTGGAAAATATCGACAACATCGACACCTTCAAACGTCAGAACCTGATGGCGCGGCATGTGCGGTATGTAGACTAAGCGAAACTCAAAGCGGCGTTTTGGTCTGCTCAAACCCGATCCGTCATCGCCGCCAACGCCACCGACGTCGCCGCCGTTCTCGTCTCGACCCCAAGCTTTATATAAATATGTTCCAGGTGTTTGTTCACGGTGCGGGGGCTGAGTTGGAGGATGTCGCCGATGTCTTTGTTGGTTTTGCCGCAGGCGACCCAGCGCAGGACTTCGATTTCGCGTTCGGTGAGTTGGAAGCGGCTGGAGAGTTTGCCGTAGGCGGGCTTGTCGTTGAAGCCCAGGCTGGCGGATTGTGAGGCGTTGCGCGCTGTTTGCAGGATGCGGGCGGTGCGCAGGTGGGAGGCGACGCGGGCCAGGACTTCGTTGCAGATGATGGGTTTGGTCACGTAGTCGATGGCGCCGGCTTCGAAGCCTTTGACTACGTGTTCGCTGTCGGTCAGGGCGGTCATGAACAGCACCGGAATGTTGGCGGTATCGGGCTGGGCCTTGATCCGGCGGCAGGTTTCGAAGCCGTCGAGGCCGGGCATCATGGCGTCGAGCAGGATCAGGTCCGGGCGGCGGCGCTGGATGCGGTTCAGGGCGCTGGTGCCGTCCAGCGCCACGAGGACCATGTAGCCGGCTTCATCCAGTGCGTCAGAGAGCAAGGCCAGATTGTCCGGCGTGTCGTCGACAATCAGGATCACACCGTTTTCAGCGGGTTGAGTCAGGGCGTTCATTGAGGGCCTCCTTGAGTTGCAGGCTGAGTTCATCCAGGCGGAAGCCTTTGGCGAGCATCCGCAGGTCGGCAACAAAACTGGCGCTGTGCTGGCTGTCACGTTCGATGGCGTCGAGTTTGGCTTGAATGCCGCGCACATAACCCAGGCCACAAAGTTCGTACAGATCTTCCAGATCCTGACGCGGCGGCAACGTCCAGGGCAGCTTGATCTGTGGTGCGGGGCGCAGGCGGCGCAGCCAGTGCAATTGCAGGTGATGCTGCATGCGGTCGAGCAATTGCTGGATATGCACCGGTTTGGCCAGGTAGTCGTTGCAAACCTCGGGGAGACTGCGTTCCTTGTCGTCGGCGAAGGGGTTGGCGTTAGCGGAAATGATGATGATCGGCGCCAGCGACAACGCGTTGCGCCGGATCAGGCGGCTGGTTTCCCAGCCGTCCATGTCTGGCATCGACAGGTCCATGAGGATCAGGTCCGGATGCAACAGTGACACCTGGCGAATCGCTTCCTGACCGTTGGCCGCCTGGGCAACCTCGAAACCCAAGGGCGTGAGCATGCCGCTGATGACCTTGCGATGTTCGATGTGGTCGTCCACCACAAGCACCAGTCGGCGCGGACCTTCGTAGCCCATCACATCGTGATCGACATGGATTACCGCCTTGGGCACGCGCACTTCGGAGAGGAACAGCCGCACCTGGAAATGCGTGCCTTGGTCCGGCTCGCTGGTCACCGACAACGCGCCGCCCATCAATGAAGTGAGCATGCGGGTGATGGTCAAACCCAGGCCGACGCCGTTGTCCTGGCGAACCAGTCCACCGCGCTCGAACGGTTGGAAAATCCGTTCGATCTGTTCCGGGGCTATGCCGATGCCGGTGTCCATGATGTCGAAAATCGCCGTTTCCCGACGATAGCTGACCCGCAGGCAGACTTCGCCGCTGTCGGTGAAATTCACTGCATTGCCCAGCAGGTTGATAAGAATTTGCCGCACGCGCTTTTCATCGCCGCGCACTACGGCGGGCATACGGCCGACTACATCGAGGCGAAAGCTCAGGCCTTTTTCCCGTGCGGTGGGGGCGAACATGTGTTCGAGGTCGTGAAGGAATTCCTGAAAGAGAATTTCTGACGGCTCCAGACGCAGCTTGCCCGCTTCGATCTTGGCGACATCCAGCAGGCCGTCGATCAACGACAGCAGATGTGAGCTGCTGCGCAGAATGGTCGCCAACGGGTCTTGCTGGTGGGCGGGAGTCGTGGCGTCACGCTGCAAAATCTGGGTGAAACCGAGAATGCTGTTCAGCGGTGTGCGCAATTCGTGGGACAGCCCGGTGACGTAGCGGCTCTTCGCCGCGTTGGCAGCTTCGGAGGCTTCCTTGGCTTTTTGCAGCGCTTGATCGGTCTTGTCGTGGGCGTCGATTTCCTGCATCAGCAACGACGTTTGCCGGTCCGACTCTTCCAGGGCGACGCGGCGGCTTTCTCGCGTCAGCACCACCCACCAGGCGAGGATCCCGGCGAATACGCACAGAGTGAAAAACGCCTTGAGGAACGCCAGGAAAAGCGTGTGATGCACAGTCGGAGACTGGTCGATCAGGCTGTGGGAAACCTGACCATAGATCACCGCCAGGGCGCCGGAAATGGTCAGTAACAACACCGTCAGCAAGCCCAGATATTGCGCGAGCCGGGTGTGCAGGTAGTGCAGCGGTAATTTCGGCAACAGTCGGCTAATGGCGTCTTCAAACTGCATCGACAGGCGCGCGCGGCTTTTGCACTGGTCGGCGCAACGGGCGTCCAGCGAGCAACACAGCGAACAAATCGGCGAGCTGTAGGCCGGGCAATATGCCATGTCGGGAGTTTCGAATTCATTGCTGCACAGGCCGCAGCGCAGGCTGGTCTGCTGGCCAAGGGGGAACAGCTGCAACGGGTCGCTGGTGCGGGCGATGTAGTACTTGCCTTCGGTCCACCAGGCGATCAGTGGTGCAACGATCAGTGCGGTGGTCAGGGAAATCAGCGGCGGCGCGGTCTGAGCCAGGGCGCCGAATGCCCCGAAATGGGCACTGATCGACAGCAGCGAGGCAATCGACATCGCCCCGACGCCCACCGGGTTGATGTCGTACAGGTGCGCACGCTTGAATTCGATGTGGTTGGGCGACAGACCCAGCGGTTTGTTGATCACCAGATCGGCAACCAGCGTGCCGATCCAGGCGATGGCCACGTTGGCGTACAGGCCGAGCACTTGTTCAATGGCATCGAACACCCCCAACTCCATGAGGATCAGGGCAATCGCCACGTTGAACACCAGCCACACCACCCGGCCGGGATGGCTGTGCGTGACTCTGGCGAAGAAGTTCGACCAGGCCAGCGAACCGGCGTAGGCATTGGTCAGGTTGATCTTGATCTGGGAAATGATCACGAACAGCACCATGGCCGCCAGCGCCCATTCCGGCGAGCTGAACACGTAGCGAAAGGCGACCAGATACATCTGCGTCGGCTCGGCGGCGCGCTCGATGGGCACTTCGTGTTGCAGGGCGAGAAACGCCAGGAACGCGCCCGCCATGATCTTGATCGCGCCGGGGATGATCCAGCCCGGCCCGGCCATGAGCAGCGCGGCCCACCAGCGCTTGCGGTTCTTGCGGGTCTTCTCCGGCAGGAAGCGCAGATAGTCCACTTGCTCGCCGATCTGTGTCACCAACGACAGCGCCACGCTGAACGCTGCACCAAAGAACAGCAGGTTGAAGGTGCCGCCTTCGCCTTCACGTCCGGCAAAACTGGTCAGGTCGGAGAGCGCTTCGGGATTTTTCCAGATCACGAAGATGTACGGCACCAGCAACAAGGTCAGCCAAAGCGGTTGCGACCACATCTGCAAGCGGCTGATCAAGGTGATGCCGTAGGCCACCAAGGGGATGACGATGATCGAGCAGATCACATAGGCCACGGCCAGCGGAATATGGAAATACAACTCGATGGCCAGGGCCATGATTGCTGCTTCCAGGGCGAAAAACAGGAAGGTGAAACTGGCGTAGATCAGCGAGGTGATGGTCGAACCGATGTAGCCGAAGCCCGCGCCACGGGTCAGCAAATCCATGTCCACGCCGTAGCGGGCCGCGTAATAGCTGATTGGCAGGCCGGTCAGGAAAATTACCAGCGCCGTGGCCAGGATCGCCCACAAGGTGTTGGTGAAGCCGTAACTCATGACCAGAGCGCCGCCAATGGCTTCCAGCGCTAGAAACGAAACCGCGCCGACCGCGGTGTTGGCGATGCGAAATTCCGACCATTTGCGAAAGGATTTCGGCGTGAAGCGTAAGGCGTAGTCCTCCATGGTCTCGTCGGCGACCAGACTGTTGTAATCGCGGCGCACCTTGACGATGCGTTGGGAGCCGGACGGTCGCACGGGGGATTCCTGAGAAGGATGTTTAGGGTTGTGGAATTGGCGACAGCAACTTCCGTGCCTGGGTATGCAGAACACATTTGTGGGACCGGCTTTAGCCGGGAAGGGGCCAGTACATTCGATGCGTTTGTGTTGCCCGATGCGCCGCCTTCCCGGCTGAAGCCGGTCCCACAGGGCTGCGACCTTTCACACGGGCGCAATCATCCTCGATTTCCCTGATTTGAGCCCTACGTCAAATGACGTAGCCCGGTACGTCAAGCTGCGTATACCGGCTTCTGTCCCGCGACTTCATGCTTGCTCCAACCTCGCCACGACGCCTTAACCGGATCTCGGCGAACCACCAGCACAGGAGCGGGAACATGGATTCACGACTGACAGGCGCCAAACGTTTTTTGCCGCGTCGATTGGCGTTGGGCGCAGCTGCGCTCTCGCTCATTGCGGCAGGTGTATTTGGCCAGGTGGCCTTGGCCGATGACGCCAACACCACTGGACTTGCCGTTACCGCGACTGAAGTAACCGTGGGCCAGCTGCACTCGGCGACCGGCACCATGGCGATCTCCGAAACCGGTTCGATCCAGGCTGAGCGTCTGGCCATCGATCAGATCAACGCTTCGGGTGGCATCCTCGGTCGGCAGATCAAAGTTGTGCAGGAAGACGGCGCGTCGGACTGGCCAACCTTTGCCGAGAAAGCCAAGAAGCTGTTGGTCGGCGACAAGGTTGCGGCGGTCTTCGGTTGCTGGACGTCGGCATCGCGCAAAGCGGTATTGCCGGTGTTCGAGAAAGAAAACGGCCTGCTGTATTACCCAACCTTCTATGAAGGTCTGGAACAGTCGAAAAATGTGATCTACACCGGCCAGGAAGCCACCCAGCAAATCCTCGCCAGCCTGGACTGGATCGCCAAGACCAAAGGCGCCAAGACCTTTTACCTGATCGGCTCGGATTACATCTGGCCGCGCACCTCGATGAAAATCGCCCGCAAGCACATTGAAAACGTGCTGCACGGCACCGTGGTTGGCGAGGATTACTACCCGCTGGGCAACACCCAGTTCGGTTCGCTGATCAACAAGGTCAAGCTGAAAAAACCTGACGTGGTGTTCGCTGCGGTCGTCGGCGGCTCCAACGTTGCCTTCTACAAACAGCTCAAGGCGGCAGGCGTTGACTCCACCAAGCAGACCTTGCTGACGCTGTCGGTCACCGAAGACGAACTGCTGGGTATTGGCGGCGAAAACATGAAGGGCTTCTTCGCGTCGATGAAGTACTTCCAGAGCCTGGACAACCCCAACAACAAAGCCTTCGTCGACAGCTTCAAGGCCAAGTACGGCAAGGATTCGGTGATGGGCGACGTGACTCAAGCCGCTTACCTGGGCCCGTGGTTGTGGAAAGCCGCTGTCGAAAAAGCCGGCAGCTTCGACGTCGACAAAGTGGTCGCTGCATCCCCTGGCATCGAGCTGAAAACCGCACCTGAAGGCTACGTGAAAATCCACGAAAACCATCACTTGTGGAGCAAGACGCGCATTGGCGAAGTGCAGGCCGACGGCCAGTTCAAAGTCATCTACGAGTCGGAGTTGATCGAGCCGAATCCGTTTCCTAAAGGCTATCAGTAGGCCGCTGCGCGGTAGCGGTTAGTTACAAGCTGCAAGCTGCAAGTAAGAAGCGGGATTTCGTTGCTTTGCTTCCTCTTGCAGCTTGAGGCTTGTCGCTTGTAGCTGTGGTCCCCGCCCACACATCTCGAAACCATCACATCCCGAGGAGGGACCACCATGCAATGGCTATCGGAATTTGGTGCCATCGCGGCCATGCAGGGGTTCAACGGGCTTTCCGTGTTCTGCGTGCTGCTGCTGATGGCCCTGGGGCTGGCGATCATTTTTGGCCAGATGGGCGTTATCAACATGGCCCATGGCGAATTTCTGACCATCGGCGCTTACACCACCTACGTCATGTCCAGCCTCACGCTGCAGTACATGCCGTCCATGCAGCCTTATTACTTTTTCTTCGCCATCGCGTTGTCGTTCGTGGTGGCCGGTGCGGTGGGTTGGATCGTCGAGTCGGTGATGATCAGCCGCTTGTACCATCGTCCGCTGGACACCTTGCTCGCCACCTGGGGTTTGTCGCTGGTGATGCAGCAGGGTTTTCGTTCGATCTTCGGTGCTCGGGAAGTCAGCGCCACGCCGCCGGAATGGCTGATGGGTTCGGTGAGTCTGAGCGACGCCATCGAGATTCCGCGTAACGGCCTGTTCGTCATGGGCCTGACCATTCTGCTGACGGCGACGATCTTCCTGATGCTGTATCGCACCCGTTGGGGCCTGCATGTGCGCGCCACGGTACAGAACCGGATCATGAGTCGCGCCGTGGGGATCAACACCCGCAAGGTCGACCGCATGACCTTCGCCCTGGGTTGCGGCGTGGCCGGCGTCGCCGGTGCCGCGTTCACCACCATCGGCTCCACCGGGCCCACCGCCGGTTCGCTGTACATCGTCGACACCTTTCTGGTGGTGGTTTTCGGCGGTGCGCAAAGTCTGTTCGGCACCATCGCCTCGGCATTTGCCATCGCGCAGACGCAGTCGATTTCCGAGTTTTTCATGAGCGGTTCCATGGCCAAAGTGCTGACCCTGTCGGCGGTTATCCTGATCCTGCTGATGCGCCCGCAAGGGTTGTTTGCCAGCAAGCTTCGTAAATAAGTGTTCGTAAATAGAGGCAGCCCCATGAATGCTCTAAATAAAGTGCTCGGCGGCCGGCAGGGTGTGATTGGCCTGTTGATACTGGCCGTGCTGATTCTGGTCGTGTTCCCGCTGACCCTCGATGCGTTTCGCCTGAACATGGTCGGCAAATACCTGACCTACGCGTTTGTCGCGGTCGGCCTGGTGTTGTGCTGGGGCTACGGCGGGATTCTCAGCCTCGGGCAGGGCGTGTTTTTCGGCCTCGGCGGCTACTGCATGGCGATGTTTCTCAAGCTGGAAGCCTCGGACCCGGAAAGCACAAAAATCCAGTCCACGCCCGGCATCCCGGATTTCATGGACTGGAACCAGATCACCGAATTGCCCTGGTTATGGATGCCGTTTCATAGCTTCACCTTCACGGTCATTGCAGTCATCGCCGTGCCGGTGTTGCTGGCGCTGGTGATCGGCCTGGCGATGTTCAAACGCCGGGTCGGTGACGTGTATTTCTCCATCGTCACCCAGGCCATTGCGTTGATCCTGACGGTGCTGATCATCGGCCAGCAAGGCCTGACCGGTGGCGTCAACGGCATCACCGATCTGAAAACCCTGCTCGGCTGGGACATCCGCGACGACAGCGCCAAGCTGGCCTTGTACTTCATCAACGCCGCCTTGCTGTTCGGCTGCATCCTGATCGGCAGATTCATCCTCGCCTCCAAGCTTGGCCGCCTGCTGATGGCCATGCGCGACAAGGAAGAGCGCGTGCGTTTCTCCGGTTACGACGTGGCCAGTTTCAAGATCTTTGTCTATTGCGTGGCGGCGGCGTTCTCGGCGATTGGCGGGGCGATGTTTGCCTTGCAGGTGGGTTTCATGTCGCCGTCGTTCGTGGGCATCGTGCCCTCCATCGAGATGGTGATCTTCGCCGCAGTGGGCGGGCGCATGTCGCTGCTCGGCGCGGTGTACGGCTCGCTGCTGGTCAATTACGGCAAGACGTATTTCTCCGAATCCTTCCCTGAACTCTGGCTGTACCTGATGGGCGGCCTGTTCATTGCGGTGGTCATGTACTTCCCCAACGGCCTGGCGGGATTGTGGGAAAGCCACGGTCGCAAGTGGTTCGACCGGGTGCTGAACAAACCCGAGCCTGTGATCGCCAGAGCGGTGGTCATTACGCCGCCGCCGGGGTCTGTTCCGATGCCCGCCAAGAGCGCCGCGACTTCGATGGAGACTCAGCCATGACCAGCCCAACGGGTTTTCAGATGCACAAACCGGTGCTGGCCATCGAAGGGTTGACGGTTTCCTTCGACGGTTTCAAGGCGGTAGACGACCTGAATCTGTACATCGACCGCAATGAAGTACGCGTGGTGATCGGCCCCAACGGCGCGGGCAAGACCACGGTGCTCGACCTGATCTGCGGCAAGACGCGCGCCACCAGCGGCAGCATCCAGTTCGACGGGCGTGAGCTGACCAAGATGCATGAGTACGACATTGTCCGAGCTGGGGTCGGCCGCAAATTCCAGACCCCGTCGATCTACGACAATTTGAGCGTGTTCGAAAACCTGGAAATGTCCTTCCCGGCGGGCCGCTCGGTGTTCGGTGCGCTGTTCTTCAAGCGCACCGCAGAAGTGGTGGCGCGGGTCAACGAAGTGGCGGCGGATATCTTCCTCGGCGGGCTGCTCGATCAGCAGGCCGGTCTGCTGTCCCACGGCCAGAAGCAATGGCTGGAGATCGGCATGCTGCTGATGCAGGACCCGGAGCTGTTGATGCTCGACGAGCCGGTGGCGGGTATGAGCGTCAGTGAGCGTTCGCAGACCGCCGAACTGCTCAATCGCATCAGCCAGGGCCGCTCGGTGTTGGTCATCGAGCACGACATGGAATTCGTCAGAAGCATCGCGCACAAGGTCACGGTGCTGCATCAGGGCAAGGTCCTGGCCGAAGGCAGCATGGATTCGGTGCAGAACAATCCGAAAGTCATCGAAGTGTATCTGGGCCATTAATAAGGAGCGCGGCATGTTCAAGATCAATCAGCTGGCGTGCGGTTATGGCCAGAGCCAGATTCTTCATGACCTGGACCTTAACGTCGAGAAACAGGAAATCGTCGCGGTCATGGGCCGCAACGGCATGGGCAAGACCACGCTGTTCAAAAGCCTGATGGGCATCCTCCCACAATGGGGCGGGCAGATTCAGGTGGAAGGCGTGGAAGTTTCCGGCATGGAAACCCATTCGCGGGTCGAGCACGGCATGGCTTATGTCCCACAAGGGCGGATGATTTTTCCGGCCATGAGCGTGCTGGAAAACATTCAGACCGGCTTGCCAGCGTCGGCTCGCGGCATCGTCCCGGAAGATCTTTACGCGCTGTTCCCGGTGCTCTACGACATGCGTGGTCGGCGCGGCGGCAATCTGTCCGGCGGCCAACAGCAGCAACTGGCGATTGCCCGGGCACTGGCGACCAATCCCAAAGTGCTGTTGCTGGACGAACCTACCGAAGGCATCCAGCCGTCGATCATCAAGGACATCGCCCGCACCCTCAAAGAGATCCGCACCTTGCGCAACCTGACCATCGTGGTCTCCGAGCAAGTGCTGTCGTTCACCCTGGAAATCGCTGATCGCTTTCTGGTCATCGAGAAGGGCCGCTTCGTGATTGAAGAGACCCGGGCCAATGTCGATGAAGCGACGATCAGTCGGTATTTGTCGGTGTGATTTATCCAGGCAGCTTTGTTGTTTGAACCGACCTCTTCGCGAGCAAGCTCGCTCCCACTGGCCTCACTTCACATGTGGGAGCGAGCTTGCTCGCGAAAGCGTCGATCGGATCACTTTTGATTGACCGAATTTACTCTCTAACTCAGGAGATACGCCATGACCGAAACGCTGATCAAAGTCGACCTCAGCCAGCCTGTCACCGAAAACGAAAACATCCACAACCGCTGGCACCCGGACATTCCCATGGCCGCGTGGGTCAAGCCGGGCGATGACTTCATCCTCGAAACCTACGACTGGACCGCTGGCGCGATCAAGAACAACGATGACGCCAGCGACGTGCGCGACGTGGACCTGTCCACCGTGCATTACCTGTCCGGGCCGATTGGCGTGCATGGCGCCGAGCCGGGTGACTTGCTGGTAGTGGACTTGCTCGACATCGGCGCGCGTGCCGACTCCCAATGGGGTTTCAACGGGTTTTTCTCGCGCAATAACGGCGGCGGCTTTCTCACCGATCACTTCCCGTCTGCGCAGAAAGCCATCTGGGACTTCAAAGGCATGATGACCAGCTCGCGGCACATTCCGGGTGTCGAGTTCGCCGGTCTTATCCATCCCGGCCTGATCGGTTGCCTGCCGGATCACAAGATGCTCGCCGAATGGAACAAGCGCGAGCAGGAACTGATCGACACCAATCCGACTCGCGTGCCGCCGTTGGCCAATCCGCCTTCTGCTGCAACCGCGCACCTGGGCAAGCTCAAAGGCCCGGCCCGCGACCTGGCTGCCGCAACGGGCGCGCGTACCGTGCCGCCCCGTGAACATGGCGGCAACTGCGACATCAAGGATCTGTCGCGCGGCTCGAAGGTGTTCTTCCCGGTTTACGTGGATGGCGCGGGCCTGTCGGTGGGCGACTTGCACTTCAGTCAGGGCGACGGCGAAATCACCTTTTGCGGCGCCATTGAAATGGCCGGCTGGGTGCATATGCGCGTCGAGCTGATCAAGGGTGGCATGGAGAAATACGGCATCAAGAACCCGGTGTTCAAGCCAAGCCCCATTGTGCCCAACTACAACAAATACCTGATCTTCGAAGGCATCTCGGTGGACGAGGCCGGCAAGCAGCACTATCTGGACGTCAACATCGCCTACCGTCAGGCGTGCCTGAACGCGATCAACTACCTGACCAAGTTCGGTTACTCCCCGGCTCAGGGTTATGCGCTGCTCGGCTCGGCGCCGGTCCAAGGGCATATCAGCGGCATCGTCGATATTCCCAACGCCTGCGCGACGTTGTGGCTGCCGACGGAAATCTTCCAGTTCGATATCAATCCCAACGCCAACGGCCCGACTAAATTTATTGATGGGTTGGTGGATTTGCCGATTGCCTACGATTTGTAGTTGCCGGTGATCGATCTGTGGGTGCGGATTTGTGGGAGCAAGCTTGCTTGCGAAGCCGTTGGTAGAGGCGATGAGGATGTTTTTGATGTACAGGCCTCTTCGCGAGCAAGCTTGCTCCCACTTGATCCGCGCTCCCGACAAGACCATAGCCAGGAGTTCCAACCATGCCCATGTACGAATTCGATTGCCCCAGCTGTGGGGATTTCACGGCGCTCAAACCCATGGCCGAAAGCGGCATGCCTTGCGCCTGCCCGCAATGCGGCGAGTCGAGCATGCGAGTGATTTTGTCGGCGCCGGGTTTGAGCAGCGTGTCAGGCAATAAACGACGCGCCATTGAAACCAATGAACGCAGTGCCAACGCGCCCAAGACGGTGGCCGAATATCAGGAAAGCAAGCGTCACCCAAGCGGTTGCGGCTGCTGTGCGCCGAGCAAAACCGTGTTGCCGACCAAGGCCAATCCCCATGCGCTGAAAGGCAAGGCGGCAGGAAGGCCGTGGATGATCAGTCATTGACACGCAGAGCATGGAATCAGGCCTGCGACGAAGAGGCGCGACAGGCCTGCATTCCACCGGTTGCCGAGCGGTTCGCTAGACTTTGGCCGCCTCGGTCGGCACGCGGCCATAGATATCGGTGAAACGCACGATGTCGTCTTCGCCGAGGTATTCGCCGCTCTGCACCTCGATCATCACCAGGTCGATGACCCCCGGATTGACCAGGCGATGGGTATGGCCGGGTTTGATGAAGGTGGATTCATTGGTGTCGAGCATGAATTCGGCGTCGTTATTGGTGACCCTGGCCATGCCGCTGACGACAATCCAGTGCTCGCTGCGATGGTGATGCATTTGCAGGGACAGCGATGCCTGGGGCCGGACCACGATACGTTTGATCTTGAAGCGCTTGCCTTCCTCCAGCACGGTATACGTGCCCCATGGCCGGGTGACGGTGCGATGCAGGCGATAGGCATCATGGCCCTGGCGCTTGAGTTCCTGAGCGATGATTTTCACATCCTGGCTGCGCTTGCCATCGGCGATCAGCAAGGCATCCGGCGTGTCGATGATGATCAGGTCATCCAGCCCGATGCCACCCACCAGGCGATTCGGCGAGTCGATGTAACAGTTGGTCACGTCGTGCAGCACGGTCTGACCGTTGCACTGGTTGCCCAGCTCATCGACCGGGGTCAGTTCGCGCAAGGCCTGCCAGGAACCGATATCGCTCCAGCCCAGCTGGCAGGGGATCACCGCGACCTTTTGCGAGCGTTCCATCAACGCGTAGTCGATGGAAATGTCCGGCGCCAAGGCAAAGGAATGGCTCTCCAGCTCCAGTTGCAGTTCGTGATTGCCTTGCTTGCTGGTGCTTTGCTCAAGGCATTTCTGCACCGCCGCGAGGATCTGCGGCGCATGCTCCTGGAACTCGCTGAGCAGCGTATCGGCGCGCATGCAAAACATCCCGGCATTCCATAAATGCAGGCCGCCGTCCAGATAGCTTTGTGCGGTGGCTGCGTCCGGTTTTTCCACAAAACGTGCGACCTGATAGCCGTGTTCGTTCAGCGACTGACCTTTTTCGATGTAGCCGAAACCGGTTTCCGCTTTGTCCGGCAAGATCCCGAAAGTCACCAGCCAGCCTTGGTCAGCCAGAACGCGTGCCTGCTGCACCGCTGCCGAGAAGGCCGCGACATCGGCAATCAAATGGTCCGCCGGCAGAATCAGCAACTGGGCGTCTTCGCCATACAGGCGGGCCACGTGCAGGGCGGCGGCAGCGACTGCCGGTGCGGTATTGCGGCCAAATGGCTCAAGGACGAAATCCAGCGCGACCCGGGTTTTATTCAGTTGCCGATAGTCGTCAACCGTCCGGAAGTACACCTCGCGATTGGTTACGGTCAGCAATCGCTCAACGTCGGGCAGCCCTACGGCGCGTATGAAGGTTTTCTGCAGCAGGCTTTCGCCGTCGGGAAGGCGTATGAAGGGTTTGGGCATGGCTTCGCGGGAGACCGGCCACAACCGGGTGCCGGCGCCGCCGGCGATGATGCAAGGGATGAGGGTGCTCATCAAAATAAGCCTCACGAGTCAATAGCACGGCCGGAACAGTGCGTAAGGGTTGTCGATGTTGGGTGGTCAATAAAACGTCACATGCTGCGGAAGATGAAAATATAGTCAGTATTTTGGCTTGTGCGCGATTTTTACGACTCCACCTGTCGTTTTATTGATACTTCCAGCCCGTTATGCATTCGAAACGCCGTGCGCTTCTATGTGACTGAGTGAATCACCCTCGAACAGATATTTTGCGGGGAGTAAAGCTCATGAAACGGGAGGTGTGGGGACAAAACAGCGACGACGGAGAAATTATTCTGAGATGGAAGGGTTTTTCTTCCTCCGCTGAGGTCAACATCTTGCGCATTGAATCAGAGGGGAGGGCGCGTTGATGACAGGTCGGAAAGCAATGTTAATTCTGCACGGCAAGCAGGCACTCAATGAAGAAGTGCGTGCGGCCGTGGCGGACAAGCGCAACGAGGGTTGGGAGTTGGAGGTGCGGGTCACCTGGGAAGGCGGCGACGCGCAGCGCCTGGTCAAAGAAGCACTGGCAGCAGGACACACGCAGATCATTGCGGGTGGCGGCGACGGTACGTTGCGCGACATTGCCGAAGCCTTGGCAGATGCCGACGCCGAGCTGACTATCATGCCGCTGGGCACCGCTAATGATTTCGCGCGAGCGGCGGGCGTGCCGCTGGAACCCAAGGCGGCGCTGGACTTGCTGGATGTGCCTGCGCGGCCGGTGGATCTCGGCGAGGTCGACGGCAAGATATTTCTCAACATGGCAACCGGTGGTTTCGGCAGCCAGGTCACCGCCAACACTTCAGAAGACCTGAAAAAAGTCCTGGGCGGTGCTGCTTATCTGTTCACCGGGCTGACACGTTTCAGTGAGCTGAGTACGGCCTACGGCGAGTTGAATGGTCCGGATTTTCACTGGCGCGGCGACTTGCTGGCGCTGGGCATCGGCAATGGCCGACAAGCCGGTGGCGGACACGTGCTGTGCCCGACCGCGCTGGCCGATGACGGCTTGCTGGATATCAGCATTTTGCCCGCACCTCAGGAATTGGTCGGAACCCTGAGAGGACTGCTGGAAGGCGGGCTGGGCATCGATAACATGTTCATCCGCGCGCGCCTGCCGTGGGTGGAACTGAAGTCGGCGCAAGGGCTGGATATCAATCTGGATGGCGAGCCGTTGTCAGGCGAAAACCTGCGCTTTTCGGCGCGTCCGGGAGCGTTGCATGTGCATCTGCCCGCCGACTCTGCACTGTTTACAGCGCCCCGGCACATTGCTCACGCGGACTGATCTACCAGATCAACCGGTAGGCGTTTTCTGCCCCGCTTGTGGGAGTTACATATTCCACAAGTGGCAGAGGACTTGTCCTCGATGACAATGGCAGCAGCACTGCAGTTGGCTCGGGCAGACTGAGCTAGTCAATCGAGGACAAGTCCTCTCCCACAAAAACCTGCGTCCGTCACGCTTCCAGCAGGCCGGGCGGCGGACGTGAGATTCGCCAGCAGCTCGCGCTGTTCACTGTCGTCGAGCAACAACAGTCCGTCGCGCGGATCGATCAGTTCAAGTTGCCAGGCGAGCAGGCTGAAGCAGTCTTTCAGGACTAGCAGCACGTTGTCCTGGCAATGGCTGTCACGCATCGCGGCACTCAACACGCTCAGTAATTGCCGGGAGAAGTCAGCAACGTCGGCAATCGCAGCGTTTTCTGCCACTTCCCTGAGTTTGCGCAACGCGGTGATCAGGCCGTCAATGGCGTCTTGATCGTCGCTGATCAACTCCAGATGCAACAGGCATTCCTGCGAGCGGTTCAGAAGGGCCTGGGATTCGCTGAAAAATTCGGGATATCTGTCTTGCCATTGAAGGCCGTTCAGCATGCTTGATCTCCACATGTCATGTCATGGCTGGCGACTGGGCTCGCGTTCGGCGAGTGGCTGCCAGTTAATGTGGATTTTCAGCGCAAGTCTGTAGGCCGATTCTGAAGTTCGCCAAAACCTGGCCTGTGTCCCATTTGCCTTGTCTGACAGGCTGAAAGAAATTACCGACAAGCGATGGTGTTAATGTGACATCAAGCCTGGGACGTGGCATTTTATTGCGATTAAGGTCTCGCTCATTTCAGCCGATAACAGGTCTAGCGGACTCACTGTGACCCACGCTTCTGGAGCTATACATGGCTGGCATTCTCGACTCGGTAGATCAACGCACACAGCTGGTGGGCGAGAACCGCCTGGAAATTCTCATGTTTCGCCTGGCGGGTCGGCAGTTATTCGCCATCAACGTGTTCAAGGTCCAGGAAGTGCTACAGCTGCCGAAGCTGACCCTGATGCCCCAGCGACATGCGTTCGTCTGCGGCGTGGTCAACCTGCGCGGCCAGACATTGCCGGTGATCGACCTTTCCCAGGCCATCGGCATGCGCCCGCTGGTGCCGGGGCCAACCAGCACCATCATCGTGACTGAATACAACCGCTCGGTTCAGGCGTTTCTGGTCGGTGGCGTGGACCGCATCGTCAACATGAACTGGGAGTCGATCCTGCCGCCACCGGCCAGCGCCGGGCGTCAGCATTACCTGACTGCCATCAGCAAGGTCGATGACCAGCTTGTGGAAATCATCGACGTGGAAAAAGTCCTCGCCGAAATCGTGCCGTACAACGCCAAGGTCTCGCGCGAGAAGCTCGAAGACCCGATTCTTGAGCGTGCCCGTGGGCGGGAAATCCTGTTGGTCGATGACTCGAAGGTGGCGCTCAGTCAGCTGCGAGACACCTTGTCGCAGCTCGGCGTGAAGCTGCATGTGGCCAGCGACGGCCTCAAGGCGCTGAACATGCTCAAGGGTTGGGCTGACAGCGGCGAAGTCATGACCGACAAACTGCTGATGATCTTCACCGATGCCGAAATGCCGGAAATGGACGGCTACCGTCTGACCACCGAAATCCGTAACGATCCGCGCCTGCGCGAATTGTATGTCGTGCTGCACACCTCGCTTTCCGGCAGCTTCAACGAATCCATGGTGAAGAAGGTCGGCTGCGACAACTTCCTCTCCAAATTCCAGCCCGACAAGCTGGTGGATGTGGTGCGCGAGCGATTGAACATGATTCACGGCTGATACCCGCGTTTGTGTGACTGAATCCCGGCAGGTTCGTATAAGCTTGCAGCTCTTCGAGCCTCTGCTTATCACCTGCCAGACAAGGATCAGGCCATGTTGCATCTCAGCGCGCTTTACCAATTCCCCCTCAAATCCTGCAAGGCCAATGTGCTGCAACAGGTTTCGTTTGACGAGCTGGGGATGGTCGGCGATCGACGCTGGATGCTGGTGGAAGAAAGCAGCGGTCGCTTCCTGACCCAGCGCGCCTTGCCGCACATGTCGCAACTTTCCGTGCTGTGGAATGCCGATGGCGGCGTCACGCTGTCGGCGCCCGGTTATTCAGCGCTGGACGTGCCGCTTCCCGAGGACAGTGAGCCCACGTTGCGTGGCGTCACGCTGTGGCGCGATACCCTGCGCGTACCGGATGCCGGTGACGAAGCGGCGCGCTGGGTCAGCGACTTCATTGGCAAGCCGACGCGCATGGTTTACGTGCCGACGGATCGTGCGCGCTGGCTGCCCAGCGGTTACGGCACCGTCGATGACAAGGTCGGGTTCGCCGATGGCTTTCCCTTGCTGTTGATCGGTCAGTCATCCCTGGATGACTTGTCCGCCAGAATCGGGCGCCCGCAAGAGATGCTGCGTTTTCGTCCGAACCTGGTGGTTGAGGGCGCCGAAGCCTTTGCCGAGGATGGCTGGAAGCGCATCCGCATCGGCGACATCGAATTCCGCCTGCTCAAAGGTTGTTCGCGCTGCATCCTGACCACCATCGACCCGGCCACCGGCGAGCGCAACGCCGACCGCGAACCGTTGACCACCCTCAAGACCTATCGCGAGCGTGAAGGGGACGTGTGGTTTGGGCAGAATATGGTCAGTGATGGGCGCGGGGTAATCGAAGTGGGGATGCCGGTTGAGATTCTGGAGTGATTGAATAACGGTCCATTGGAGCGAGGCTTGCCCGCGAAGGGTTCTTCGCGGGCAAGCCTCGCCAACGGATCTACGCAACATTCACGATAGGACGTACAGCCGCTGTATTTGCGTCTACTGGAATGCCGTCTTCCCGGATAAATCCGGTCCCACACAATCAGCGCGATCCAGTGGGACCGGCTTTAGCCGGGAAGGCGTCGGTTCAGACAATACATCTGCGGCGCCTGGCGGTTGCCCCCAGACATAGAATCTCCAACAGATTCAACACTCACAAATCATCAAAAAACCGCTCATGCCAATCTACCAGCGGCTGCGGCGAATTGAGCTTTTGGCCGTAGATCACCGAATAAGACAGCACGTTCTGCACATACTGGCGGGTTTCGTCGAACGGAATGCTTTCAACCCAGACATCAAAAGCCAGATGATTGGCGCCCTTGAGCCACTGGCGAACGCGACCCGGTCCTGCGTTGTAAGCCGCCGAAGCCAGCACGCGGTTACCGTTGAACTGGCTGTGCACCTGGCTCAGGTACGCGGCGCCCAACTGGATGTTGGTGTCCGGATCCAGCACTTGCTGAGGCGAGGCCAGCGGAATGCTGAACTTGCGCGCAGTTTCCTTGGCCGTGGCCGGCATCAGTTGCATCAGGCCGCTGGCGCCGACGCCGGAGCGAGCGTCGTCCATGAAGGCGCTTTCCTGGCGGGTAATCGCGAATACCCAGCTTGAATGCAGGCCGCGCAGCTGCGCTTCACGGACCAGCGTTTCGCGGTGGGCCATCGGGAAGCGGATATCCAGATCGTCCCAATATTGCGCCTGGCTGATGGTGCGGATGGCCGGGAAATACCATTTCAGGTCGTAGGCCAGTTTTGCCTGGGCGACCATTTCATCGCGGCTGAACGAACGGCTGACGTGGTACCACTCGCGGCGACCGTCGACGATCTGCCCGCGCGCATGAAATTCAAGCGCCCGGCGTACGCCTGGTGTATTGCGCACCTTGGTGATCAACGCCTGGCTGAGCAGCAGCGGCTTGTTGTTGAGCTGATAAGAGCTCTGCGTACGGTCGGCGGCGAGGAATCCGTAGAAATCGCGTTCTTTCGCCACGTCTTTATAGAGGTTGGCAATCAGTGGACTGCCCGGTTGGGCAAGTTCCAGTGAGCGTGCTTCCCAATAACGCCAGCGATTGGTGTCGGCCAGATCCTTGGGCAGGCGGCGGGACAGCTCGTAGGCATCTTCCCAACGGCCAAGCCGCAACAGCAGGCGCAGACGCCATTCGGTCACGGTGTTGTCACGCAGCTCCGGGTCGTACTTGGTCATCACTTCCAGCGCGCGGCCATCGTAGCGGCGGGCCAGGGTCAAGCCGATTTCCTTGGCGATCTGCACCTGTTCTTCCCGGGAGAAGTGCATGGTGCGCGCGTAGTCGTCGAGCATTTCCAGGGCTTTCTGCGGGTCCTGTTTCGCCAAACGTCGCAGCCCAAGGCCGACGACATCGGACATGGCTTCATCGACCGGGGCGAATTGGCCCGGGTTGTTGAGCATTTCCGGCTTCTTCGCCACCGCCAGCAGTAATCTGCCTTGCGGGGCCAGGCTGTTGAGGCTGTTGACCAGCGTTGTCGCCAGGCTGTAGTTGCCAGCGGTGGCCGCCAGCTTGGCGCGCTGCCAGCGTTTCTGCTCGGGCAATTGGCCGTCGGCTGCCCATTGCGCGAAGAAGCCGTCGCACGCTTCCGGCAACGTCTTGCCGGTCATCCACAGTTTTTCAGCGTTCGCATAGCCCTCGGCTTTCTTGCCATGGCCCAGCAGATACTGGCCGTACAGGCAGTCGAGTTCGACGAAATTCATCTTCGGGTCGTAATACTTGACGAAGGGCTGCCAGTCGCCGCGTTCGGCCAGCGAGCGCAGCCAGCGCAATTTCATCCAGTTGGCCTGGGGCAGGTCGCCGTGCTCGGCCAGAAATTTCTCGATTTCCGGGTTGCTGGCGGTTTTGAGCCGGGCCGTCAGCTCGTCGTAGGCCAGATAGGGCTCCAGCGGATAGTCGGCCAGCTCAGCGGCATACATCCGATAAGGGCCGGTGTCGCCTTTGGCCAGCGCGCGCTTGGCCTCATCGTAATATTGGCGTTGCTGACCAAGATCCGCGGCGTAGGTACTCTGGGCCACGGTTGCCGAGAGGATGAGGCAGGAAAAAAGACCGAACAAGCGACTGCGCATGAGACTTCCGAGCAGATGAAACGTGAAAAGTGCCGCTAGCTTAGCCTTTTGCCAGCTCCGGGTGAAAGCATTGCCGACGGGGGTGTCGCACTTGGAAATAAATCACGGCTATATAAGGAGGCAACCGCTTCCCTGGTGGTCGGTCAATCATCACTGAAAGCCGACATAGGCCCGCTATCTCAGGTAGAATGCGCCCCCAGTTTTTGGAGAAGCTCATGACCCTGCTCAAATTCACCGATGTGTCCCTTGCTTTCGGCGCCATGCCGTTGTTGGACAAGGTGTCCTGGCAAATTGCCCGTGGTGAGCGGGTGTGCATCATCGGCCGAAACGGTACCGGCAAGTCCAGCATGTTGAAGCTGGTCAAAGGTGTGCAAAAGCCCGATGACGGGGCTGTCTGGCGTGCGCCGGGGCTCAAGATCGGCGAACTGCCCCAGGAATTGCCGGTGGCCGACGAGCGGACTGTATTCGACGTCGTGGCCGAGGGCCTGGATGGCGTTGGCGCCTTGCTCGCGCAATACCATCACCTGGCGCAGAACTGCGTCACCGAGGAAGACCTCGACAAGCTGATGCATGTGCAGCAGGACCTCGAAGCCCGTGACGGCTGGCGTTTGCAGCAACTGGTCGACAGCACCTTGAGTCGCTTGCAGCTGCCTGCCGACAAGACCCTGGCCGAGTTGTCCGGCGGCTGGCGTCGTCGCGTGCTGCTCGCTCAGGCGCTGGTGTCCGAGCCGGATCTGCTGCTGCTCGATGAGCCAACCAACCACCTGGACATCGGCGCCATCGCCTGGCTTGAAGAGGCCTTGATGGGTTTCCAGGGCGCTGTGTTGTTCATCACGCACGACCGTTCCTTCCTGCAAAACCTCGCGACGCGAATTCTGGAACTGGATCGCGGCGGCCTGATCGACTGGAATGGCGACTACGCCAGCTTCCTGGTCCACAAGGAAGCCATGCTTTCGGCGGAAGAGACCGCCAACGCACTGTTCGACAAGCGTCTGGCTCAGGAAGAAGTCTGGATTCGTCAGGGCATCAAGGCCCGTCGCACCCGTAACGAGGGTCGCGTGCGTGCCCTGAAAGAACTGCGCGTAGAGCGCAGCGAGCGTCGCGAGCGCACCGGCAAGGCCAATATCCAGCTCGATACCGCCGATAAATCCGGCAAGCAGGTCATGGTCCTGGACAACGTCAGCTTCGCTCACCCGGGCGGCCCGATGTTGATCAAGGACTTCTCCATGGTCCTGCAGCGCGAAGACCGCATCGGTCTGCTCGGCGCCAACGGTACTGGCAAGACCACCTTGCTCAAGCTGATGCTCGATAACCTGCAGCCGACCAACGGCTCGGTTGAAGTCGGCACACGTCTGGACGTGGCTTACTTCGACCAGTTGCGCCATCAGCTGGATCTGGAAAAAACCGTTATCGATAACGTTGCCGAAGGTCGCGACTTCATCGATATCGACGGCCAGAGCCGACACGTGTTGAGCTATCTGGGCGATTTCCTGTTCAGCCCGCAACGTGCGCGGACACCGGTCAAGGCGTTGTCCGGCGGTGAGCGAGCGCGCTTGTTGCTGGCCAAGCTGTTCAGCAAGCCGGCCAACCTGCTGGTGCTCGACGAACCGACCAACGACCTGGACGTTGAAACCCTGGAGCTGCTGGAAGAAGTGCTGCTGACCTTCAAGGGCACAGTGCTGATGGTCAGTCACGACCGGGCATTCCTCGACAACGTCGTCACCAGCACGCTGGTGTTCGAAGGTGAAGGCAAGGTGCGTGAATACGTCGGTGGTTATCAGGACTGGCTGCGTCAGGGTGGCTCGCCACGTCTGCTGGGCGTGACCGATACCAAGTCCGGCAAAGCCGAACTGGCCACCGCAGTCGTCGAAGCGACGCCTGTCGCTGCCAAGGACATGCCGGTTGCCAAGAAGAAGCTCAGCTACAAGCTGCAACGCGAGCTGGAAGCGCTGCCTGAGCAAATCGACGAAGTCGAAGCGCAGATGGCTGCCTTGAATGCTGAAATGGCCGAAGCGGGTTTCTACCAGCGTCCTGCCGAACAGACCGCTGCCGTGCTGGCCCAGCTGGAAAACCGGCAGGCTCAGC
The DNA here is from genome assembly GCF_049898225.1 of Pseudomonas sp. DSP3-2-3. Classification (NCBI taxonomy): domain Bacteria; kingdom Pseudomonadati; phylum Pseudomonadota; class Gammaproteobacteria; order Pseudomonadales; family Pseudomonadaceae; genus Pseudomonas; species Pseudomonas sp. DSP3-2-3. The sequence continues at coordinate 36,183 of NZ_JAFCXH010000031.1, read as the reverse complement.
TTGACGGTTTGCTGGAGCGTTGGGCTGAACTGGACGCCTGAACACGTTTGGCGTAGCAATAAAAAAGCCCGGATCATTCAATGATTCGGGCTTTTTGCTGCCAAGCTGCGATGAAGTCGACAGTTATTCAGCTTTTTTCAGGCGTACGGCCAGCACGTCACATGGCGCGCCGTGCAGCACGTCATTTGCAGTCGAACCGAGTAGCAGGGCCAGGCCGTGACGGCCGTGGCTGCCGACCACGATCAGGTCGCAGTTTTCCTTGCGGGCCAGTTCGTGAATTTCCTGACGCGGTTGCCCGTAGACAAGATGGGCGTCGCCCACGTTGACTTCGGGGTAATTGACTTTCAATGCAGCCAGTTTGTCCTTGGCCTGATCGAACTGCTGTTGTTGCAACTGCGAAAGGTCCATGGGCACGTCGCCACCGAAGGCCATGGCCATGGGTTCGACGATGTGTACCAGCGAAAGCTTGGCTCCGTTGCGCACAGCGACCTCACGACCGCGGGCAAGCACAGGGCTGCACTCTTCAGTAAGGTCAACGGCGACCAGAATGTGTTCATACTTCATGAGGAAGTCCTCCGGAGGTTTGCGATGGTATCAGTATGGCTGGTTCATGCCTTTCTGGGCAGACCCTTGTTTTTAACTGCAGCAGTGCGAATCAAAAGGCAGGCAGCAATATGACGGTCTGGATAATCCTGTCAATCGTTGGTGTGATGCTCAGCCCGTTGGTGTGGCTGCGGCCGTCGCGGCAACAGAGCGGCAGAATGGCACTGCGCATGGAGGCACGGCGCATGGGGCTGGCCATGCAACTGGCGCCGCAGGAGTGGCCACACTGGTTGCCCAAGGAACCACCAAGCCCGTGTGCGCAATATCACCGACCGCGTCGTATGGAAAAAGCCGCATCCTGGGTGTACTGGCAAACTGAGGCTGGCGTCTGGCTCAATCGTTGGCGCGAGCCCTGCGAGGACGAAAGCTTGTTGACTCAATTCAACACGCTGCCCGCTGATGTGTTCAAGGTCGAGGCTGATGAGCAAATGATTGCCCTGTACTGGGCCGAGCGGGGCGAGCCAGAAGTATTGCAACGTATTGCTGCGGTGCTTAAGGCCCTGGCTTGATGTCCGTTAGGCAAATTTCAGGCATTAAAAAGCCCGACAACAACATCGGGCTGGGGTTGGCCAGGCAGGCCGATAATCTGTAGCGCATCTCGGTGCAATGCCGAAAAAGCGCGGGCTAGAGCGGCGGGTTCCAATGACCGGTTCCGCTGTCTAATGCAGTGCGCTGAATGTAGACCTTCTGCGCCGTTTTGTCGCGATTCCTGTATTTCTTTTCTTGCGTGACCCGCTTCGGTGCAAAACCCTACCCAGGTTTATTCCGGCTTAATTACGATAAACGCGCTGAATGACCGCCAATCATGATCTCTGACCGGGGCGTTAACTCGCGCAGATGACGATCATTTCCCGGTTTTATTGGCGATTAGCCGAATTGACAATTATCTGGATTTGGCAGAAGGTAGGCGGACCCAAATCAAACGGGCGTATGAATTGAGCGTTTGGTCCGTCAGACGGCTCTTACAGAATCCCGGCTACTACACCGGCGGGTGTGCCTGGTGATTTGGCGCTTCATCGACGGTGACGTCGTAGTCACGCCAGAACCAGCGTCCGGTGTGTATTGTTCAGCTTCCATATCGTGGAGATCAGTTGATGATTTACGAAGGTAAAGCCATCACGGTTAAGGCTCTTGAGAGTGGCATCGTCGAATTGAATTTCGATCTCAAGGGTGAGTCCGTCAACAAGTTCAACCGTCTCACCCTCAACGACCTGCGTCAGGCCGTTGACACCATCAAGGCTGATGGTTCGATCAAGGGTGTGATTGTCACCAGCGGCAAAGACGTGTTTATCGTCGGGGCTGACATCACCGAATTCGTCGAAAACTTCAAATTGCCGGATGCCGAGCTGTTGGCGGGCAATCTGGAAGCCAACCGGATTTTCAGCGACTTTGAAGACCTTGGCGTACCGACCGTAGCGGCCATCAATGGCATCGCGTTGGGCGGTGGCCTGGAAATGTGCCTGGCCGCTGACTATCGCGTCATGTCCAGCAGTGCCAGGATCGGCCTGCCGGAAGTCAAACTCGGCCTCTACCCTGGCTTCGGTGGTACGGTTCGCCTGCCGCGAATCATCGGTGCCGATAACGCCATCGAGTGGATTGCCTCCGGTAAAGAGAACCGTGCAGAAGACGCGCTGAAAGTGGGCGCAGTCGACGCTGTCGTCGCTCCGGAAAAACTGCAAGAGGCGGCCCTGGACCTGATCAAGCGCGCCATTTCCGGCGAGTTCGATCACAAGGTCAAGCGCCAGCCGAAGCTGGACAAGCTCAAGCTCAACGCCATCGAGCAGATGATGGCGTTCGAAACCGCCAAGGGTTTCGTTGCCGGTCAAGCCGGTCCGAACTATCCGGCGCCTGTGGAAGCGATCAAGACCATCCAGAAAGCCGCGAACTTCGGTCGTGACAAGGCGCTGGAAATCGAAGCCGCCGGTTTCGTGAAAATGGCCAAGACTTCTGCCGCGCAGAGTCTGATCGGTCTGTTCCTGAACGATCAGGAACTGAAAAAGAAAGCCAAGATCTACGACGAAGTCGCCAAGGACGTGAAGCAGGCGGCCGTATTGGGCGCTGGCATCATGGGCGGCGGGATTGCCTATCAGTCGGCGGTCAAAGGCACGCCGATTCTGATGAAGGACATCCGCGAAGACGCCATTCAACTAGGTCTTAACGAAGCGGCCAAATTGCTCGGCAGTCGCGTTGAGAAAGGCCGCCTGACCGTGCCGAAAATGGCTGAAGCGCTTAACGCGATTCGTCCGACGCTGTCCTACGGCGATTTCGGCAATGTCGATCTGGTGGTTGAAGCCGTCGTCGAAAACCCCAAAGTCAAGCAGGCAGTGTTGGCCGAAGTCGAGTCCCAGGTGGGCGAAGACACCATTCTGGCGTCCAATACCTCGACGATTTCCATCAGCCTGTTGGCCAAAGCCCTCAAGCGTCCGGAAAACTTCGTCGGCATGCACTTCTTCAACCCGGTGCACATGATGCCGCTGGTTGAAGTGATTCGTGGCGAGAAGTCCAGTGAAGTCGCCATCGCGACCACCGTGGCCTACGCCAAGAAAATGGGCAAGAACCCGATCGTGGTCAACGACTGCCCGGGCTTTTTGGTCAACCGCGTGCTGTTCCCGTACTTCGGCGGTTTCGCCAGGTTGGTCAGCGCAGGTGTGGACTTCGTGCGCATCGACAAGGTCATGGAAAAATTCGGCTGGCCAATGGGCCCGGCGTATTTGATGGACGTGGTCGGCATCGACACTGGCCACCATGGTCGTGACGTAATGGCCGAAGGCTTCCCGGATCGCATGAAGGACGATCGTCGCTCTGCCATCGATGCGCTCTACGAAGCCAAGCGCCTGGGCCAGAAGAACGGCAAAGGTTTCTACGCCTACGAGACGGACAAGAAGGGTAAGCCGAAGAAAGTCACTGATGCCGCTGTGCTTGAAGTGCTCAAGCCGGTCATCTACGAACAGCGCGAAGTGTCCGACGAAGACATCATCAACTGGATGATGATCCCGTTGTGCCTGGAAACCGTGCGTTGCCTGGAAGACGGCATCGTCGAAACTGCCGCAGAAGCTGATATGGGCTTGATCTACGGCATTGGTTTCCCTCCGTTCCGTGGCGGCGCCTTGCGTTACATCGACTCGATCGGCGTTGCTGAGTTCGTCGCCCTGGCTGACCAATATGCTGACTTGGGCGCCTTGTACCACCCGACTGCGAAGCTGCGTGAGATGGCCAAAAACGGCCAGAGCTTCTTCGGTTAAGCGCCTTTCAGGAGTGAATTTATGAGTTTGAATCCAAGAGACGTCGTGATTGTCGACTTCGGTCGCACCCCGATGGGCCGCTCCAAGGGTGGCATGCACCGCAATACCCGCGCTGAAGACATGTCGGCGCACCTGATCAGCAAATTGCTGGAACGCAACAGCAAAGTCGACCCGGCTGAAGTCGAGGACGTGATCTGGGGCTGCGTCAACCAGACCCTGGAGCAGGGCTGGAACATCGCCCGCATGGCGTCGTTGCTGACGCAGATCCCACACACCTCGGCGGCACAGACCGTGAGCCGCCTGTGCGGATCGTCCATGAGTGCACTGCACACAGCGGCGCAAGCGATCATGACCGGCAACGGCGATGTCTTCGTCATTGGCGGCGTTGAGCACATGGGCCACGTCAGCATGATGCACGGCGTCGATCCAAACCCGCACATGTCGCTGTACGCGGCGAAGGCGTCGGGCATGATGGGTCTGACGGCGGAAATGCTCGGCAAGATGCACGGCATCACCCGTGAGCAACAAGATGCTTTCGGCGTCCGCTCGCACCAGCTGGCTCACAAGGCAACGCTGGAAGGCAAGTTCAAGGACGAGATCATCCCGATGCAAGGGTATGACGAGAACGGCCTGCTCAAGGTTTTCGACTACGACGAGACCATTCGTCCGGAGACAACCCTGGAAAGCCTCGCCGCCTTGAAGCCGGCTTTCAACCCGAAAGGCGGAACTGTGACCGCGGGCACATCCTCGCAGATCACGGATGGCGCATCATGCATGATCGTCATGTCTGCCCAGCGCGCCCAGGATCTCGGGATCCAGCCGATGGCAGTCATTCGCTCCATGGCCGTGGCTGGTGTCGACCCGGCAATCATGGGTTACGGGCCAGTGCCTGCGACCCAGAAAGCCTTGAAGCGCGCGGGTCTTAGCATCTCCGATATCGACTTCTTCGAGCTCAACGAAGCTTTCGCCGCGCAGGCCTTGCCAGTGCTGAAAGATTTGAAAGTGCTCGACAAGATGAACGAGAAGGTTAACCTGCACGGCGGTGCTATCGCTCTGGGCCATCCATTTGGATGTTCCGGTGCGCGTATCTCCGGCACTTTGCTCAACGTCATGAAGCAGAATGGCGGCAACCTCGGCGTTGCTACCATGTGCATCGGATTGGGTCAGGGCATTGCCACTGTCTTCGAACGCGTCTGATTTGTCAGGGTGACGCAAGCCGGGGCCAAGTGCCCCGGCTTTTGTATTTTGGCAAAAGCTGTTTTATAGAATTGTTTTCCAATATGTCTTGCGAGGACAGCAACATGAAATTACAGCCAGGTCTCTACCGCCATTACAAAGGCCCCGAGTACCGCGTGTTCAGTGTTGCCAGGCACTCCGAGACCGAAGAGGAAGTGGTGTTTTACCAGGCCTTGTATGGCGATTACGGTCTGTGGGTTCGCCCATTGGAAATGTTTCTGGAGTCGGTCGAGGTTGACGGCGAGCAAGTGCCGCGCTTTGCTTTGGTCCAGGCCGAACCGAGTCTCTTTTCCAGACCGTGAATCGTGATCGAACACAACCCCGTGCTTGACCTCGGGTTGTAGCCACTATATATAGCGGGGCCTCGACAGGCTCCAACCGTCTTTCATTTTTCAGTATTCAGGAATTTTCTGATCCATGGGCAAATCGCTGGTCATCGTGGAATCCCCGGCTAAGGCCAAGACCATCAACAAGTATTTGGGCAACCAGTACGTGGTGAAGTCGAGTATCGGCCATATCCGAGACCTGCCCACCAGCGGTTCGGCTAGCGCCAGCAAAGACCCTGCCGCCAAGCGAGGCAAAGCTGCCGCGGGCGACGGGCCGGTGCTTACTCCCAAGGAGAAGGCCAAGCGTCAGCTGGTCTCGCGCATGGGTGTCGATCCGGACCATGGCTGGAAAGCCAAGTACGAAATCCTTCCTGGTAAAGAGAAGGTGATCGAAGAGCTGCGCCGGCTTGCCAAGGATGCTGACACCATCTATCTCGCAACCGACTTGGATCGCGAGGGGGAAGCCATTGCCTGGCACCTGCGCGAAGCCATCGGTGGCGATGACAGCCGCTACAAGCGCGTGGTGTTCAACGAAATCACCAAGAAAGCCATCCAGGAAGCCTTCTCCAAGCCAGGCGAGCTCGATATTGATCGAGTGAACGCTCAGCAGGCACGTCGCTTCCTCGACCGGGTTGTGGGTTACATGGTGTCGCCGCTGCTCTGGCAGAAAGTTGCCCGTGGCCTTTCTGCTGGCCGCGTGCAATCGGTTGCCGTGAAGCTGGTGGTGGAGCGTGAACGCGAGATCCGTGCGTTCAACCCCGAAGAGTATTGGGAAATCCACGCCGACCTGGGCACCGCCAAGGGCGCTAATGTGCGCTTTGAAGTGGCTCGGGAAAATGGCGAGGCCTTCAAGCCGCTGAACGAAGCTACGGCCATGGCCGCGTTGGAGAAGCTCAAGGCGTCCGCCTACAGCATCGCCAAGCGTGAAGACAAGCCGACCAGCAGCAAGCCTTCGGCACCGTTCATCACCTCGACTCTGCAACAGGCCGCCAGTAACCGCCTGGGCTTCGGCGTGAAGAAAACCATGATGATGGCGCAGCGCTTGTACGAAGCGGGCCATATCACTTACATGCGTACCGACTCCACCAACCTGTCGGCTGACGCGGTCAGCATGGTGCGTGATTACATCGAAACCGAGTTCGGCAAGAAATACCTGCCGGAGTCGCCGAACGTCTACAGCAGCAAAGAGGGTGCGCAAGAGGCTCACGAAGCGATTCGTCCTTCCGACGTCAATACCCACCCGAGCAAGCTGACGGGCATGGAACGCGACGCTGAGCGCCTGTACGAGCTTATCTGGCGCCAATTCGTGGCGTGCCAGATGCCGCCTGCGCAATATCTGTCGACCACGGTCAGCGTCGCTGCCGGTACCTTCGAGCTGCGCGCCAAGGGCCGCATCCTCAAGTTCGACGGTTACACCCGCGCCCTGCCGCAGATGACCAAGCCTGGCGACGATGACGTCCTGCCGGACATGGCTCAGGGCGACAACCTGAAACTGATCAAGCTCGACCCAAGCCAGCATTTCACCAAGCCGCCTGCGCGTTACTCGGAAGCGAGCCTGGTAAAAGAGATGGAAAAACGTGGCATCGGTCGTCCTTCGACTTACGCAGCGATCATCTCGACCATTCAGGACCGTGGCTACGTCGCGCTGCACAACCGGCGCTTCTACTCGGAAAAAATGGGCGACATCGTTACCGAGCGTCTGTCCGAGAGCTTTTCCAACCTGATGGACTACGGCTTCACCGCCGGCATGGAAGAAAACCTCGATGACGTCGCCCAGGGCCAGCGTGACTGGAAGAACGTCCTTGACGAGTTCTACGGCGACTTCAAGAAGAAGCTGGAAGTAGCCGAAGCGCCTGACAGCGGCATGCGTTCCAACGAACCGGTAATGACCGACATTCCTTGCAAGGTCTGTGGGCGTCCGATGCAGATTCGTACTGCATCCACCGGCGTATTCCTCGGGTGTTCGGGTTACAGCCTGCCACCGAAAGAGCGCTGCAAGGCCACGGTCAATCTGACGCCGGGCGATGAAATTGCTGAAGACGACGAGGGTGAATCCGAGTCCCGCGTGCTGCTCGGCAAGCATCGCTGCCATATCTGTAATACCGCGATGGACGCTTACCTGCTGGACGAGAAGCGCAAGTTGCACATCTGTGGTAATAACCCGGATTGCGCAGGCTTCGAAGTCGAGGAGGGCACTTACCGCATCAAGGGCTATGAAGGTCCGAGCCTGGAATGCGACAAGTGCGGTAGCGAAATGCAGCTCAAGACCGGTCGTTTCGGCAAGTTCTTCGGCTGCACCAACGCCGAATGCAAGAACACTCGCAAGCTGCTCAAGAGCGGTGACGCCGCACCGCCGAAGATGGATCCGGTGAAGATGCCGGAACTCAAGTGCGACAAGGTCGACGACACCTATATCTTGCGTGACGGCGCTTCGGGCTTGTTCCTGGCGGCCAGCCAGTTCCCGAAAAACCGCGAAACCCGTGCGCCTTTGGTCATGGAAATCGCGCCGCACAAGGACGAGATCGATCCGAAGTACCACTTCCTCTGTGAAGCGCCGAAGAAAGATCCGGACGGGCGTCCTGCGGTGATTCGTTACAGCCGCAAGACCAAAGAGCAATATGTACAGACCGAAGTGGAAGGCAAGCCGACCGGCTGGCGCGCGTTCTACGATGGCAAGGCCTGGAAAGTCGAAGACAAGCGTTGATGCACTAACATGAGCTGCTCTGCGGAGCGGCCGCGTTAATCAACGCAAACCCTCGCTGTGCTGGTCGCATCGAGGGTTTTTCGCCATTTGCGCACTGCTGTTTTCATTTCATCGTTATGGAGGATGCCGCCGTGGCCCACGAACTCTATACCCGCACCAATCAGAAAATTTATTTCGCAGGCCTGGCACTTGAGGCCTTGGGCAAGGCTCAGGAAGGCCGCGCGATGAATTCCCAGGCGCTGGTCCAGGCCGAGCGCGAATCCGCACTGTTCCATCTGTACGGCGCGCTGCTGGGTTTGTGTCATGAGATTGCAGGTTTCTACCGTTTGCCTCAGGCCAATGCGCCTCGCGCCGAGCTGCTGCTGACCCAGGAAGTGCTGGACGCGATAGCAATCCCGGAAATGGCCGAGCTGATCGAACTGGCCCAGCATCGCGAAACCTGGCTCGCCCAATTGCTGGTAGCCTACAACGCGCTGTTCCAGCCACCTCGCGCCCCGAAAAAGCCCAAGGGTGACGTTACCCAGCCACTGATCGTGGCGGTTAATCTCGATGAAGAGCCGGTGCCGGAACTGGGTCGTGAAGAGCTGGAAAGCTGGCGTCAGCAGCTCAAAGGTCTGGCCATTCGCTTTCGCGAAGGTCTGAGCGAGTGCTGAAACGCAATGATGGATGGGCTAGGGCCTGAGTCGACTGGCTGCTACAATGCCGGCCTTTCGTGGAGTATTGCTGATGCCTACATCTTTTTTGGAAATTGTCGAACTGCCTGATGGCCGTATCGAGCTTCGTCGTGCCGAAGACGAAGGCTCATTGGTGACCTTGAATTTTTCCGAGGACGCCAAGGCTTTCCTGCAAGGTCAACACGTCGAAGTCGCCAAGGCGATGCTGAGCGTTGGTGTGCAAATGGCCGGTCGCATGGCTGAAGGCGAGCTTGAAAAAGACGCCGGTCCACGCGTTCTCCATTGATCCCGCTTCAGCCAAGGCGGATGTTCAAGCTTTGCGCATCTCCAGTCCTTGCCGCGCCAATCAACTGTTGACGCGCTGCTGCATTGATCGGATTGATCCAGCTTACTACCGTGTGACTGCGCCCCAGGCGTAGAGCCTCACGCGTCAACTCCAGTGCACTCTGCGTGCCCCGCGGTTGCAGCAACAGAATGCGCTCGCGATTGAGCCCTGCATCTCGTAGCCAGGTTTGCGTCAGGCTTGAGGGCGGTGCGATCAACGTGAGCCAGCGGGCGTCCTTGTCCTCGCTGAGTTCCCGCAGAATCGGTGCCAGAAGACTCAGGCAGTTCCCGGCAGCGCCGCGCAATGACAATTCGCTGAAGACTTCTGGCTCATTGTTCCAGTTTGTTTCGACCGGAACCTGGAGCATCGGGGCGATAGGCTGCGCCATGAATGCCTCGAACAGCGGCAATTGCGCATGCGGTGTTTGGGTGAACTGCATAGTGTCTCCTTAACGGCGAATCACGCCGACGCTCAAGCCTTCGATAACCAGATCCTGATCTTTGAGGTTCACTTCGATCGGGGCGAAATCCGGGTTTTCAGCGATCAGCCAGACTTTGCTGCCCTCACGCTTGAAGCGTTTCACCGTTACTTCGTCACCAATGCGTGCCACGACGATCTGGCCATTGCGGGCCTCGCGCGTCGTGTGCACGGCGATCAGATCGCCATCGAGAATGCCGACGTCTTTCATGCTCATGCCATGCACCCTTAACAGGTAATCGGCACTGGGATGGAAAAACGCAGGGTTGATGTTGCAGGATTCTTCAATATGCTGCTGGGCCAGGATCGGCGCGCCGGCGGCAACCCGGCCGATGATTGGCAGGCTGCTCTCGTCGGCCTTGGCCTCGAAACCCGGAATACGGATGCCCCGGGAAGCGCCGGGAGTCATTTCGATGGCGCCTTTGCGAGCGAGGGCCTTGAGGTGTTCTTCTGCAGCGTTGGGTGATTTGAAACCCAGCTCCTGGGCGATTTCCGCACGGGTAGGCGGATAACCGTTGTCTTCAAGGCAACGTTTGATGAACCCCAGAATTTCTGCTTGGCGTGGCGTCAGTTTGATCATGATGAGCGCTCTGGCTTTTTATACAGTGACTGGGATTATATACAGTGATTGCGTCTTGGCAATCGTCCTTTTTGTATCGGCTGCCAGGCGGTACTCGGGAAGGGTGAATTTGGGCTTTGCAAGCGGTCGTCAGCTAATGGCTACAGGGGCCGGCCGATATGGTTAAATGCGTGACCGTACAGGCAGAAAGTGAACGGCCAGACTTGACAAATAGCCCGTGTAATACGTATGTTTCAAACAAGTGTTTGTCAGGCAGGAAACCATGGCCCAGTCGGAAACAGTTGAACGCATTCTCGATGCTGCCGAGCAGTTATTCGCGGAAAAAGGTTTTGCCGAAACATCGTTGCGGCTGATTACCAGCAAGGCATCGGTCAATCTGGCTGCGGTGAATTACCATTTTGGCTCCAAGAAGGCCCTGATCCAGGCGGTTTTCTCGCGCTTCCTCGGGCCGTTCTGCATCAGCCTCGATCGTGAGCTGGAGCGACGCCAGGCCAAGCCGGAAAACAAGCCGACGCTTGAAGAGCTGCTGGATATCCTCGTTGAGCAGGCGCTTGTGGTTCAGCCACGTAGCGGCAACGATCTGTCGATTTTCATGCGCTTGCTGGGTTTGGCTTTCAGTCAGAGCCAGGGTCACTTGCGGCGGTATCTGGAAGATATGTACGGCAAGGTGTTCCGCCGTTACATGACGCTGGTCAACGAAGCCGCGCCGCGTATACCTCCTATCGAACTGTTCTGGCGCGTGCATTTCATGCTCGGTGCTGCGGCGTTCAGCATGTCCGGGATCAAAGCGCTGCGTGCCATCGCCGAAACCGACTTCGGGGTTAACACTTCCATTGAACAGGTGATGCGTCTCATGGTGCCGTTTCTCGCGGCCGGCATGCGCGCTGAAACCGGTGTCAGCGACGCAGCGATGATCTCGGCGCAGCTCAAGCCGCGTACGAAAAGCAGCACCAGCGTTCCTGCGACCGCCAAAGCCTGACCCTTCGCGCATTGCGCCAGACCCGATGATCAAGCACCATTGCCCGGATTGGATCTAGGCAATGGTGTTTTCATATGAGTTACGGCCTGCAAGGCTCTTTGATGGTGGATGTCGCCGGCACGTGGTTGACCGCCGAAGATCGCCAGTTTCTGCGTCAGCCCGAAGTGGGTGGCCTGATCATTTTTGCTCGCAACATTGAACACCCGCGTCAGGTTCGGGAGCTGAGCGCCGCGATTCGCGCGGTTCGGCCGGACCTGTTGCTGGCCGTCGATCAAGAGGGCGGGCGCGTGCAGCGCTTGCGTCAGGGCTTTGTGCGTTTGCCGGCCATGCGCGCAATTGCCGACAACCCGAACGCGGAAACCCTTGCCGAGCACTGCGGCTGGTTGATGGCCACCGAAGTCCTCGCGGTGGGCCTGGACCTTAGTTTCGCCCCGGTGCTGGATCTGGATTATCAACGCAGTGCCGTGGTCGGCAGCCGTGCGTTCGAAGGTGATCCCGAGCGGGCCGCGCTGCTCGCCGGAGCTTTCATTCGTGGCATGAACGCCGCAGGAATGGCGGCCACCGGCAAGCATTTTCCCGGTCACGGCTGGGCCGAAGCCGATTCCCACGTGGCGATTCCCACCGACGAGCGCAGTCTTGAACAGATTCGCGCCAATGATCTAGTGCCCTTTGCGCGCTTGAGCAAGCAGCTGGCCGCAGTCATGCCGGCGCATGTGATCTATCCCAAGGTCGATGCGCAACCGGCTGGTTTTTCCCGGCGCTGGTTGCAGGACATTTTGCGCGGCGAGCTGCAGTTTGACGGGGTGATCTTCAGCGATGATCTGTCCATGGCGGGCGCGCGCGTGGTTGGCGACGCGGCCAGCCGTATCGAAGCGGCATTGACTGCCGGCTGCGACATGGGGCTGGTGTGCAACGACCGTGCGGCGGCTGAATTGGCGCTCACTGCGGCGCAACGCTTGAAGGTCAAACCTTCGCCGCGTATCGCCCGCATGCGTGGCCAGGCCTACGCCAGCACCGAATACCGTCAACATCCGCGCTGGCTGGCAGCGCTCGAAGCGCTGCGTGCTGCGCAACTGATCGATTAAGGATTACTCATGACTGTTTACGCGATTATCGGCGGCACCGGCCTGACCCAGCTGGAGGGCCTGAACATTCGTCAGTCCCTGCCCATGAACACACCTTACGGCGCGCCTTCTGGTGAAATCCAGATCGGCGACTATGCCGGTCGCGAAGTGATGTTTCTGGCGCGCCACGGGCATCCACACCGCTTTCCGCCGCATCAGGTGAATTACCGGGCCAATATCTGGGCGTTGAAGCAGGCTGGCGCCGAGGCGATTCTGGCGGTTAACGCCGTTGGCGGGATCCATCCGGCCATGGGCACCGGTCATTTCTGTGTGCCCCATGACCTGGTGGACTACACCAGCGGCCGCGAACACACCTATTTCGCGGATGATCTGGAGCAGGTGACGCACATCGACTTCAGCTATCCGTACAGCGAAGCCTTACGCGGGCGTCTGATCGCAGCACTGGCGGCGGAAGGATGCGAGTTCAGTGAGCGCGGGGTTTACGCCTGCACCCAGGGGCCGCGTCTGGAAACCGTGGCCGAGATTGTGCGTCTGGAGCGCGATGGCTGCGACATCGTCGGCATGACCGGCATGCCGGAAGCGGCGCTGGCCCGTGAACTGGAACTGGAATACGCCTGTCTGGCGCTGGTGGTCAATCCGGCCGCCGGCAAGTCTTCGGCGGTGATTACCATGGCCGAGATCGAGCAGGCATTGCATGACGGCATGGGTAAAGTGAAGGCAACTTTGGCGCGGGTTTTGGGGGCGGTTTGACACGATACCGTTGGAGATTCTATGTCTGAGGGCAACCGCCAGGCGCCGCAGATGTATTGTCTGAACCGACGCCTTCCCGGCTAAAGCCGGTCCCACTGGATCGCGCTGATTGTGTGGGACCGGATTTATCCGGGAAGACGGCATTCCAGTAGACGCAAATACAACGGCTGTACGTCCTATCGTGAATGTTGCGTAGATCCGTTGGAGATTCTATGTTCGCGGGCAAGCCTCGCTCCAACGGGGTTCAGGTTCTCGCGGGCAAGCCTCCAACGGGCTTTGCTTAGCGCTTCACCTTTTTCGCCGGCAGCGGCAGCGGTGCGAACAGTGCCGCGATGTCCTCGCTCTGCAGCTTCCAGTCGCCGGTCATCCGGCCATCCAGAACGCCTGCCGCCAATGCTGATTTTTCCTGCTGCAAGCGCTGGATTTTCTCTTCGACGGTGCCTCGGGCAATCATTTTGTAGACGAACACCGGCTTGTCCTGACCGATGCGATACGCGCGGTCGGTGGCCTGGTTTTCCGCCGCCGGATTCCACCACGGATCGTAATGAATCACGGTGTCGGCCGCCGTCAGGTTCAGACCGGTGCCGCCGGCTTTCAAGCTGATCAGGAAGATTGGCAGCTTGCCAGCCTGGAAGGCTTGCACAGGCGTGCGGCGATCCCGGGTGGCGCCGGTCAGCAACGCATACTCAATGCCGCGCTGTTTGAGCTCAGCCTCGATCAGCGTGAGCATCGAGGTGAACTGCGAGAACAGCAGGATCTTGCGACCTTCGGCCAGCAGCTCTTCGAACATTTCCATCAGGCTGTGCAGCTTGGCTGAACTGCCGTGGCGCAGATTCGCTTGCTCGCTGTTGACCAGCCGCAGATCGCAGCACACCTGACGCAGCTTGAGCAGCGCTTCGAGGATGATGATCTGACTGCGCGCCACGCCCTTGCGGGTGATTTCGTCGCGGACTTTCTTGTCCATGGCCAGACGCACGGTTTCGTACACATCGCGTTGGGCGTCGTTGAGCTCGACCCAATGGATGATTTCGGTTTTCGGCGGCAGTTCGGTGGCCACCTGTTCCTTGGTGCGGCGCAGCAGGAACGGCTTGATGCGCGCGTTCAGGTGCTGCAGGCGGTCCATGTTGCCGTGCTTCTCGATGGGGTTGCGGTAGTTGCTGTTGAATTCCTTGCTGCTGCCCAGCCAGCCCGGCATGAGGAAGTGGAACAGCGACCACAGCTCGCCCAGGTGGTTTTCCAGCGGCGTACCGCTCAGGCACAAGCGCTGGCGGGCGTTGAGTTCGCGGGCCGCCTGGGCAGCCTTGCTGTTGGGGTTCTTGATGTACTGCGCTTCATCGAGAATCAATGTGTGCAGCGGTTGTTTGGCCAATACCTCGACGTCCCGAGGCAGCAGGGCATAGGTGGTGAGGATCAGGTCGTATTCCTGCAGATTGGCAAAGTCCTGCGAGCGATTGGCGCCGTACAACGCCAGCACCTTGAGCTGCGGGGTGAAATTTTCGGCTTCGTCCATCCAGTTGGGGATCAGGCTGGTGGGCATGACCGCCAATGCCGGGCGATCCAGACGTCCGGCCTGTTTTTCCATCAGCAAGTGCGCCAGGGTCTGCAAGGTCTTGCCCAGGCCCATGTCATCGGCCAGCACGCCGCCGACTTCCAGCTCCCGCAGCGATTGCATCCAGCTCAGGCCTTCTAGCTGATACGGCCGCAAGGTGGCGTTCAGGTTTTCCGGCACCACTACGGGTGCGTCCTTGATATTTGCCAGCCGATCGGCGAAGCGGCGCAGGCGGTCGCCACCTTGCCAGCTCAGCGGCAAGTCTTCCAGTTCACCCAGGCGCGTGGCATCGGCGTTGTTCATGCGCAGCGCATTGTTGCCTTCGTCGCGCCAGTAGAAATCGCCAAGGGTTGCCAGTACCGGCTTGAGGCGGCCATAGGGCAGGGCGATCTGGATCGGGCCGCCGCCGCGCTGGGTGAAGTGGTTAATCTGCACCAGCAGTTGCTCGTCGTCAGCACGCTTGGCGATGCCAGCCGCGCTCATCAATTCCGGATGGGTGCGAATCAGGTTGATCAGGATCGGCAGCAGGCTCAGGCGCTCGCCATTGACGATGATGCCCAGTTCCAGATCAAACCAGTCACGCTCGGCTTCTTCGTCGATGACCGCGTACCAGTCGTCAACGGGGGTGACGTCGAAGGCGAATTCATCGGTGACCTCGATATCCCAGCCTTGTTCTTCAAGGCGCGGCAAATCCTTGAGCACGAAATTCAGCCAGGCCTTGTCGTTGGGCAGTTCGAACATGTCGCCAGCGGTTTCCGGCAGCGCCTTGCTCTGCCGGGTCGCGACCCTGAAACCCATGTCTTGCAGAACCTGGCGCTGTTGCCGCTCCAGTTCGCCCTGACGTCGAATGCGCAGGGTTTCGGTCGCATGATGTTCGATGATGTCGCTTTTCTGGTTAACCAGATCGCTGCCCAGAGAGCTGACCAGAATGCTGACGTTGGCCGTTCCGATAGCGAAGTGCTCGCCATAACCGAAAGCCAGGGCCGCGCGATGCTGGATATGCCGCTGCATGCGACCGTTGCGCGGTTCGTAGGCGCTGTATTCGATACTCGCAAGGATCAACCTGGGCTTGGGCTTGATGGTGTCGATCAAGCGTTCGGGCAGTGCGGGTTTTGGCTCGACCCGTGGTGGCGCCTCGCGTCGTGACTCATTCAACACTGCCAGAATCGACGGTTGATTCGTCGGGTCCTGGAGGTAGTACAAGGCCGCTGCGCAGTGTTTGCAGTTTTCCCGCACCGGGCAGGTGCATTTGCAGATCAGGGTGTTCTTGAATCGGCCTGGATCCTTGAACATCAACGTCTGGTGATAGATCTCCAGACCGGAACCCCGGCACGCGGTGCGGACCAGATCGGGATTGAGTTCTTCCAGGATGATGCGTTGTTGCAGGGCGTAGTCGTGCCCCCGCTCAAGAGTCTTGTCGGTAAAGTTGTCTGTCCACGCCAGGGCGAGGACTTTTTCGAGATTGGACGACACAGTTCTGGACAGCCTACGCCGTAGCGATGCTCAAAAGGGCAAGGAACGCGCTATGCGCTCCTTGATGATTACAGGGGTGCAATCTTGATCAGCATGGCCAGACTTCCGTAGTCCATGTAGATCAATTCCCCGTTTTTTACCCGGGTTGTCTGTTTCATGCGTTCACTGCTGAGCAGGACGCCATGGCTATCGAGCTGGTTGACCCAGAAGTCTGCCGCGATGTCGGTGAAGCGCGCAATGCCAATGCTGAGCGTGCCTTCGATCGGGAAGTGCCCCAACTGCTCCTGGCCGCTGCTGATCGCCATTTTGCCAGGCCCGGTGGTCAGATTCTGGCTCCATGCCCGGTGCAGCAGCACTTTATAGGTGCCACTGGCTTCAAGCTTGCTGGCCAGCTCGCTCAGGGCGACGCTGCGCTCGTTTTGCGCATCGATCCTTTGCGCGTCAGCTGCCCAACCCTCGGGCGCGAACTGACGCGTCGCGGCCGGTTCGCCCAACTGGCGGAACAGGATCATCTCGACCTGATAGCTGCCATCGGCAAAAGCTGTCGGCGCGACCAACGTCAGCAGCAACAGGAGTGAACGAAACACACGCATGGATGAATCCTTCAAACAGTTTTCGGGGTCAGGCGCTCGAACAGCGCTTCAATCGTGTTGAAACGCTCTTCCGGGCGTTCCATCGGCACCATGAATTTGAACATCGTGGCACCTTCGAATTTGTAACGGTTGGGTTGCCCCTGAATCAGCTTGATCAGCGTCAGCGGGTCCACGGGTGTGTCGGCCGCGAACTCGATGCGCCCACCTTGTGGTCCGCCATCGACCTTTTTGATGCCCAGCTGCTCGGCGTGCAATTTGAGCAACGTGATACGCACCAGATTTTTGGTCGGTTCCGGCAACAGCCCGAAACGGTCGATCATTTCTACCTGCAAATCCTTGAGGCTGTCCTCGTCGGCGGCATTGGCGATGCGCTTGTAAAGGATCAACCGCGTATGGACATCCGGCAGATAGGCTTCGGGAATCAACGCTGGCAGACGCAGGTTGATTTCCGGTCCGCCACCCAACGGCTGGTCCAGGTTCGGCTGCTCGCCCTTGCGGATCGATTTGACCGCCCGCTCAAGCATTTCCATATACAGCGTAAAACCTACCGCCTGAATCTGCCCGCTCTGGCCGTCGCCCAGTAGCTCGCCCGCACCGCGAATTTCAAGGTCGTTGGTGGCCAGCACGAAACCGGCCCCGAGGTCTTGAGTGTTGGCGATGGCTTCCAGACGCTTTTCGGCGTCCGGTGTGATCTGTTTGCGCGGCGGTGTCAGCAGGTAAGCATACGCCTGGTGGTGGCTGCGACCTACGCGCCCGCGCAACTGGTGCAGCTGCGCCAGGCCGAACTTGTCGGCGCGTTCGATGATGATGGTGTTGGCGCTGGGCACGTCGATACCGGTTTCGATGATGGTCGAGGCGATCAGCACGTTGAAACGCTTGTGATAGAAGTCGCTCATCACCTGTTCGAGATCACGTTCGCGCATCTGGCCGTGGCCGATGCCGATACGGGCTTCCGGCACCAGTTCCGCGAGGTCAGCGGCGCATTTCTCGATGGTTTTCACATCGTTGTGCAGGTAATAGACCTGGCCGCCGCGCAACAGCTCACGCAGCAAGGCTTCCTTGACCGTGGGCTTGTTGTGTTCCATGACAAAGGTGCGCACCGACAGGCGTCGCGCCGGTGGCGTGGCAATGATCGACAGGTCGCGCATGCCCGAGACCGCCATGTTCAGCGTGCGCGGGATCGGCGTCGCCGTGAGGGTCAGGATGTCGACCTCGCTGCGCAGGGCCTTGAGCTGTTCTTTCTGGCGGACGCCGAAGCGGTGTTCTTCGTCGATGATCACCAGGCCGAGATTCTTGATCTTGACGTCGTCCTGCAGCAGTTTGTGGGTGCCGATGACGATGTCGATCTTGCCTTCGGCGAGGTCAGCCACAGCGGCGTTGACCTCTTTGGTGGACTTGAAGCGGCTCATGACTTCCACGCTCACCGGCCAATCGGCGAAGCGGTCGCGGAAGCTGTTGTAATGCTGTTGGGCGAGCAGGGTGGTCGGCACCAGGATTGCGACCTGACGTCCGCCATGCACGGCAATGAATGCGGCGCGCATCGCCACTTCAGTCTTGCCGAAGCCCACGTCGCCACAGACCAGACGATCCATGGGCTTGGGCGCCAGCATGTCGGCGCGCACCGCGTCGATGGTGGTCTGCTGATCCGGCGTTTCTTCGAACGGGAAGCCTGCGCTAAAAGTCGCGTAGTCGGCTTTCGGATCTTCGAAGGCATAACCTTCGCGGGCTGCGCGGCGGGCATAGATGTCGAGCAGCTCGGCGGCCACGTCGCGCACCTGTTCGGCGGCCTTGCGCTTGGCTTTCTGCCAGGTTTCCGAACCCAGGCGGTGCAACGGCGCCAAGGCGTCATCGCTGCCGGTGTAGCGGGCGATCAGGTGCAGGTTGGCCACCGGAACGTAGAGTTTGGCGTCCTCGGCATAGGCCAGCATCAGGAATTCGGCGACCTGGTTCTCGACTTCCAGCGTCGCCAGCCCGAGGTAGCGACCGACGCCGTGATCGATATGTACCACCGGCGCGCCTTCGCGCAGCTCGGTGAGGTTTTTGATCACCGCATCGTTGTTGCCGCCGTCGGTACGTTTCTCCCGGCGGCGGCGCTGCATGACGCGCTGGCCGAACAACGGGCTCTCGGCGATCAGCGCCAGGGCCGGTTGTTCGAGGACCAGGCCTTCATCCAGCGGCGCGATGGTGATCGACAGGCGTTCCTTGCCCTCGACGAAGTCGTTCCAGCTGTCCACGGTTTTCGGGCGCAGCTTCAGACGTTCCAGCAGTTCCAGCAGGACTTCCCGGCGTCCGGCAGACTCGGCGGTGAACAGCACGCGGCCGGGGAATTCATCGAGAAATTTCGCCAGGGCCGCCAATGGCTGGTTGGCCTTGGCTTCGATGGCCAGATCCGGCAACAGCTGCGCCGGGAATCGCTCGCGACCTGCGCCAGCGTCCACGTCCTGCTGGCTGGCAACCACGCGCGGCCAGTTTTTCAGGCGCGCAAAACAGTCTTCAACCGGCAGGAATAATTCGGCCGGTGGTAATAAAGGACGCTCCGGGTCGACACGACGCTCTTCGTAGCGGCCGCGCACGTCATTCCAGAAGTTTTCTGCCGCCTGTTCGATGCCCGGCAGCGAGAACACCTGGGTGTCCTGGGGCAGGTAATCGAACAGGGTCGAGGTTTCTTCGAAAAACAGCGGCAGGTAATACTCGATACCGGCCGGGGTAATGCCGCTGCTCAGATCCTGAAAGATCGGGCAGCGTCGGAAGTCCACGTCGAAGCGTTCGCGAAAACGCGCCTTGAAGCGGGTGACTTCTTCCTTCTGCAGCGGGAATTCCCGCGCGGGCAGCAGGCGCACCGATTGAACCTTGTCGATGGAACGCTGGGTTTCCGGGTCGAAGGTGCGCAGGGTTTCGATTTCGTCGTCGAACAGATCGATCCGGTACGGCAGTTTACTGCCCATCGGGAACAGATCGATCAGGTTGCCGCGTACCGTGAATTCACCGTGCTCGTACACCGTGTCGACATAACGATAGCCGCTGGCCTCAAGCCGCGAACGCATCACTTCGATATCGAGTTTCTGGCCGATATCCAGCACCAGGCTGCTGCCGAGCAGGAATTTGGTCGGCGCCAGGCGGTGTAGGGCGGTGGTGATTGGCACTACCAAAACGCCATGTTCCAGCTCGGGCAAGCGATAAAGGCTGGCGATGCGCTGGGAAATGATGTCCTGGTGCGGCGAGAACAAATCGTAGGGCAGCGTTTCCCAATCCGGAAAGTGCAGGACCGGAAGGCTGGGCGCGAAGAACTTCAACTCCTGCTCCAGCCGCTCGGCGCTCTGGCTGTCGGCGGTCAAAAGCAGGGTAAAGCGCTTGGCGGCGCTGGCAGCCTCGGCAATGGCCAGGCTCAGGGCGGCACCGGGAAGATTGCCCCAGTGTTGTTTGCCTGCAGCAGCAGGAAGAAGCGGTAGGCGCAGAACGGGCACGGAAGATAGAGCTCCAAGCGTTGCGACGGGGCGGCGATTGTAACTAACGCGGGTATCGGTTGTCTGTTTTACGAGAGCCGGAAAAATGTAGTGCCGCGCAATCTGATAGCCGTGCATTGCTCATAAACAAAGGCGGCGGCATAATGTAGCCCCTTTTTTCAGCCCCTACATGTGGAAGGTTCCCGTGACTCAGAAGCCCGACCAGTGTCTTGGTGAATGGATTGATCGTGAAGCCCTAGCCGAAGCGATGATCCCGCTAATCGGTCAGCTCTACCGCAATAACAATGTGGTGAGCTCGATCTATGGCCGCAGTCTGATCAACCGTTCAGTGATCGCGATACTCAAAGCCCACCGCTTTGCCCGTCATCGCCAGTCCGATGCGAGTGAGTTGTCCGTACACGAGACTTTCCCGCTCATCAAGGCGATGAGCGAGCTTAAACTGGGTGCCGCTTCGGTGGACCTGGGCAAGCTGGCCGTAAAGTTCAAAACCGAAGGCAACGGCCGAACTGCCGAGCAGTTCGTGCGTGAAGAGTTGGCCGATGTGGTTGGTCAGCAAAACTCCAACAGCCGCAAAGGCACCGACGTCGTGCTCTACGGCTTTGGTCGGATCGGTCGCCTGCTGGCGCGGATCCTGATCGAGAAAACCGGTGGTGGCGACGGCTTGCGTCTGCGTGCAATTGTCGTCCGTAAAGGCGCCGACAACGATCTGGTCAAGCGTGCCAGCCTGTTGCGTCGTGACTCGGTGCATGGTCCGTTCGATGGCACGATTACCATCGACGAAGCCAGCAACACCATCACCGCCAACGGCAACCTGATCCAGGTTATCTACGCGAAGAACCCGACCGAGGTGGATTACACCCAGTACGGCATTCAAAACGCGTTGCTGGTGGACAACACCGGCGTATGGCGTGATGCCGAAGGTCTGGGCCAGCACCTTTCCTGCCCTGGCATCGACCGTGTGGTTCTGACTGCGCCGGGCAAAGGCAAGCTGAAGAACATCGTGCATGGCATCAACCATGGCGAAATCACTGCCGATGACAAGATTGTCTCTGCTGCTTCCTGCACCACCAACGCCATCGTGCCGGTGCTGAAAGCGGTCAACGACAAGTTCGGCATCATCAACGGTCACGTCGAAACGGTTCACTCGTACACCAACGACCAGAACCTGATCGACAACTTCCACAAAGGCGATCGCCGTGGTCGTAGCGCCGCGCTGAACATGGTCATCACCGAAACCGGTGCTGCCACCGCTGCCGCCAAGGCGCTGCCGGAACTGGCTGGCAAACTGACCGGCAACGCGATTCGTGTACCGACGCCGAACGTTTCCATGGCGATTCTCAACCTCAACCTTGAGAAGTCGACGACCCGCGAAGAAATCAACGAGTACCTGCGCTACATGGCGCTGCACTCGGACCTGCACAAGCAGATCGATTTCGTCAATTCGCAGGAAGTGGTGTCCACTGACTTCGTTGGCTCGCGCCACGCCGGTGTGGTCGACGCTGAAGCGACCATCGCCAACGATAACCGGGTTGTCCTGTACGTCTGGTACGACAACGAATTCGGTTACAGCTGCCAGGTGGTTCGTGTGATGGAAGACATGGCGGGCGTCAACCCACCAGCGTTTCCGAAGTAGAAGTAAGAGCAGCTTCGAGCGCTAAGCTTCAAGCGGCAAGTCGAATGAAAACGCCCCGACCGGGTTTCCGGTCGGGGCGTTTTTGTTGTCGTATTCGGTTTACGGGGTTTCCGTTGGAGCGAGGCTTGCCCGCGAATTGGTTGACGCGGTTCGGCAGACATACCGCGTTATCGTTCTTCGCGGGCAAGCCTCCAACAGATCTGGACGTACAGCCGATGCATTTGCGTCTACTGGAATGCCGTCTTCCCGGCTAAAGCCGGTCCCACTGTGGGACCGGCTTTAGCCGGGAAGGCGTCGGTTCAGACAATACGTCTGGCGCCTGGCGGTTGCCCCCGGACATAGAATCTCCAACAGAAATAATTACCCGGCAGCCACAGCCACCGGCGCTTCCAGCTTCTGCCCACCCTTGCGGAACAGCACAAGCGTCGCCACCAGACCCAGAATCGCCGCGCCGGTCAACCAGATGCCCGGTGCTGCCTTGTTGTCCAGCACATGGATCAGGTAGGTACAGGCCGCCGGGGTAAAGCCACCAAAGGTTGCCGTCGCCAGGCTATAGGCCAGCGAGAAGCCCGTGGTGCGTACGGCAACCGGCATGATTTCGGTCAGCGCCACGACCATGGCGCCGTTGTACGAACCGTAAAGGAACGACAACCACAACTCGACCATCAACAGATTGCCGAAGCTTGGATGGGCGACCAGCCATGACAGGGCAGGGTAGGCCGTGGCAATCGCGAGAACGGTTGCGCCCACCAACAACGGCTTGCGGCCGATACGATCAGAAAACGCGCCCATCACCGGCAGCCAGATGAAGTTCGAGATCCCGACACACACGGTCACGATCAAGCTGTCGAGGTCGGACAGGTGCAGTTCGTTTTTACCGAAGGTCGGCGTATAGGCGGTGATCAGGTAGAACGAAACCGTGGTCATGATCACCAGCGCCATGCCGCCTATCACCAGTCCGAAGTTCTGGCCGATGGAACGCACCACTTCGCTCAGGGTAGGTCGATGGGTGCGAGCCTGGAATTCCGGGGTTTCTTCCATTGAGCGGCGGATCACGAAAATCACCGGAACGATCAGGCAGCCAATCAGGAACGGCACGCGCCAGCCCCATTCACCCATTTGCTCAGGGCTGAGCCAGTGATTTAAACCCACGCCCAGCAGACCGGCGAACACCACCGCTGCCTGCTGGCTTGCGGACTGCCAGCTGACGAAAAAGCCCTTGCGACCCGGCGTGGAGATTTCCGCCAGGTACACCGAAACACCACCCAGTTCCACGCCAGCCGAGAAACCTTGCAGCAAACGACCCAGCAGGACTAACAGAGGTGCCGCGACGCCAAGCGTTGCGTAACCCGGAACGCAGGCAATCAGCACGGTGCCCATGGCCATCATTGCCAGGGTAACCACCAGACCTTTTTTGCGGCCGTGACGGTCGATGTAGGCACCGAGAAAGATTGCCCCCAGCGGGCGCATGAGGAAGCCGGCACCAAAGGTTGCCAGCGAAAGCATCAGGGAGGCGAATGCACTGTCGGTTGGGAAGAAGGTTTTGGCGATGGCCGTGGCGTAGAAGCCGTAGACCATGAAGTCGAACATTTCAAGGAAGTTGCCGCTGACAACGCGAAAAATCGCCTTGCCCTTGCCTGTATTGGAGGCCATTGGAATTACTCGCTTAGGCTTTATTTCTAGGGGATCCGTTGTATTTATGTCCTGTTTGCACCGGCCAAGGCTCCTGCCTGCACGCGAAGCATATTTGTAACAATATGTGTATTGGCCTGCAATGACAACCATCCGCCCTGCATCGCGCATTTTCAAACCACGGTTTTGGCGCCGCGCGATGCGGTATTTGTTTAGCGCGCACCGCGCCCGCCGATGGGTTTAGCTTCTGTGAAATTGCCCACGGCCTCAGGCCCTGGTGGGTGGTCATTCACAAGCAAGCTGGAATCTCATGACTATTGCCTTAGATGTTGCAGAACACTTTGCCAGCCGTCCCACGCTGCGCAGCGTCGTCACCGCCGCTTTGAGTGACGGGTTGCGCGAGCTGTATCCGACGCTGCTCATCGATCCGGAAGTTGCAGCCGTCGCGCATGCGGCAAAAAACCTTACCGATTGCCTGCTGGATCATTTCGCCGCGCAATCCACCGTGAACTGGCGTGCGGAGCAGACCACGCTGCTGTCCCGATCAGAAGCCGCCACGCCACTGCCGGTAGATATCGAGCAGGTCGGCGCCCTCATGGATCGGCTGGCCCTGGGCTTGTTCGAGTCTTACAAACAGGCCCTGGTGGATTACTGGCACAACTGCGCCAACGACAGTCCTGGCTGCCAGAATCGCTGGGGCTGGTTGGCGGAGCGAGTCAGGCAGCAAATCATCGACATGCTGGACACAACTCCCCCGCAACCTGCTGATGCCGAAAGTCGACAGGTGCTGCGGGACATCACCCTTTTTCCATTGAGACTCGACCGACAGCTGACGTTGGTACGCGCCTCTTCACCTAGGGTCTGCGTTGTTCAGCTACAGACAGGGGAGCAAGCGGCCGGCAGCGTGCTGCTGCCCGCCTTGGTGATTTTCAGTGGCGAGCGAGTCCTCGTGTATGGGTTGTCGGGACGCTGCGAAGCCTGGCCCTCGCTACCGGCATGGGAGCAGAGTCTCGCGCAACTGTCAGCGGTACAGCACGTGGTCCGCGAAGTGCAATGGACGGCCTACGAGCCAGAGGACGACATCTTCGACGTGCTGACCCAGGCGCTTCTCGAAAGCCAGCTTGCTGAGATACAGCGCCTCAAGAGCGACCATTCATATGACCTCGGCAGCCTGGAGCAGTCACTGGCAGCGCTAACCGACGTCAGCGGTTGGTTCAAGCCTGAACCAGAGCGGACGAATCCGCCGCTGGTGAGCATTGACCGTCTACCGTCTTGGCTGAAAACCGCATCGCAGGTTGATCGTACTGATTACAGCCGCCTGCTCACTGCTCTGGCGGTTACCCAGCAGCGGGCCAACGGCAAATCCTTTGATGACGATCTGCCGCCGATTCTTGAGTTTGCCAGCACCGCATTGACGCAGGAGATCCGCAAGGATCACCCAGATGCCGTGGATTTTTCCGTCGGGCAGGTTCAGGTACGGATTGATAAGGTCGTGGCCGAGACGGTTCCGGGTGGTGGTCAGCCGTTTGCAGTAGGCAGTATTGAACCGGTTTACATGACGCTCCCCGAATTCGCCCTGGAAAATCTAGCGGGCTTGCCCGCCGGGAACATCACGCTGGATCGCACCGATTCAGGGGAATTGCCGGCCTGGATGAACGCCGACTACCTGAAGCAGCTCGTCACACGTGCTGATATCGGTCAGGTTTATCCAGACTTGCTCAAGCACTATCTGGTCACCGATACAGCCGAAGCGCTGCGGCGGCAGCGCTTGTTTGCCGATCAGCTGCGACTGCAACTGCCACTGCTGGCGCTGGAGCAGAAGATCAAAGGGCAGTTGAGTCTGCCTGCCTGGCATATGGTTGACGCCATCATGAAACCGCTTGTGACCGAGCGCAGAATGGGCGCCCAGCCCATCGTTTTGCGTCCATTGGCATTCGTTCGCGCTCACGGGCAGAGCGCTGATGTCGTCGCTAATACATTTGTCATCGGACCCGCCGACACCACTGCCGGCCCGTACGTGCTCTATCAGCCTCTGGCCCGCGCCACCCTGACCGAGTTTCCGGGTTGGTCGGCGCTGCTTGCGGCCATAACGCAACCCGGCACATTGCAGAACACCGTCCTGGCCTGGCTGAGTGACGCTGCACGTCCGATTTATGCCAACGGCGGTTTCGTCGAACCACATATTCTCCGATTTGGCCTCGGTTCCGAGTTCGCGCCATTGGAACGTCCTCAGGCGGCGGTGCTGGATACCGATTGGGTCCGCGAAGATATTTTAAGCACGCTGTTCAGCGCCAACGCCCGAGCACTGATCGAGTTGGCGGATCGCAGCGCGATTTCCAATGCGCAAAGCCGCTGGATGACGCTGAAGGAAGGCGGCTGGCTGTTGCTCAGCACGTTGCTGCCGCTGGTTGGCGGTTCAGTCGCCAATGCATTGTGGCTCGGTCAATTGTTGTCCGGGGTCAATCAGATGCTCAACACACCCACTACAGCTGATGCCCGGGTACGCTCGGCAATGCTCGCCGATCTGCTGCTCAATATTTCGTTGTTGCTGCTGCATCACGGTCTTGCCCGGCGCGGCGCGGCGCGTTGGAGGTTGCCTGCGGCCACACATCTGTTGGCGGAGTCCAGGCCCTCTGACCCGGTCGTCGTTCATCAGGCTGCGCCGCATGGGAATGCATTGCTGGCCGATGCGCCAACCTATCTGGATTTCTCCTGGTCCCGTCCGGTCAATCGACTCACCGAGCGACAAAACAGGCAGCTGGCACGGTTCAAATACTGGCCTCACCCGGCTCTCGGGCAAAAAATGACCAGTGGGCGCTATTCCGGGCTCTATGCCTATAAAGATGAATGGCTGGTCTGGGTCGATACCGATCTGTTCCGCGTGATCGTTGATGAAGAGGGCGTACTCGTTGTGCGTCCCAACGACCCATCATCCAGTGGACCACGTCTGGTGCAGGACGCAGAACACTGGCGCTTCGATCTCGGCTTGCGTTTGCGTGGCGGCGGCCCGAAAAAGACCTTGCGTAAACTGGCCGAGGAAAATGCTGCCAATTCGTCCCGGATTGCCGAGGGTGCGGCGGCGCTGGTAACGCGGGAGCTTGCCCTGTTCGAGAGAATCGTCGGCTATCACCACCAGTTGAAGACAGCCAAGGGCGAGGTGCGAACGCTATTTCTCATCCGCTGTGACAGCGACTTGCGTGAGTTGGTGGATGTTGTGGAGCAGCGTCTGGAACTGTGGCAGCAACGCAGGCCGGGAAACCGCCCTTCGGAAAGGGAAGAGGCTGAAGAGTTGGAGCATCTGCTGGCTCAGTTGGCGTGCCTTGAATCCCGGCTATTGGAGGAAAATATCAATATAGCCCGAGGGTCCATGGAGAAGCTGCGACTGAGTACGGGCAAAGACGTTGTAGTCGCGGCCAACGTCGACGCCTATATGGACATGTTCAGACAACTGCTGGCCAATCAGGAGCGGGGCGTGCATTGGTCACAGATGCATGAATCGCTATTGTCCAGGTTGCGCAAGGTACCCAAGGTCGGCGAGGAATCGTGGCGTAGCGAGATTATGAACCCTGACCGGCTCAAGCTGCTTACCGCCATGCAATGGAAGACGCAGCGAATGATGGCGACGCTGGAACTGAGTTTCAGCAAGACCAGCATTCTGGACGTTGATGAGCTGAAGATGCTGAAGGGGCTGCGCGTGGACAAGGCTCTGCATGGCGCACTCATTTCCCAGGCCGAGCTGGATAAACCCAATGCATACTCGGTAGAGGAGCAGATTGCGGTTCTCGAAAATGCGTTGCGCGAGCAAGACAAAGCCCTGGATAAGGCAGGTTACGTCGAGTCAGCTGGACTGGCCGTAGATCAGGGCGTGTACTTCGAGCAGTTTCTCGATCAGATCAAGGCGCTGCGCGAATCGACCGAAAGCCGCCTGACCGGGTTGATCCAGGAGCATCTGGAGCCTGCTGCGGCAGTGGTTGAGCGAGTGCCTCGGGTGGCGCAGACCAACAAGAGGATTGTCAGGACCCGAGACCATCGCGCGTTCGTCGGGCGTCTGCGCGAAGGCGACAGCGATTCGCCCGAGCCGGTGGTTGACGTCACCAATCCGCTGACCGATGAAGTGATCACTTCCTGGCATCAGCATGCCGATGGTGATTGGGTGGAAATCGAGACGATACTGCCTGCCGAGTCGGCGCCAGCGCCCAAACCCGTGTTGCCGGCACCGGGCGAGCTGAAGAAGCAGGCTCAGGTCCTGCTGGACGGTGTCGAGCGTTCAATTGCCGTGGCTCGTCAGCAATCCACGCGTGCATACGAACCTGAAGACATCGAAGACATCCTGGTTTTCAAGGCGCAAAAACTCACCGCTCTTGCCGAGCAAATGGCGCAAAGCGCAAGCGATGCCCGAACACCGGTGCCAATCTCGTCGCAATTGACCCAGGCAGTGAGTGATTTGCGTACGGCAGCCGCCCGGTTGATCAGTGAAGGCAGGAATCTTCGCGTCACAATGATCAAGATGCAGCCGCCAACCGCTGCACGTGTCAGCTATTTGCATCGGCAAAATGAAGTCAATATTGCCCGCGTTGATGGCCGCAAGAACATGTCCGGAAGCAAGCGTGATGATTTTATTCAGGAGTACTCTCTGCGTGACAGGGACAATCAGCTGTTGTGGTGGGCGCATTTTCATTACGGCGCCGAAGATGCGGATGCCCAGTCCTACACTGCGGCCCACTTGAAACTGCCGGATCAGCGTCTGCTCGGCTACAAGACGCTGGTCCATGTCGCAAAAAACAACCGGGAAGTGGTCAACATTTATCGCAGCACAATCAGCGGGGAGGTGGCGCAACGGTTGTTTCTGGTGCTGACGCGCTGATCCGTGGGCAGGCCTTGTCCGCACATCTGTGGGCAAGGCTCGCTCCTGGCCTTTTTCGATCTCATATCGTTTCGTTGAACAGGGCGGTCTCTTGAACTTGCGGAAACTGGATTGGCTGCGCGGTTGTGCATTCGGATTGTTGTCAGCTGGCCTGGCGGGTTGTGATTCAGGAGCTGATCCAGGGACGGATGGCTCCCGGCTGGAAAGTTTTGGCGGGCCGACCATGGGCAGCACGTATTCGGTCAGCTATGTGCGTCGTGCCGATCAGCCCGGCGTTGGCGCGGTGCAGCCCGAAGTTCAGGCGATACTGGCCGAAGTCGACCGGCAAATGTCCACCTGGCGCAGTGATTCGGACATCGAGCTCTTCAACGCCTTGCCCGCCGATAGCTGCCAGGCAATGCCGGAACCGGTTCTGCAACTGGTTCGTCTCGGCGAGCAGTTGTCCCGGACCAGTGAAGGACGGTACGACCTGACCGTCGAGCCTTTGCTGAATCTATGGGGCTTCGGCCCGCAATCCCGAGGTGAAGAAGTGCCTGACGCTGGCCAATTGGCCCAGGCGCGGCTGCGCGTCGGTCATCAGCACTTGCGCATCGAGGGCCAGCGTTTGTGCAAGGACGCGGCGGTGGAGGTCGACTTCAACAGCATCGCGGCCGGATATGCAGTTGACCGGATCAGTGCTCGAATTCAAGCCCTGGGTATCAAGGATTACCTGGTCGAGGCCACAGGCGAGCTCAAGGCCGTGGGCAAAAAACCCGACGGCTCGCCTTGGCATATCGCGCTGGAAGAACCCCGGGATGATCAGCGGATTGCACAGCGCGTCATCGCCCTTGATGGTTATGGGGTTTCCACGTCCGGTGACTACCGCAAGTATTTCCTGCGCGATGGTCATCGCTACTCTCACACTCTGGATGCGCTGACCGGGGCGCCTGTGGAGCATGCGTTGGCGTCGGTCACCGTCATGCACCCTTCGGCGCTGATGGCTGATGGGCTGTCGACGTTGCTGCTGATTCTCGGCCCGGAACGCGGTTGGGATTACGCCGAACAACACCATATCGCTGCTTTTTTTGTGATTCGCGACGACAAGGGCTTTATCATTCGCAGCAATCGCGCCTTCGATCAGTTGACTGAAGGTGATGAAGTGCCGACAAAATTGGCTAACGACGCGACCAAGGGTTAATGTTCCCCGCCTCGGCGCAGGTTTAGACTGCGCCCCGAGTTTCGATCCTTCATGTCGCTGGCCGCGATGTGATTTAGCCAGAACTGCCAGAGTGGCAGCTCGGCCTGTTCTAAGGAGTACGCATGGCTGTCTACAACTACGACGTAGTGGTACTGGGTTCCGGCCCTGCTGGAGAAGGCGCGGCAATGAATGCCGCCAAGGCGGGGCGCAAGGTTGCGATGGTCGATAGCCGTCGGCAGGTCGGCGGCAATTGCACTCACCTGGGAACCATCCCGTCCAAGGCATTGCGTCATTCGGTCAAGCAGATCATCCACTTCAACACCAACCCGATGTTCCGGGCCATTGGCGAGCCGCGCTGGTTTTCGTTTCCGGATGTGTTGAAAAACGCTGAAATCGTCATCGCCAAGCAAGTTTCGTCACGCACTGGCTACTACGCGCGCAACCGCGTCGATGTGTTCTTCGGCACCGGCAGTTTCTCTGACGAACGCAGCATCGATGTGGTGTGCTCCAACGGCGTCGTGGAAAAACTCGTCGCCAACCAGATCATTATCGCTACCGGTTCGCGACCTTATCGTCCAGCCGACATCGACTTTTCCCACAAGCGTATCTACGACAGCGACACCATCCTCAGCCTCGGCCACACGCCGCGCAAGCTGATCATCTATGGCGCCGGTGTCATCGGCTGTGAATACGCCTCGATCTTCAGTGGGCTGGGCGTGATGGTCGAGCTGGTGGATAACCGCGACCAGTTGCTGAGCTTCCTGGATTCGGAAATTTCCCAGGCGTTGAGTTATCACTTCAGCAACAACAATGTGATGGTTCGCCACAACGAAGAGTATGAAAAGGTCGAAGGCCTGGATAACGGCGTGATCCTGCACCTCAAATCCGGCAAGAAGATCAAGGCCGATGCCTTGCTCTGGTGTAACGGCCGTACCGGCAACACCGACAAGCTGGGCCTGGAGAACGTTGGCATCAAGGCCAACGGCCGTGGTCAGATCGAAGTCGACGACAACTATCGCACCAGCGTGCAGAACATCTATGGCGCAGGCGATGTGATTGGCTGGCCGAGCCTGGCCAGTGCTGCGTACGACCA
Source organism: Pseudomonas sp. DSP3-2-3 (assembly GCF_049898225.1). NCBI lineage: Bacteria > Pseudomonadati > Pseudomonadota > Gammaproteobacteria > Pseudomonadales > Pseudomonadaceae > Pseudomonas > Pseudomonas sp. DSP3-2-3. Next base: position 5,724 of record NZ_JAFCXH010000031.1, on the reverse strand, counting down.
GGGTCGTTCAGCGGCCGGCAGCGTGGTGGATAACGGCAGTTGGCGTTACGTGAATGACGTGCCTACCGGGATCTACACGATTCCGGAGATCAGCTCCATCGGCAAGAACGAACACGAGCTGACCCAGGCCAAGGTGCCGTACGAAGTGGGCAAGGCATTCTTCAAAGGGATGGCACGGGCGCAGATTTCCGGCGAGCGGGTCGGCATGCTGAAAATCCTGTTTCACCGTGAAACCCTGGAAGTGCTCGGCGTGCATTGCTTCGGTGACCAGGCGTCCGAAATTGTTCACATCGGCCAGGCAATCATGAACCAGCCCGGCGAAGCCAACACCATGAAGTATTTCGTCAACACCACGTTCAACTACCCGACCATGGCCGAAGCCTATCGGGTCGCTGCTTACGATGGCCTCAACCGGCTTTTTTAAGCGACTCCGGCCGGTGGCCTGAGCCGGCCGGGGAGACCGATTTCAGTAATTCCCGAGCGTGGCGCTGGCCAAACCGGGAAAGTCTGTAATCAGGCTGTCTACGCCGAAGTCGGCGAGCCTGCGCATCAGCGCGGGTTCGTTGACTGTCCAGACCGACACATGCAAACCCTGATTCTGGGCTTTCTTCAGGCGCTCCGGGGTGCACAGCGTCCAGTTCAGCGCGAGAATCTCGCAGCCATAGCTTTGCGCGACCTTCAACGGGTCCAGCCAGGCATATTCGGCAACCAGCCCGCGCGCGATATCCGGCGTCAGATCCAGGGCCGCACGCAAGACTTCCCGTGAACTCGACGTGATGGTGATCTTGTCCAGCAGGCCATGGCGTTGCGCAAGTTCGCGGATCGCCAGCACCGTTGTGGCCGCACGGGTCCGCGAAGCGCTTTTGACTTCCAGCTGCCAATGCTCGAAATCGCATTTCTCGAACAGTGCTGCGAGGGTCGGAATCGGACAAGGATTGACCCAGCCCGGGCCGCCCTTGCGCGCATCATAAGTCACCAGATCCGCTGCCAAATGTTCGTTGACCTTGCCGCGTCGGTCAGTGGTGCGTTTGAGGGTTGGATCGTGAATGACCATCAACTCGCCGTCACGGGACAAGTGCAAATCCAGTTCGCAACGGCGCACGCCGTGCTTGAGGCATTCCTGGAAACTGGTCAGGGTGTTTTCCGGTGCTTCGCCTTTGGCGCCGCGGTGGCCGTAAATAAGGGTCACGTTTACTCCTGGTGGCCTCTAAGGCGTCGTTCTTGCTGCGAGTGCAGTCAGGTCTATCTGGAAAATGGGCAGAATGTTCCGCGATCAGGCGTCAGGCAATTCCTGTTGCTCAAGGGCCTGGCGTCGCTGCTGGGCTTGTCGTTGCAAAATGTATCGGGCGAGCAGCTGACGTTGCGAGTCAGGCAGCTCGATAAACTCGGTGCCAACGTCGAATTCACCGCCCGCCAAGGCATCGCAATGGGTGACCTTGGCGTGCAGCATCAGTGCCGAAGCCTGGGGCATGAGGACCATTTTGATCGACAGTTGCGCATCGACCGGGTACGCCTGCGGCGAGGAAAATTGCACGCCGCCTTCGGAAATGATCACGGGCTGCGGGGCGCCCAGCTTGGCGAGCGCCGTTTGCGCGACCACCTGACCGAGCAGGTCGATGCGCTTGCTCAGCGATTTGAGCAGGCTGCTCAACACCCGGTCACGCTCGTCCAGTTGGCGCAACAAATGCTGGGATTCAAACTCATTGACGTGCAGTTCGCTGAGCAGTTCGAAGAGGCCCGAGGTCTCGCGCATGGCCTTCAGGTCGGCGCTATCGGCACCGGTCAAGTGGTTAATTTCCAGTGCGACGCTGTCCTCGATACGGTAGTATTCGCGGCGTTCTTCTTCATCTAATGTCGACATGGCGAACCCATGGTAGCGGCGGTTGTCATAGTGGTTGCTCGCAGTGCTTGGAGTGTTTTCGAGTGTAGAGCTGCCCGCCAGGACCCGCCACAAGGACGTTCCCATTCCTCCGAACAAGTCCCTAAATGTTCAGACCTCTTTTTGTATTCATCGGCACGCGTTATACCCGTGCGAAACGCCGTAACCATTTCGTCTCCTTTATTTCGCTGACTTCCATGATCGGCCTCGCCCTTGGCGTAGTGGTGATGATAGTCGTGTTATCGGTCATGAACGGTTTCGATCACGAAATGCGTACCCGCGTCCTTGGCATGGTGCCCCACGCGACCATCGAGTCCGCCGAGCCCATCACTGACTGGAAAGCCCTGGCCGACAAGGTCAAGCGCAATCCTCAGGTGCTGGCCGTTGCGCCGTTCACCCAGATGCAGGGCCTGCTGACCAGTAATGGCAACGTGCAAAAAGTCTTGCTCAATGCCATCGACCCGGTTCAGGAACGTAAAGTTTCGATCATCGATAACTTCATGAAGGAGGGCAAACTCGATGATCTGGCCCCCGGCAGCTTCGGCATCGTCATCGGCGACAAGGCCGCGACCAAGCTGGGCGTGAAGATGGGCGACAAGCTGACCTTCGTTGCACCGGAAGTCACGGTGACACCGGCCGGTATGTTTCCGCGCATGAAGCGCTTCACGGTAGTCGGCATTTTTCATGTCGGCGCTGGCGAACTGGACGGCTATCTGGGCCTGACCAATCTGGATGACATTGCCAGGCTGCATCGCTGGAAGCCCGAGCAAGTGCAAGGTCTGCGCCTCAAGTTCGACGACCTGTTCAAGGCGCCGCGCACCGCTTACGAGATCGCGCAAACCCTCGGCGAACACCAGTATTACGCCCGTGACTGGACGCGCACCCACGGCAATCTGTATCAGGCGATCCGCATGGAAAAAGCCATGATCGGCCTGCTGCTGTTGCTGATCGTTGCCGTCGCTGCATTCAACATCATTTCCACGCTGGTCATGGTGGTGAATGACAAGAAGGGCGATATCGCCATCCTGCGTACTCTGGGCTCCACGCCGGGGCAGATCATGGCGATCTTCATGGTGCAGGGCACCGTGATCGGTGTGGTCGGGACGCTCATTGGCGCCGTGCTGGGGATTTTTGCCGCGCTGAACGTCAGTGCTGCGATTTCCGCTCTCGAAGGCCTGATCGGCCACAAGTTTCTCAATGCCGACGTGTACTTCATCGACTACCTGCCATCGCAGTTATTGGCCGAAGATGTGTTGCTGGTCTGCGGCGCCGCATTGATCCTGAGTTTTCTCGCCACCTTGTACCCGGCCTGGCGCGCAGCGCGCACGCAGCCGGCGGAGGCGTTACGTTATGAGTGAGTCGGGCATGAGTGATAAAGCAGTTTTGAGTTGCCGCAACCTGGGCAAATCCTACGAGGAAGGTCCGGAATCGGTGGTGGTGCTGGCCAACCTGCAGCTTGAGCTGTTTCCGGGTGAGCGCGTCGCCATTGTCGGCAGTTCCGGTTCCGGCAAGAGTACTTTGCTGAACATGCTCGGCGGGCTGGATACGCCGTCCACCGGCAGTGTCTGGCTGGCCGGGGAAGAACTTTCGGCGCTGGGTGAAAAAGCCCGTGGCCTGTTGCGTAACCGCTCGCTGGGTTTCGTCTACCAGTTTCACCACTTGCTGCCCGAGTTCACTGCGCTGGAAAACGTCTGCATGCCGTTGTTGATCGGCAAGACCGCCATTGCAGAGGCTCGCAAACGCGCCACGGCGCTGCTGGAACGGGTCGGCCTGGGGCATCGTTTGCAGCACAAGCCTTCGGAATTGTCCGGCGGTGAGCGGCAGCGCGTGGCGATTGCCCGTGCGCTGGTCAACCAGCCGGGGCTGGTGATGCTCGATGAGCCGACCGGTAACCTCGACCATCACACCGCCCAAGGTATTCAGGATTTGATGCTGGAGTTGAGCACCTCGTCGCGCACCGCGTTTCTGGTGGTGACCCACGACATGAGCCTGGCGCGGCAGATGGATCGCGTGTTGCGTCTGGAAGACGGCCACCTGGTCGCCGCCTGATCGCGCAACCCGGCGCAGCTCAGCGCGCCGGGTCACTTTTTCTGCGGCATTTTTTGCTACGGTGTTATTCGAATGTTCCGACCGTTATCGATTTTCATAGGCGCGCGCTACACCCGTGCCAAGCGCCGCAACCGATTTGTCTCGTTCATTTCCATGACCTCGATGATCGGCCTCGCGCTGGGCGTGCTGGCGATGATCGTCGTGCTGTCGGTGATGAATGGCTTCCAGCGTGAAATGAGCTCGCGGATTCTTGGCATGGTGCCCCACGCGGTCATCGCTGGCGTGACGCCGCTGGACGACTGGAAACCGGTCGCTGCCGCGGCCATGAAGAACCCGGAAGTGACCGCCGCCGTGCCGTTTACGGAAATGGAAGGCATGCTGTCCTATAAAGGCTCGATGCAGCCGATTCAAATCAGCGGCGTTGATCCGGCGCTGGAGCACGAAGTCTCCATCGTTGCGCAGCACATCGTGCAAGGCAAACTCGAAGACCTGAAGGCCGGTGAGTTCGGCGTGGTCCTCGGCGAGCTGACCGCGCGGCGCTTTCGCCTCAACGTCGGCGACAAGCTGACCCTGATCGTCCCTGAAATCAGCAACGCGCCGGGCGGCATCACCCCGCGTCTGCAACGCCTGATGGTGGTCGGCGTGTTCAAGGTCGGTGCCGAACTCGACGGCTCCATGGCGTTGATCAACGTGGCCGATGCGGCGCAGATGCAACGCTGGCAGCCCAATCAGGTGCAGGGCGTGCGTCTGGCCCTGAAAGATTTGTACACCGCGCCGCAAGTGTCCAGCCAGATCGCCACCGGGCTGGGCGCCGATTATCGTGCCGACGACTGGACTCACACCCAGGGCAGTCTGTTCAGTGCCATGAAAATGGAAAAGACCATGATCGGTCTGCTGTTGCTGATGATCGTCGCCGTGGCCGCGTTCAACATCATCGCGACGCTGATCATGGTGGTGAACGACAAGGGTGCGGACATCGCGATCCTGCGCACCCTTGGCGCCACCCCGGGGCAGATCATGGCGATCTTCGTCGTGCAAGGCACGGTGATCGGTATCGTCGGCACCTTGATCGGCGGCGTACTTGGCGTAATCGCTGCCATCAACGTCAGCAGCCTGGTGGGCTGGCTGGAGCGGGTCAGCGGCCAGCACATCTTCAGTTCCGATGTGTACTTCATCAACAACCTGCCTTCGGAACTGCAAGGCGGCGACGTGCTGCTGATCTGCAGCGCCGGGTTCATCCTGAGCTTCCTGGCCACGGTGTACCCAGCCTGGCGCGCGGCGCAGATCCAGCCGGCGCATGCGTTGCGGTATGAGTGATCTGTAGGACTGGACACACCAATAATGTGGGAGCTTCCGAGCAGCGCGAGGCTGCGATAGCGGTCTGTCTGACCCACCGCTTCGCGGCCGTCGTAACCTCCGAGCGCTCCCACGAGGTCTGTGTGCGATGCATGCTTTTGTGGGAGCTTCCGAGCAGCGCGAGGCTGCGCTAGCGGTCTGTCTGACCCACCTCTTCGCGGCCGTCGTAACCTCCGAGCGCTCCCACGAGGTCTGTGTCCGATGCATGCTTTTGTGGGAGCTTCCGAGCAGCGCGAGGCTGCGCTAGCGGTCTGTCTGACCCACCTCTTCGCGGCCGTCGTAACCTCCGAACGCTCCCACGAGGTCTGTGTGCGATGCATGCTGAAGTGCACCCCAAAAGTTGGACACCCATCCAACCTCTGGGGTGTTTTTCATGAGCAAGTACACAACACAATTCAAGCTGTCCGCCATCGAAGCCTTTCTTGAACGAGGCAGAGGCT
>NZ_JAFCXH010000030.1:0-62329 GCF_049898225.1 Pseudomonas sp. DSP3-2-3 | reverse complement strand
AGCAATCGCGCCCATGCCTGCGCGCCAGGGCCAGTTTCCATCAGCACCGTCACGCCGGCCGGCAGCTTGTGGAGGAACCCCAGAAAGGCTTCACGTGATTTGATTCGAGCTTCGTAAATAACCTGACCAAGGGCATCTTCCCCGGCCACCTGGAACACATTCTTGGCAAGATCTACCGCCACTGTCGAACAAGCCGACACGTCGGCTGAAGACAGGGAGTTACGTTTGGTCGTATGCTTTTTCATGGACTCGCCCTCGCTGTCGTTGGCTTCTTAAGAATGCCACCGTGGCGCTACAGACGCCTCGGCTTGGGCGAGTCCATCCAATTACAAGGTTTTGAAACCTCGCTAAAACAGGGAAATGTTATGCAAATCGGTACTGTAGTCCTGCTGTTTGTCGGCCTGGCGATTGCCATCGTCTTCATGGGGTTCAAGGTTGTGCCGCAAGGCTATCAATGGACCGTGGAACGCTTCGGCCGATATACCAACACGCTCAAACCGGGCCTGAATATCATCGTGCCAGTGATGGATCGCATCGGGCGCAAGATCAACGTCATGGAAAGCGTGCTGGATATTCCGCCCCAGGAAGTCATCACCGCTGACAACGCCACGGTGCAGATCGATGCGGTGTGTTTCTTCCAGGTGGTCAATACCGCGCAGGCCGCTTATGAGGTGAACAACCTCGAACATGCCATCCGCAATCTGTTGCAGACCAACATTCGCACCGTGCTCGGTTCCATGGAGCTGGATGCGATGCTCAGCCAACGCGACAACATCAATGAAAAGCTGCTGCGCACTGTTGATGAAGCCACTGCGCCGTGGGGCATCAAGATCACGCGGATCGAAATCAAGGACATCAGCCCGCCTGCCGATCTGATGGCGGCGATGTCCGGGCAGATGAAAGCCGAGCGGATCAAGCGCGCGCAGATTCTTGAAGCCGAAGGCCTGCGCGCCGCCGCGATTCTCACTGCCGAAGGCAAGAAGCAGGCACAGATTCTGGAAGCCGAAGGCGGTCGTCAGGCAGCGTTTCTGGAGTCCGAAGCGCGGGAACGTCAAGCCGAAGCCGAAGCACGCGCCACGCAAGTGGTATCCGACGCAATCGCTGGCGGTAACGTGCAGGCCATCAACTACTTCGTCGCCCAGAAGTACATCGATGCGCTGGGCAAGCTGGCGTCGGCCAACAACAGCAAGGTCATCCTCATGCCACTCGAAGCGAGCCAGGTGATCGGCGCGGTCGGCGGTATCGGCGAGATCGTCAAAGCCACATTCGACGGCAAGAAGACCTGAGGCGCGATCATGTGGGAATTCCTGCAAAACCTGTCGTTCTGGGATTGGCTGGGGCTGGGCACGGTGCTGTTGATTCTGGAGGTGTTCGGCGCGGGCGGTTATCTGCTGTGGATCGGCGTCGCCGCTGCGGCCGTCGGCATCCTGACGTTCGTGTTTCCGCACATGCCCTGGACCGTGCAGTTCCTGCTGTTCGCCCTGCTTTCAGTGCTCACGGCAGTGTATTGGTGGCGGCGACAACGCAGCGTATTGCGCCCTTCCGATCAGCCTGGCCTGAACATGCGCGGCCAGGAGCTGATCGGTCGAACGTTCATGGTGCATGACGCAATCATCGACGGACGCGGCAAGATCAAGGTCGGCGATGGCGTGTGGATCGTGACCGGCCCGGACACCGCGGTGGGCAGTCAGGTGCGGGTGGTTGGTCAGGATGGGGCGATTTTGCGGGTTGAGGCGATTTAAGAGCCATTTTAGTGGGAGCGAGCTTGCTCGCGAAGAGGTCCGTACATCCAAAGAGGCATTCGGATCCGGGATATTGCCTTCGCAAGCAAGCTTGCTCCCACAGGCTATGCGATGCCGAAATGGAACTACCACCTCACTTCACCTATCCAACGGTTTCAGAACATCCATAGTTGGAGTATCCCCACCATGCGTCTCAAGCTTACTGTCGCCACGTTCGCTTTGCTTTCTCTCCCGGTTGGTTCAGCAATGGCTGACGCGGGGTTCTGGCGTGATGTGATTTCCTCGGGCGCCACCACCGGTTCTACCTATCTGACGTTCAAGGATCACAAGCTGATCATCGCCGCTCAAGACGACGCCGGCAGCTTCGTCGCCAGCGAAGGCGGCATTCGTGGCCCGTTCCTGGAAGCAGCGATTCAACAGGCGCGTATTGATAATCCAGGCCTGAAAGCGACCGACATGGATCTCGCCAACGCTATCCTCGCGAAGAATCTGGTTGCCGATAACCAGTAAGCGCAGATGCAATAAAAAATGCCGCTCAATGAGCGGCATTTTTTTTGAATCAAACTTCTGGCTTATTCGCCAATGGCTGCCTTGTAACCAGCAGCGTCCAGCAAGTTGGCCAGGTCAGCATCGGCAGCGCTTGGCTTGACCTTGAAGATCCAGGACTCGTACGGCGTGTTGTTCAGCGCTTCAGGTTCGGAACCCAGGGCTTCGTTGACTTCAACCACTTCGCCAGCCACGGGCGAATAGATATCCGAAGCCGCTTTAACCGACTCGACAACACCTGCGGCATCACCGGCGGCGAACACTTTGCCGATTTCCGGCAGTTCAACGAACACCACGTCACCCAGCGCTTCCTGAGCGTGATCGGAAATGCCGACCACAATCAGATCACCTTCTTTTTTTGCCCATTCGTGGCTTTCAGCAAAACGCAGTTCGGCGGGAATATTGCTCATTTAGTCATCCTCTACATCGAGTCAGCGGAAAACCCGCCAGGAAAGTTAGATCAGGGTTTTGCCATGACGCACGAACGCAGGCTTGACCACGCGAACCGGATACCACTTGCCGCGGATTTCCACTTCGGCCCGGTCAGCAGTCGCCATCGGAACACGCGCTAAGGCAATCGACTTGCTTAGCGTAGGAGAGAAACTACCACTGGTGATCTCTCCTTCGCCAATTTCTGCGATGCGCACCACTTGATGGGCGCGCAAAACGCCGCGCTCTTCCAGCACCAGACCCACAAGTTTCGACGCAACGCCCGCATCCCGCTCGGCTTCCAGCGCCGCGCGGCCGATGAACTGCCGCGCAGCGGGCTCCCAGGCGATGGTCCAGGCCATGTTGGAGACCAGCGGCGAGACATTCTCGTCGATGTCCTGCCCGTACAGGTTCATCCCGGCTTCAAGACGCAACGTGTCGCGCGCGCCGAGGCCGATAGGCGAAATGCCAGCGCCGACCAGATCATTGAAGAAGCTCGGCGCCTGCACGGCGGGCAGAATGATTTCCAGACCGTCTTCGCCAGTGTAGCCCGTGCGGGCAATGAACCAGTCGCCTTCCTGGCAGCCTTCGAACGGCTTGAGTTGGCGAATCAGTTCGGCGCGGGCGTTGGGCACCAGCTCGGCGATTTTGCTGCGCGCGTGCGGGCCCTGAATGGCCAGCAAGGCCAGTTCAGGATGCGCGCTCAGCTGAACATCGAAGTCGTGCAGATGAGCCTGCATCCAGGCGAGATCCTTGCCACCGGTAGCGGCGTTGACCACCAGACGATAACCGCTGTCGGTGAGGTAGACGATCATGTCGTCGATCACCCGGCCATCGTTATTGAGCATCGCGCTGTACAACGCGCGGCCCGGGCTTTGCAGTCGGGCCACGTCGTTGGCGAGCAGATATTGCAGCCAGATGTGCGCCTGGCTACCGGCGACATCGATCACATGCATGTGAGAGACATCGAACACACCGCAGTCGCGGCGCACTTGATGGTGTTCCTCGACTTGCGAGCCGTAATGCAGAGGCATGTCCCAACCACCAAAATCGACCATTTTCGCGCCGAGAGCGAGATGCAGGTCAAAGAGCGGCGTACGCTGTCCCATGGGTTTCTCCTTCCGGGCGTGGCGAAGATGCGGACAGGCATGACGCTGGCATGCCCCCATGATTCAGGGGGTTAAAGCAGATCACAGCATGCGAACAGTCTGACAGACCGCACCGATTGCGGCGCATTGTAGCCGCATGAGGGTAGACCCGCACCTACCCCGGTTGACGGGCTGAACGTCGGATTAACCCGATGACTGGCAACAGCCCCACCAGCACCAGCGTCAGCGCCGGTAGTGCAGCCCGGGCCCATTCGCCTTCGCTGGTCATTTCGAAAATTCGTACCGCCAAGGTGTCCCATCCGAATGGACGCATCAGCAAGGTTGCAGGCATCTCTTTGAGTACATCCACAAACACCAGCAATGCAGCGCTCAAAGCGCCCGGCACCAGCAATGGCAGGTAAACCTTGAAAAACAGTCGCGGCCCGCTGACGCCGAGACTTCGTGCGGCTTCAGGCAGGGAAGGACGAATGCGCGCCAGACTGTTTTCCAGCGGCCCGTAAGCCACGGCAATGAAGCGCACCAGATACGCCAACAGCAACGCCGCCAGACTGCCGAGCAGCAAGGGTTTGCCCGCGCCGCCGAGCCAGCTGGAAAGCGGGATGACCAACTCGCGATCCAGATAACTGAAGGCCAGCATGATCGACACCGCCAACACCGAACCGGGCAATGCGTAACCCAGATTGGCCAGACTCACGCCAGAGCGAATCGCGCGAGTGGGCGCCAGTCGGCGGGCAAAGGCCAGGATCAGTGCGACACCGACCGTAATCAGCGCCGCCATGCCGCCCAGATACAGCGTGTGCACGATCAATCCGGTATAGCGCTCGTCCAGATCGAAACGCCCGCGCTGCCAGACCCAGACGATCAGTTGCAGCAACGGCACGGCAAAGGCGCAGGCAAACACCAGCCCACACCAAAACGTAGCGGCAAACGCCTTGAAACCACGCAAGTGATACAGCGCCTTGACCCGAGGTCGCTCATTGGTGGCCCGGCTCGCACCGCGTGCGCGGCGTTCGCCATACAGCACGAGCATGACCGCCAGTAACAACAGGCTGGCCAGCTGAGCGGCGCTGGAGAGGCTGAAGAAGCCATACCAGGTTTTGTAGATGGCCGTGGTGAAGGTATCGAAGTTGAAAACCGCCACGGCACCGAAGTCGGCCAGGGTTTCCATCAGCGCCAACGCGACGCCAGCGCCAATCGCCGGACGCGCCATCGGCAAGGCTACGCGCCAGAACGCCTGCAACGGGCTTTGGCCGAGAATCCGCGCAGCTTCCATCAAGCCTTTGCCTTGGGCAAGAAAGGCCGAGCGTGCCAGCAGATAGACGTAAGGGTAGAAAACCAGCACCAGTACGATGATCACGCCACCGGTGGAGCGCACCCGTGGCAGGCGCAGGCCAGTGCCAAACCATTCGCGCAGCAGACTTTGCACCGGCCCGGCGAAATCCAGCAGGCCGACGAACACAAACGCCAGCACGTAGGCCGGAATCGCAAAAGGCAGCATCAATGCCCAGTCCAGCCAGCGCCGACCGGGGAATTCACACAGGCTGGTCAGCCACGCCAGACTCACGCCCAACGCGGTGACGCCCACGCCGACGCCAAGCACCAGCGTCAGCGTATTGCCCAGCAAACGGGTCATCTGGGTTTCCCACAGATGGGACCAGATCTGCTGATCGATGGTCTGCCACGACAGCAGCAGCACGCTGAGCGGCAGCAGCACCAGAGCGGCGATGGCGAAGACCAGCGGGTACCAGCGGCGTTGGGCGGGATGGGCCAAGGTGGGTCTCTTTACGGACGGAGCTGGAGAAACTTTGTGGGAGCAAACTTGCTTGCGAAAGGGCCAGGGCATCCAACGCATCTTTCAGCGCTCAGACGATTGCCTTCGCGAGCAAGCTCGCTCCCACAAGGGTCGCGGTGCTTTAAATCAATTCCAACCCACACGATCCATCATGCGGATCGCTTCGGCCTGACGCTTGCCGGCGACTTCCACCGGAATCGTGTCGGCCTTGAACGAACCCCAGCTCGCGACTTCCGGGGATGGCGCAACTTTCGGGTTGGCCGGGAATTCCTGGTTGGTGCCAGAGAAAATCGCCTGGGCTTCCGGGCCGGTCATCCACTCGACCATGGCTTTGGCGGCTTCGGCGTGCGGAGCGTACTTGGTCAGGCCGATTCCGGAAAGATTCACGTGCACGCCACGATCCGACTGGTTCGGCCAGAACAGTTTCACGGCCAGCTTCGGATTGTCCTTATGCAGGCGACCGTAGTAATAGCTATTGACGATGCCGACGTCGCATTGACCCGCATTGATTGCTTCGAGCACGGCGATGTCATCGGAGAACACATCGGTGGACAGGTTGTTGACCCAGCCTTTGAGGATTTTCTCGGAAGCTTCGGCGCCGTGGGTTTCGATCAGGGTGGCGGTCAGCGACTGGTTGTAGACCTTTTTGCCGGTGCGCAGGCACAAACGGCCTTCCCAGTCCTTGCCCGCCAGCGCTTCGTAGGTGGACAAGTCAGCCGGTTTGACCCGGTCGGTCGAGTAGGCGATGGTCCGCGCGCGCAGGCTCAGGCCGGTCCAGCTGTGCGTCGAGGAGCGATATTGCGCAGGAATATTGGCGTCGATCACCGGGGAGGTAAACGGTTGCAGAATGCCCATCTGTTCGGCTTGCCAGAGGTTACCGGCGTCGACCGTCAGCAACAGGTCAGCGGTGGCGTTCTCACCTTCGGCCTTGATCCGCTGCATCAGCGGGGCTTCCTTGTCGGTGATGAACTTGACCTTCACACCGGTCTTGGCGGTGTAAGCATCGAATACGGGTTTGATCAGCTCATCGATCCGTGATGAATACACCACTACCTCGTCGGCAGCTTGTGCGGTGCTGCCGAGCACTGTCAGTGTCAGTGTCAAAGCAGCCAGAATACGCTTGCTTGCCTGCATGGGAGTGTCTCGCGTTTGCAAAATGAGGCGAAATGGTAGTGAATCCCATTTGCTATCTCAATCGAACTCCCGACTCAGCCGTTACCAGATGTTGCAGACCGCCGATGCCATGATTCAAATCCTGGCCAACTCCGGCAAATCCCCACTCAACCCCAGCGCCTGACGCACGAAGATCGCCTTGGCTTCCGGCAGTTGATTGACCACTTTCAGCCCGGTATTACGCAGCCAGCGCAGCGGCAGCGGATCGGCCTGGAACAGGCGTTCGAAGCCTTCCATGGCCGCCATCAGCGCCAGGTTATGGGGCATGCGCCGACGCTCGAAGCGGCTTAGTACGCGCACATCGGCCAGCCGCTCGCCACGTTCGGCAGCATGCAGCAACACTTCGGCCAACACTGCAGCATCGAGGAAACCCAGGTTCACACCTTGCCCGGCCAGCGGGTGAATGGTGTGCGCCGCGTCGCCGATCAAGGCCAGGCCTTGCGCCACATAGCGCTTGGCATGACGCTGGCGCAATGGCACGCATAAGCGCGGGTCAGCGCTGATCACTGGGCCGAGCCGCCCTTCAAAGGCCTGTTCAAGTTCGCGGCAGAATGTTTCGTCGTCCAGCGCCATCAGGCGCTCGCCTTCGCCCGGCGTCACTGACCAGACGATGGAACACCAGTGTTCGCCTTCACGCTCCAGCGGCAGAATGGCCAGCGGGCCGTTGTCCGTGAAGCGCTGCCAGGCGGTTTTGCGATGGGAATCGGACGTACGCACGCTGGTGACGATGGCGTGGTGCAGGTAATCCCATTCGCGGGTTTCGGTACCGGTCAGGCGCCGCACGGCGGAGTTCGCGCCATCGGCGGCGACCACCAGCGGCGCGCGCAACAAGCGGCCGTCAGCCAGCGTCAGCAGCCAGTCCTCCCCGGAGCGACGCATCTGCTCCAGTCGCGCGTTGGCAAGCAGGCCAATATCGCTGTCGTGCAGGCGATCGAGCAACGCATCCTGAACCACGCGGTTTTCGACGATATGCCCCAGAACGTCGGCGTGCACACTGGATGCGGAGAAATGAATCTGCCCCGTGCCGCTGCCATCCCAGACCTGCATTTCGCCATAAGGACTGGCGCGGCGCTTCGCAATGCCATCCCAGACGTCGAGACGCTGCAGGATGCGCTGGCTGGCCGCCGACAAGGCGCTGACCCGAGGTTCAAACGCCGCTTGCGGATCGAACGGTTTGACGTCCAGCGGTCCGCCGTCGAGCACGATGATATTCAGGCCGCTGCCCTGCAACGCCAGCGCCAGCGCGCTACCGACCATTCCGGCCCCGACAATCAGCAGATCTGCGCGCGTTTCCATGCTTTAAATCGTTCTCGCTTGCGGCGTGAGCCGGGATTTGGAAATAAGTGCGTCAAACATCGGAGCGAGTCCCCAGCCCCATGGCCTGACGCGCAAACCAGCGCTTGGCCCCAGGCAACAGGTCCAGCCCCAGCAGGCCGAGGTTGCGACCGGTGGCAACCAATGGCTGTGTGCTGCCGAACAGGCGTGTCACCTGATCGGAAAAGCCCACCGTCAATTGTTGATCCAGACGCTGGCGCTCGCGATAAGCCAGCAAGGTCGGCAGGTCGCCGGGCAGCTTGTCGCTGGCCAGCAAAGCTTCTGCCAGCGCGTGAGCATCGCGCAACGACAGGTTGAAACCTTGCCCTGCAATCGGGTGCAGACTGTGGGCGGCATTGCCGAGCACTACCAGATGCGAGCGCACCTGTTCTTCGGCTTCGATCAGATTGAGCGGGTAAACATGCCGCGCGCCCACCTGACGCAAGGTGCCCAGGCGATAGCCGAAGACATTCTGCAATTCACTGAGAAAGGCGCGGTCATCCAGTGCAGCAAGGCGCTCGACGTCTTTGCCGGTGCGCGTCCAGACCAGCGCACAGCGGTTTTCCGGCAGCGGCAACAGCGCCATCGGGCCTTCGTCGGTGAAACGTTCGAACGCCTGGCCGCAATGCGCTTCGCTTGGCGTGATGTTGGCGATCAGCGCACTCTGGTTGTAAGGCCGCTGGCGCACGCCGATGCCCAGTTGCTCGCGCAGGCTTGAACGGCCGCCGTCAGCAAGCACCGCCAGATCGCACTCCAGTTCGGTTTCATCGTCCAGCGTCAGGCGATAGCCATCCGCCAAGGCCTGCATGTGCTTGACCTCGGCTGGCACGCGCCAGCTGACCACTTCCTCGTCCAGCCCGCGCCACAGGCATTGGCCGAGCCAGGCGTTTTCCGCCACGTAGCCCAAGGCCGGTACGCCTTCTTCGATAGCGGACAGACGCGCAGCGCCAAAACGACCGCGATCCGATACCAGGATTTGCCGGATCGGCTCCGCACGGCGGGCGATGTCTTGCCACAGCCCCAGACGCTCGTAGATTTGCCGCGCGCCAAACGACAGCGCCGAAGAGCGCGCGTCGTAGCTCGGTTGATAGCTGTCGCCGGGCGCGAAGGGTTCGATCAGAACGATCTTCCAGCCCCGCGCCTTGGCACCTGCCTGCAATGAAAGGGCGAGACTGGCACCGACCAGACCACCACCGACGATGGCGAGATTGAAACGACTCATGCGGCCCATCCCGGTTGATTGCGGGCGTCGGCCATCAGCGCCTCGATGGCGGCAACAGTCTTGGGCACGCCATCGGTAAGAATGTCACAACCTTGTTTGGTCACCACAACGTCATCCTCGATTCGCACACCAATGCCGCGCCATTTCTTCGCGACGTTCTGATTGTCCGGAGCAATGTAAATTCCCGGCTCGACGGTCAGCGCCATGCCGACTTCCAGCACCCGCCATTCACCGCCGACCTTGTAGTCGCCGACATCATGCACGTCCATGCCCAGCCAGTGACCGGCGCGGTGCATGTAGAACGGTTTGAAGGCTTCGTTGACGATCAGCTCGCCCACGTCGCCTTGCAGCAATCCCAGCTCGACCAGCCCGGCGGTAATCACATGCACCGTCGCTTCGTGGGCCTGATTCCAGTGCTTGCCCGGACCAATGGCCGCGAACGCCGCTTCCTGGGATTTGAGCACCAACTCATAAATGGCTTTCTGTTCCGGGGAAAACCTGCCGCTCACCGGAAAGGTCCGGGTGATATCGCTGGCATAGCAGTCGATTTCACAGCCCGCGTCGATCAGCACCAGATCGCCATCTTTGAGCAGCGCGTCGTTCTCCTGATAGTGCAGGATGCAGGCGTTGCGGCCCGAAGCGACGATGGAACCGTAAGCCGGCATCTTCGCGCCGCCTTTGCGGAATTCGTAATCCAGCTCGGCTTCAAGGCTGAACTCGTGCAGACCGGCGCGGCTGGCTTGCATGGCTCGCACATGGGCGCGGGCAGAGATTTGCGCAGCCTCGCGCATGACCTTCACTTCTGCCGCCGATTTATACAGGCGCATGTCGTGCAGCAGATGATCCAGCGCAACAAACTCCTTCGGCGGCTGGGCGCCCAGATGCGCCTTGGAGCGGATCACGTTGATCCAGTCCATCAAATGGCGGTCGAATTCCGGGTTGCTGCCCATGGCCGAGTACACCCGGTCGCGGCCTTCGATCAGGCCCGGCAGGATGTCGTCGATGTCGTTGATCGGGAACGCATCGTCAGCACCAAAATCGCGAATCGCGCCTTCCTGTCCGGCACGCAGACCGTCCCACAGCTCGCGCGCAGGATTGCGCTCGCGGCAGAACAACACGTACTCGCCATATTCACGACCGGGGATCAGCACGACCACGGCTTCGGGTTCCGGGAAGCCGCTCAAGTATTGAAAGTCGCTGTCCTGGCGGTAGACGTGTTCGACATCGCGGTTACGAATCGCCACCGCAGCAGCGGGCAATATTGCGATGCTGTTGGGTTCCATCTGCGCCATCAAGGCCTTGCGTCGACGAGCGTATTCCGACTTAGGGATATGGATCATTGGCAGGCAGGTTCCCGTTCTGGTGCGTTCCCGGTCATGGCTGGACAGGCCTGCCGTGACCGGAGTCGCCGGTGATGAACAATCAGTGCAGCGAAGGTTTTGGCGCGAGTGCTTCGGGCTTGTTGCATTCAGTGAACAGCAACAGCGGCGCGACGCGCAGGTATTCCATGACTTCCATGTAATCGCTTTCGCCGTCTTCGGACTCTTCCAGCGCATCCTGGACCTGGGAAATCGCTGCCAGATCCTGCAGCACTTCCATGGCTTCGCCACTAATGGCATTGTCACGGGCAGTCAGGCCGAAACCGGCGAGAAAACCCTGGCACCATTGGCCCAATGCGATAGCGCGCTCGCCGAGCGGCTCATCATCGCCGGGCAACAGCAGGACAACGGTCATGTCGTCGCCGGTGAGTTCGCCCTTGACCATTTCCTGCAGGCCGATCAATGCCTGACGGACGTTATCTTCGGGCGCGGAGCCAAGTATTTCAGTGGCGTCGGTCAACCAGCCTTCGTTATCGAAGCCGGCACCGGCACAACTGCGGCCCAGTAACAGGCCATGCAGCTCGGCAGGAGAGACAGGATGACCGCTGCTGGTGAGCAGGGTGGCGAACGCTTTGTACGGGGAATTCT
This sequence comes from Pseudomonas sp. DSP3-2-3, assembly GCF_049898225.1. Classification (NCBI taxonomy): domain Bacteria; kingdom Pseudomonadati; phylum Pseudomonadota; class Gammaproteobacteria; order Pseudomonadales; family Pseudomonadaceae; genus Pseudomonas; species Pseudomonas sp. DSP3-2-3. The sequence continues at coordinate 51,035 of NZ_JAFCXH010000030.1, read as the reverse complement.
GAATGGGCATGGGCAACTAGTCGCCAAACGGCGCAATGTCTAGAATGGAGGTCTTGTATCCTAGACTAATCGCGCAACAAGATCATCAAGGCGGCCGTCCAAGGCTGTGGCTCAAAGCCAGCTCCTGTGCCACTCATCAGAAAGTATTCAGTGGAAAACAATGGAAGACACCGACCTGCAAGCGCTGATGGCCCGACTGGAATTACTGATCAATCGAGTCGAGCAACTTAAACGCGAAAACGGACTCCTATTAGCTCAGGAAAAGTCCTGGCGCGAGGAACGCGCTCACCTCATTGAAAAAAACGAAATCGCCCGGCAAAAGGTCGAGTCAATGATTTCGCGCCTCAAGGCCCTGGAGCAAGACTCATGAGCAACGGCAATAACGTCACCGTACAAATTCTCGACAAAGAATATTCGATCATTTGCCCTCAGGAAGAGCGCACCAACCTGGTCAGCGCTGCGCGTTACCTGGATGGAAAAATGCGTGAAATCCGCAGCAGCGGCAAAGTTATCGGCGCCGACCGTATTGCCGTAATGGCCGCGCTGAACATTACTCACGATCTTTTGCATAAGCAGGATTTGCCTGACGTGCAGACCAGCGGCTCGACCCGCGAGCAGGTCAGGGATCTGCTCGATCGCGTTGATCTAGTGCTCTCCACGGACGCGGATTCGCCACCGGATGCACCTCGAAGCTGAATGTTGCGAAGAGTTTCGGGTATACTTGCGCCGCTCCCTGGAGTGCTTGCCAGTCGGTCATGTCCCTGAGCCGATACGCACAACCACGGGGGTTGCACGTTGGGGTTGGTGTGCATGTCCGCCTGACGGAAAGCCTTAAAACCTCCTGCAATCTCCACCTTGAACTTTCGGGTTCAAGGGCTACACCGACAGCGGCTCGTCGGGGAGCACCTATTCTGTCTGCCGCCGGTTTTGCCCGGCGCTGACAACCCCGAGATCGTCGCCCTGACGACTCAACTCTGGTTCAACCTTCAATGGATCAGCCTGCATGACCTGCCACTCATGACATCCGAAGCGCCACTTACCCGTCAGCAATTGCGTCGTCAGTTACGCAAGATACGGCGTGCCTTGAGTGCCAGTCAGCAGCGTGCAGCGGCGCGCGGACTTTATCGTCAATTGGCGCAACATCCCTTGTTCCGCAGGGCCCGCCATATCTCGCTGTATCTGCCCATGGACGGTGAAATCGATCCGCGCCTGTTGCTGCGCGCCGCCCAGCGTCGCGGCAAAGCCACGTACTTGCCGGTACTCAGCGCCTGGCCGCAGACCAAAATGGTTTTCCAGCGGGTCAGGCCCGGCGAGAAATTCAAGCCCAACCGTTTTCGCATCCCCGAACCGCGCATCAATCCCGCACGCCAGCGCAAGATCTGGGCGCTGGATCTGATTCTGATGCCATTGGTGGGTTTCGATGACGAAGGCGGGCGTCTGGGCATGGGCGGCGGTTTCTACGACCGCAGCCTGGCCTATCGCGCACGCCGAAAAGCCTGGCAGAAGCCGGTTTTGCTGGGGTTGGCACATGAATGTCAGAAGGTCGAGCGACTGGCGCAAGCCAGTTGGGACGTGCCGCTGGATGGTACTGTTTCGGATAAGGGTTGGTATCTGGCTTGAGAAGGTGCCGATTGTGGGACCGGCTTTAGCCGGGAAGGCGATATTACTGACACAAAAAATGCAGCGGATGTACCGGCCTCTTCCCGGCTAAAGCCGGTCCCACGTTTAGAGCGTCATGCTAATCAATGCCGCGAAGGATACTTCTGCTGCTGTTGGGTAATTTCCACTGGTGCGTCCGGTTTGCTGGCCCACAAACTCTGCGCATAACCCGTCGTCACGACACCCAAGCCGAACAAAATGACCAATATCCACAGTAAATCCGGCTTGCGTTTCATTGATTGCCCTCCGTCGGCAAATCAATACGATGTCAGCAGCGGTTTTTGTATAGGCCGTGCAACAGCGTGGTGCTTAAAATCCCGGCATTCTCCGACAACATTGGCAGACACGCAAACACTGACGTCAGCCAACCGTCGGTTTATCAGCAAAGTGTCTGACAACCTATCCATTCCCCCTTTTCAGGAGCACGAAAAATGGCCTACTGGCTGATGAAGTCCGAGCCCGACGAGTTCTCTATCGCGAGTCTGAAAAAGCTCGGCACCGCCCGCTGGGACGGGGTTCGCAATTATCAGGCACGCAATTTTCTACGCGCGATGGCGGTAGGCGACGAGTTTTTCTTTTATCACTCCAGTTGTCCGGAGCCGGGCATCGCCGGAATTGGGCGGATTAGCCAGACGGGCTATCCGGACCCAACCGCGCTGGATGCGCAAAGCCACTACTTCGACGTCAAAGCCAACGCGGAAAAAAATCCATGGACGGCCATCGACGTGACCTTCGTCGAAGCCTTCCCGAAAGTGCTTGGGCTGGGTTACCTGAAACAGCAAGCGGCGTTGGAACAATTGCCGCTGGTGCAAAAAGGCAGTCGACTGTCCGTCATGCCGGTCACCGCCGAGCAATGGGCGGCGGTGCTGGCCTTGCGCTGATTGCTCTGCGGATTATTGAACGATGAAGTTGTTGAACAGCAGGTCTTCAACCACGGGCTTGCCTTCTTCGTCGGTCATGACTTGCTGAACCTGCTTGAGCGCTTCCTGACGAATCTTTTCCTTCGCCTCGGCGCTGCTCATGCTGTCGACCGTCTGCTGGGTAAACAGCGCCACCAGCTGGTTGCGAATCAGTGGATCATTGCGTTTCACAGCGGCCTGCGCTTCCGGGCCGGTCACACGCAAGGCGATGTCAGCTTTATAGACGCGCAGTTTCGGCCCGCCGTCCAGCGCGTAGTTGCCCACGAACGGTGGTGTCAGCGAAACATAAATGGCCTTGGGCGCCTCGCCCTCTTTGGCTTCTTCCTGCGCCATGACGGGCAGTGACAGGGCCAACAACATCAGGATCCACGCTTTCACAGTCCACTCCTTATCCGGTTTGGCGCATAGGTTACTTCAACTTATGCAGGCTTATCAGGCCGGGTCATGCTCATTGACGCAAAAACCCACATACCTGAACGTATCGGCCACAAGTCCAAAAGGAATAGTCCGATGAAAGCCTTGCTGTGCAAAGCGTTTGGCCCCGCCGAAAACCTGGTGCTCGAAGACATCGCGAGCCCGGAAATCAAGAAGAACGAAATCCTCCTCAACGTCCACGCCGCCGGGGTCAATTTTCCGGACACGCTGATCATCGAAGGCAAATACCAATTCAAGCCGCCATTCCCGTTTTCACCGGGCGGCGAAGCAGCGGGCGTGGTGTCGGCCGTTGGCGAAAAAGTGACGCATTTGAAAGTCGGCGACCGCGTCATGGCTCTGACCGGCTGGGGCAGCTTCGCCGAACAAGTCGCCGTGCCGGGCTATAACGTCTTGCCCATGCCCGAAACCATGGACTTCAAAACCGCCGCCGCGTTCAGCATGACCTATGGCACTTCGATGCATGCGCTGAAACAACGCGCCAATCTGCAACCCGGCGAAACCTTGCTGGTGCTCGGCGCTTCCGGCGGAGTCGGTCTGGCAGCCGTGGAAATCGGCAAAGCCATGGGCGCCCGCGTCATCGCCGCCGCCAGCTCGGCTGAAAAACTCGAAGTCGCCAGAAACGCTGGCGCCGACGAACTGATCAACTACAGCGAAAGCAACCTCAAGGAAGAAATCAAACGCCTCACCAACGGCAACGGTGCGGACGTCATCTACGACCCGGTCGGCGGCGACCTCTTCGACCTAGCCATCCGCTCCATCGCCTGGAATGGCCGCTTACTGGTCGTCGGCTTCGCCAGCGGCCGCATCCCCGAACTGCCCGTCAACCTCGCGCTACTTAAAGGCGCTGCGGTGCTCGGCGTGTTCTGGGGCTCGTTTGCACAACGCCAGCCGCAGGACAATGCCGCCAACTTCCAGCAGCTGTTCGGCTGGTATGCCGAGGGAAAACTGAAACCGCTGGTCTCGCAGGTTTATTCGCTGGAGGACGCGGGCAAGGCGATCGATTCGTTGGGGCAGAGAAGGGCGGTGGGGAAGGTGGTAGTGCAGATTTGCTGACCTCGGCAACCTTCCCTCGACAAACAACGTCTCCTCATATCCCAAGGCAAGTCTCTATTTCGTAACATCCGCTTACACATCGACTGCGTGTTCGTAAAACAACATTAGGTGAATCGATTCTCCTGAGAATTCCCGCGCGATAAGCACTGCTTTTTTCTGTAATGAAAATGTAATATTCGCTTTCGCGCAGAAAAACAAAAACTGGAGAGACTTCGATGTTTGCCTTCTTTCGTCCCGCCGCACACAAGGCCCCGTTGCCTGAAGAAAAAATTGATAGCACTTATCGCCGTCTGCGCTGGCAGATTTTCGCAGGCATCTTCTTTGGCTACGCGGGTTATTACCTGCTGCGCAAAAACTTCTCGCTGGCGATGCCTTATCTGATCGACGAGGGTTACACGCGGGGCCAGTTGGGCGTGGCGATGTCGGCCATTGCGATTGCCTATGGCTTGTCGAAGTTTCTGATGGGGATTGTTTCCGACCGCTCCAACCCGCGCTACTTCCTGCCTTTTGGCTTGCTGGTTTCAGCGGCGGTGATGTTCGTGTTCGGCTTTTCGTCCTGGGCGACGTCCAGTGTCACGATCATGTTTATCCTGTTGTTCATCAACGGCTGGGCGCAGGGCATGGGCTGGCCGCCGAGCGGACGGACCATGGTGCACTGGTGGTCGCAGAAGGAACGTGGCGGCGTGGTTTCGGTATGGAACGTTGCGCATAACGTCGGCGGCGGTTTGATCGGGCCATTGTTCCTGCTGGGGCTGGGCTGGACCAACGACTGGCATGCAGCTTTCTATGTGCCGGCCGCTGTCGCATTGCTGGTCGCCGTGTTCGCCTTCGCGACCATGCGCGATACCCCGCAATCCATGGGTTTGCCGCCGATCGAGCATTACAAGAACGACTATCCGGAAGGCTATGACGACAGTCATGAAAAGGAATTCAGCGCCAAGGAAATCTTCGTCAAGTACGTGCTGCGCAACAAAATGCTGTGGTACATCGCGCTGGCCAATGTCTTCGTTTACCTGCTGCGCTACGGCGTACTGGACTGGGCGCCGACCTACCTGAAAGAAGCCAAGCACTTCACCGTGGACAAGACGTCCTGGGCGTATTTCCTTTACGAGTGGGCGGGGATTCCGGGCACGCTGCTGTGCGGCTGGATGTCAGACAAAATCTTCAAGGGCAATCGCGGCCTGACCGGCGTGGTGTTCATGGTGATGGTGACCATCGCGACGCTGGTGTACTGGCTGAACCCGCCGGGCAACCCGACCGTCGACATGATCGCCCTGGTTTCCATCGGCTTCCTGATCTACGGCCCGGTCATGCTGATCGGCTTGCAGGCGCTGGAACTGGCACCGAAGAAAGCCGCTGGCACCGCTGCGGGCTTCACCGGGCTATTCGGCTACCTGGGCGGCTCCGTCGCAGCCAGCGCGCTGATGGGCTACACCGTGGACCACTTCGGCTGGGACGGCGGCTTTGTCCTGCTGCTGATCGCCTGCGTGATGTCGATTGTGTTCCTGCTGCCAACGCTTTGGCATAAGCAGGTGGCGAGTACGACGCGTGAGGCGGTGGCTTAAAGCTGACTCTATGGCAGATCTTGAGCATTCGAGATCTGCCTCGCTTCAAGGGTACTGGCGCCGGGAATGCAGCACATTCACGACTTCTATTTTGTCCTTCACCCGATCGACGACTATGTAATTGGGGTGCACCACAATTTCCCGGGTTGTCGGTACGCGTCCGAATCGATAGAGGTATGGATGTTCAGGAAGGGCCGAGGTCGCTGCTTCAATATCTTCTAGAAGTGCAACGGCAGCCTGAGGGTTACGTTCATCTATGTAGTCGAAAATTTCAATCAGGGCAGCCAGTGCTTCTGGTCGCCATTCAACAATCATTTCGTCGCTTATCCCGCTTGGCTGCAAGATGGGCTTTCAGCTCAGCCATGACCTCATCGTGGGGGACGTTGGGTCGCGGATCATCAAGAGACGCCTGCACTTTCGCTCTGAACCAGGCGTCATAGCTGGCGGCCTGCTCCTCGGATTCGAACTCTGAAACGATAGGTGATAGTTGAGCACTCATTTAGAAGCTCCTTTGTCGATGTCGCTAAGTCTAGCGTTTACCCAATCAATTGCGAAAACGGTTTGCAACCTGATATTTAAACCGTTTCACACACCCCCCAACACCGCTTCAACCGCGCCTCCAGATTCAGATCCGGCATGGCGTGGCTGCGCAGGGCGATGGCGGTTTGTTCGACGTAGTCGCGGGTGGTGCCGTAGCGTCCGCTGGCGCTGGCCAGGACTTGGCTGAGGACGCTGTCCGGCAGGTTGCCTGCGTAGCTGGGCAGATGGCGTTCGAGCACGAAGCCCAGGGCTTGAACTCTGGTGCCGTCTTCCAGGCGGCAGCTGAGCCAGTGTGGACGATACGAAGGGAAGGGCATTTCCCGTTGCCATAAGGCCAGCAACGACTCTTCGAGATTATCTTCCGGCAATCGATAGGCGAATCCGCTGCAGGAGCCGCCGCGGTCCAGGCCAAACACCAGGCCGGGCATTTCCGGCGTACCGCGATGTTCGTGGGACCACAGATACAGGCCGCGATGATAGCCATGCACTCGGCCACGCTGGCGCTCGATGGCAGTGCATTCAGGTTTCCAGATCAGCGAGCCGTACGCGAACAGCCAGACCGGGCCGCCCTCGTGCCGGGCCATGGTGGCGCGCATCGAGATCATCAGTTGTTCGCGGGTCAGTTGCGGCCCGAGGTCAATTATCGGTGGATACGTCAGCCCTAGGCCATCGTGTACCGCAGCCACCAAGCCGTTGATTTTATTGCCCATTTCTGCCCCCCCTGGCGAATGTGCGGCCAGTTGTAGCGGTCCCTGCCGAATAAATGTGTCCGTGGCACTGACAAGCAAGCAATGCCTCGTCAAAAAGTGCCTGCCTGTCAGACCTCCCCAGAGATCCGTCAGGTCACGCGTCAATACTAAAATGCCTAAGCAGATTGACTGCAATTAGCAATCCACGCTCGCTACCATTGGGCGGCTGCGGCAACGCTGTCAAGCGCTGCGGCACTATCTTGCGAAAGGAATCACGACCTTGGTGCGTACGCAAATACGTCAGCACGCATTTGATGGGCGTTCATGCCCGCGCTGACCAGCGCGTCGAGCGTCGCGTAAATCATGGCTGGCGAACCGCTGGCATAGACGTGGACCGCCGCAAGATCGGCGATGTCGCTGCGAACCGCTTCGTGCAGCATGCCGCAGCGTCCTTCCCAGCCACACAGGTCGCTGACGACTTTATGCAGGAACAGGTTGGGCAGCTGCTTCCATTCATCCCAATGCTGGATTTCGTAGAAGTCTTCCGGCCGACGCACGCCCCAATACAGATGCACGGGATGGTTGAAACCCTTGCTGCGGCAGTGCTCGATCAAGCTCTGCATTTGCGCCATACCGGTGCCGGCGGCGATCAACACCAACGGGCCATCAGGCAGTTCGGCCAGATGGGTATCGCCAAACGGCAGTTCAACCTTGGCCATGGTGTTGCGCTGCAATTGTTCGATCAGGCTCTGCGCGCTGGCTTCGCGAACCAGCACATGCAATTGCAGATCGCGACCGCTTTCCGGCGCGGAGGCCAGCGAGAAGGCGGATTTTTCACCGTTGTCGCGATGAATCATCAGATACTGACCGGCGTGATAGCGTGGCGCCTTGCCGGCCGGGGCGCGCAGGCCCACGCGCCAGACATCGCCGCCCACTTCCACGCATTCACTCAACTGGCAGGCGAAGGTGCGCACCGGCAGTTCACCGAGGGCGAGCACGCCGTCCCACAGGACTTCGCAGTCCTCAAGCGGTTCGGCCAGGCAGGTGAAGATTTCGCCATGAGTCAGTTCTTCACCGGCCTGCAGCACACGGCCGTGGGCCAGCAATGCCGAACACACATGGCAATTGCCATTGCGACAGCTTTGCGGGCAGTCGTAACCCAGGCGTTGCGCGGCATCGAGAATCCGCTCGCCGGGCAATGTTTCCAGTACTGCGCCCGATGGCTGCAAGGTTACACGCATCAATCTATTCCCAACTGATTCCAGATGTCGTCGACCCGACGCGTGACGGCTTCGTCCTTGACGATAACCCGACCCCACTCGCGCGTGGTCTCGCCCGGCCATTTATGCGTTGCGTCCAGCCCCATTTTCGAACCCAGCCCGGAAACCGGAGATGCGAAATCCAGGTAGTCGATGGGCGTGTTGTCGATCATCACCGTGTCGCGTTTGGGGTCCATGCGCGTGGTGATGGCCCAGATTACGTCGTTCCAGTCCCGGGCGTTGATATCGTCGTCGGTGACAATAACGAACTTGGTGTACATGAACTGTCGCAAAAACGACCACACACCCAGCATCACACGCTTGGCATGGCCTGGGTACTGCTTCTTGATCGTCACGATAGCCATGCGATAAGAGCAGCCTTCCGGCGGCAGATAGAAGTCGGTGATTTCCGGGAACTGCTTTTGCAGGATCGGCACGAACACTTCGTTCAGTGCCACGCCCAGAATGGCCGGCTCATCAGGCGGCCGACCGGTGTAGGTGCTGTGGTAGATCGGTTTGATCCGATGAGTGATGCGTTCGACAGTGAACACCGGGAAGCTGTCGACTTCGTTGTAGTAGCCGGTGTGATCGCCGTAGGGGCCTTCATCGGCCATTTCGCCGGGATGAATCACGCCTTCGAGGACGAACTCGGCGCTGGCCGGAACTTGCAGGTTATTGCCACGGCACTTGATCAGCTCGGTACGACTGCCGCGCAACAGACCGGCAAACGCGTATTCGGAAAGGCTGTCAGGCACGGGCGTTACCGCGCCAAGGATGGTCGCAGGATCAGCGCCCAGGGCCACGGATACCGGGAAGGGTTCGCCGGGATGTTTGGCGCACCATTCCTTGAAGTCCAGCGCGCCGCCACGGTGGCTCAACCAGCGCATGATGACTTTGTTGCGACCGATGACCTGCTGACGATAGATACCGAGGTTCTGCCGTTCCTTGTTCGGGCCGCGCGTGACGGTCAGGCCCCAGGTGATCAGCGGCGCGACGTCGCCGGGCCAGCAGGTCTGCACCGGGAGCATGCCCAGATCCACGTCATCGCCTTCGATGACGATCTCCTGGCATGGTGCGTCCTTGACGACCTTGGGCGCCATGGCGATGACTTTCCTGAAGATCGGCAGCTTGGACCAGGCGTCTTTCAAGCCCTTGGGTGGCTCGGGCTCTTTGAGAAAAGCCAGCAGCTTGCCGATTTCCCGCAGCTCGCCGACTTCTTCTGCGCCCATGCCCATGGCAACGCGCTCGGGCGTGCCGAACAGGTTGCCGAGCACCGGAATGTCAAAGCCGACGGGCTTTTCAAACAGCAATGCCGGACCCTTGGCGCGCAAGGTGCGGTCGCAGATTTCGGTCATTTCCAGGACAGGGGAAATGGGCATCTGAATGCGTTTCAACTCTCCGCGCTGCTCAAGCTGCTGCACGAAATCCCGTAGATCCTTGAATTTCATTAACCCGGCCACTCATAAAATAGGTTCGTATCGTACCTGATCGCGGCCAGTGTGGGAGCGAGCTTGCTCACGAAGACGGCGTTACATGCGCAGCCTTGCAGCGTTCGGACATCGCTTTCGCGAGCAAGCTCGCTCCCACATTCCCTTCACATTGCGTTCTCACTCAAAAAAATCGGCGCAAACAACGGCTTCATCCGTTCGCCGCCTTGGTCCGACAGGTGATTCTCGTCCTTGTACTGGGAAGAACCATCGATGGCGGCGCGGCAAATACCTTCAGCGCAGAGCAATGGCGCCGGATCGATGATGTGGATGTGAGGATCGGAGGCGGCAAGATTGGCGAACAGCTGATCGATAAAGTGCTGACGCTCGCGGTGATCAGCTATGGGACGGCCGACTTGCAGCGCAGAACGCCCAACCATGGCCAGGCTGCTGAGTCGCGCAATAGTGCCTTGGCGTTGCAGCGGGATTTCCTTGAACAGCCAGACGTTCGCCCCGGCGGCGCGCAAGCTGGCCACCGTCGCGCGCAAGTGGTCGGCCAGATGCTGCTCGGCGGCGGCGCGGCTTTCGTGGCGATAAGTCATATGTTCCCGGTCGCCGTCCTCCTCGCCATACAAGTAAAGGCTCCAACGGGCGGCGAGTACGACGTCGCGGACCTTCTGCTTTTCGATCAGCGCCAGGGTTTGCTGGTTGAAGGTCTGGCATTGCGGGCGAGATTCGACGCCCAGCACCGGCATGCAGCCGGATAGACTGGTTAGCCAGACCGGAATACCGAAGCGCTCGGCATCGTCTTTTACCGCTGGCATCAACGCCGCCGCATGACTGTCACCCCACACCAGTTGCAGCGGCGGCACGTCGGCATTGCCGCCGAATCGACAGGCTGCGCTCAAATCTGGGCTGTCGCGCTGCAGCAGACAATCCATCTGGCCACGTTGCCATTCACGCGCTTCGGCGTACTGCCGGGCCTGGCCGGACAAGCGCTGCGGAAAGCCGTCGGCCCAACGCACAGCTTGCCCGGCCATCGCCACGACCAACATGCACAGTGCTGCGCTGGCGAGCACTGGTCTGCGCCCGGCCAGCAGGCGTTTTTCGCGAAACGGCATTTCGATGAAGCGCCACGACAGCCACGCCAGCACCACGCACAGCGCAATCCAGAACAGCGATTCCCGACGCTGCATGCCATCAATGGAGATCGCATTGGCGTATACAAATACCGGCCAATGCCAAAGGTACAGCGAGTAGGAAATCAGCCCGACCGCCACCAGCGGCGGCGTGCTCAACACCTTGCCGACCAGCGTCTGCGCCTGACCGTTGGTCCAGATCAACGCCGTGGCGCCCAACACCGGCAGCAACGCCGCCCAGCCTGGAAACGGCGTGCTGCGGTCAAACCCGCACACCGCGATCAGGATCGCGGCCAATCCCGCCAGACTGACGCTTTGGTAAACCCAAGGCCGCAGTTTGACTTGAGAAACCGGCATGACCGCAAGCATCGCGCCACAGAGCAATTCCCAGGCGCGCATCGGCAGCAGGAAAAACGCCGAGTCCGGCGCGCGGCTTACGCTCCAGATATTCAGGGCGAACGACACCAGCAGCAGGCCCAGCAGCATCAAACGCCAATGGCGGAAGAAGCGCGTGATCAACACCATCAGCAGCGGGAAGATGATGTAGTACTGCTCTTCCACCGACAGCGACCAGGTGTGCAGCAGGGGTTTGAAGTCCGACGCCGGATTGAAATAACCGTCCTGGCGCATGAACAGGATGTTGGAAATGAACATCGCCTGGTAACGCACCGTGCGCCCCAGTTGCGAATAATCATGAGGTGTCAGCAGCAACCAGCCGACCAGCAAGGTCGCGGCCAGCACCACGCTCAAGGCCGGAATGATCCGTCGGGCGCGACGCGCCCAGAAGTCGACAAAGCTGAAACGCCCAGCGCTTATTTCACGGTGAATGATCGAGGTAATCAGGAATCCGGAGATGACGAAAAACACGTCGACGCCAACAAAGCCGCCGCTGAATGCGCCGAATCCATAGTGAAAGAGCACAACGGGAATTACCGCTAGCGCGCGCAGGCCATCGATATCCCGCCGGTTGCCGAATGTGTGCATGACGCTCCTTGTCGCGATTCTCAAAAATCAGGCAAAAAAAATGGTGTCCATAAGGACACCATTCATTTGAAGCCGTTCAGCCTGTTATTTGCGCTTCATCGACAGGAAGAACTCATCGTTGGTCTTGGTCTGCTTCAGCTTGTCGATCAGGAACTCGATAGCAGCGACTTCGTCCATCGGGTGCAGCAGTTTGCGCAGGATCCACATACGTTGCAATTCGTCGTCGGCGGTCAGCAACTCTTCGCGGCGGGTGCCGGAGCGGTTGATGTTGATCGCCGGGAACACGCGCTTCTCTGCAATCTTGCGATCCAGAGGCAGCTCCATGTTGCCCGTACCCTTGAACTCTTCGTAGATCACTTCATCCATCTTCGAGCCGGTTTCAACCAGCGCGGTAGCGATGATGGTCAGCGAGCCGCCTTCTTCGATGTTCCGTGCGGCGCCGAAGAAACGTTTCGGTTTCTCCAGGGCGTGGGCATCGACACCGCCCGTCAGGACCTTGCCGGAGCTAGGAATGACGGTGTTGTAGGCGCGAGCCAGACGGGTAATGGAGTCGAGCAGGATAACGACGTCTTTCTTGTGCTCGACCAGGCGCTTGGCCTTTTCGATCACCATTTCGGCAACCTGTACGTGACGGGTTGGCGGTTCGTCGAACGTCGAGGCAACCACTTCGCCGCGCACGGTGCGCTGCATTTCGGTTACTTCTTCCGGGCGTTCATCGATCAGCAGAACGATCAGATGCACTTCCGGGTTGTTACGCGTGATGTTGGCCGCGATGTTCTGCAGCATGATCGTCTTGCCCGCTTTGGGCGGAGCAACGATCAGGCCGCGCTGGCCTTTACCGATCGGTGCGCACAAGTCGATCACACGGCCGGTCAAATCTTCGGTGGAACCGTTACCGGCTTCCATCTTCATGCGGATGGTCGGGAACAACGGCGTCAGGTTTTCGAAAAGAATCTTGTTCTTCGCGTTTTCCGGACGGTCGTAGTTGATCGTGTCGACCTTGAGCAGAGCGAAATAACGCTCGCCTTCTTTAGGTGGACGGATCTTGCCGACAATGGTGTCGCCAGTACGCAGATTGAAGCGGCGGATCTGGCTGGGCGAGACGTAGATATCGTCCGGGCCGGCGAGATAGGAAGCGTCTGCAGAGCGCAGGAAACCGAAGCCGTCCTGGAGGATCTCCAGCACGCCATCACCGGAAATTTCCTCGCCACTCTTGGCGTGCTTTTTCAGCAGGGAGAAAATGACATCCTGCTTGCGCGAACGGGCCATATTTTCTATGCCCATCTGTTCGGCCATTTCGAGCAGATCGGTAATCGGCTTTTGCTTGAGTTCAGTCAGGTTCATATAGGAATGACGTAATCATGTATGGAGGGGGAAATTAAGCTTTTGGCTTAATGAGGCCGCGCCGCAGAGAAGGCGACAGGATCGCGTACTAATTCGAAAGGAGAGCGTCGGCGACGGCTAGCAGGGGGCAACGGAGAAGCCGTTCCGGGGCCGAATGTACCACTTGATTTTCGAGGAGTCTAGTACGTCACCCGAAAAAAACCCCGCAATTTGCGGGGCTTTGATCATCAGATATTAGCGTCGAGGAACGCTGCAAGCTGAGACTTCGACAGCGCGCCAACCTTGGTAGCTTCGACGTTGCCATTTTTGAACAGCATCAACGTCGGGATACCACGCACGCCATGCTTGGCTGGAGTTTCCTGATTTTCATCGATGTTCAGCTTGGCGATGGTCAGCTTGCCCTTGTAGGTCTCGGCGATTTCATCCAGAACCGGGGCAATCATCTTGCATGGGCCACACCACTCAGCCCAGTAATCAACTAGTACAGCACCTTCAGCCTTGAGGACTTCAGCTTCGAAGCTGGCGTCGCTGACGTGCTTGATTAGGTCGCTACTCATGGAGTTCTCCGAGTTAGTAGGCTAAAAAACGTGGCCCATCATAGCGGGCCTTGCCCCGTTCAGGAAGCCAGACGTCATTGAGTCTGGCTATAGCTATCCATCAGTCTGGTTATAGCCGGGGAACGTCAGGCGGGCGAACGACGCTTATGACGCCGACAGAGGTTTGATTCTGTCGGCATCAAATCGGTTGCCTAGAGAGTGCGCAACGAGCTTTCAATCAACTGCACGAGCTGAGCCTTTGTTAATAACCCAACGTGCTCCGCGTGTCGTTTACCGTTTTTGTAGATATGCAGCGTTGGGACGCTCCGGACACCTGATTTCTCCGCAGTTAGCGGACTCTCATCTGTGTCGCACTTGTAGGTAAGCAGCTGACTTTCAAAAACCAGTGCAAGCTCCTGCACGATTGGTTCAAGCGGCTTGGCTGGCCCATTCCAGCCCGCAGTAAACATGACTAGCACCGGCTTGGTCGCCTTCAAGACCTTCGTATCAAAACTGGTTTCATCACCAACCGTGGCAATCGTGGAATCACCCATGAGAAAAACCTCCATGTCATCTTTCGGAACCGCTCCAAGGCTGCTGCATTTGCGGCAGCTCCCAAAAGTTTAGTTCTCTAACCAAGGACTATCGTCCCAGCCGATTAATGGCTCAGTTCGCGGGCGAAACAAACACGATTCCGGTGCGCAGCGCCGCGCCACGAATATGTTCGTGCATGGCTTTCTGGGCCGGGCCTGAGGCGTGGCGGGCCAGCGCGCGGAGGATCTTGCGGTGTTCCTGCCAGGTCTCCATGGCCCTTGAAGCGCGGATGAACGGCATTTTCTGGCTTTCCAGAAAAATATCCGCGCCTGCGGTCACGATACCGAGCATGGCCTGATTGCCACTGGCGACGAGGATATGCCGGTGAAACTCGAAATCCAGTCGCGACGCCGCTTCGAAATCTCCGGCGCGCAGCTCCAGGCGCATCGCCTCCACGTTGTCTTCCAGCACGTCACGTTCGTCGGCGGTCAAGGTCACGGCGGCCAGCCCGGCGGCAAAGCCTTCCAGGGCATAACGCAGCTGAAACGTATCAGCAGGCGAAATTTGCGCATCGAAAGGCCAGGAAAATCCGCTCGTGCGCTGTTCTGGTTCAGAAATTTTCTGCACGAACACGCCTTTGCCCGGCTGCACGCTGACCACGCCCAACGCGCTGAGCGACGACAATGCCTCGCGTAACGAGGCGCGACTGACGCCAAGCAACACAGCAAGATCGCGCTGCGACGGCAGGCTGTCGCCCGGTTCATAGCCTTGCTCGGCAATCAATTTGCGGATGGCCCGCAACGCGGATTCGGGTACGGCGATTGGGCTATGTGGCATCACTGTTCAGGCCAGTCAGTCCAGTAGAACCTCCTTTTATAGTCATCTTCGCGATCAGGCAAGCGACGCCCAGGCCTGGGGCGACGGGCCTTCGAGGCGCGCCAAAGCAGTGCGACCAACCCGGCAACTGTTCAGACCAGTAAGACCAAAATCGCGCTGCAACCCGCAGGTTTGGGTCGCACTTCATCGGATGGCATGGCCTGTGCAATCGCTATCCGTATTCAGCCTCGCAGAACAATCACTCGTCCGACTCGGAGTCTTCCCATGACCAAGCGTTACAGCGCCCTGCTCACTGCCCTGTTTGCCAGCCTCGTACTCAGCCAGGCACCTGCTCATGCCAATGGGCTGGACGACGTGATTTCCCGTGGCACGTTGAAAGTCGCCGTTCCGCAAGACTTCCCACCGTTCGGTTCAGTGGGTACCGACATGAAGCCGCGCGGCCTGGATATCGATACCGCCAAGCTGCTGGCCGACCAGTTGAAAGTGAAACTGGAACTAACCCCGGTCAACAGCACCAACCGCATCCCGTTCCTGACCACCGGCAAGGTTGATCTGGTGATCTCCAGCCTCGGCAAAAACCCGGATCGCGAAAAGGTCATCGACTTCTCCCGCGCCTACGCGCCGTTTTATCTGGCGGTATTCGGCCCACCTGAAGCCTCGATCAAGACCATTGACGATCTGAAAGGCAAAACCATCAGCGTGACGCGCGGCGCCATCGAAGATATCGAGCTGAGTGCTGTTGCGCCCAAGGAAGCCACCATCAAGCGCTTCGAAGACAACAACTCCACCATCGCGGCTTATCTCGCGGGCCAGACTGACCTGATTGCCAGCGGTAACGTGGTGATGGTCGCCATCAGCGAGAAGAACCCGAAGCGCATCCCTGAGCTGAAAGTGAAACTCAAGGATTCGCCGGTTTACGTCGGTGTGAACAAGGATCAGCCGGAGCTGCTGGGCAAGGTCAACGAGATCCTCAATGCTGCCAAGGCTGACGGCGTGCTGGAAAAAAACTCGCAAACCTGGCTCAAGCAGCCTTTGCCAGCTGACCTCTGATCGCTGTTTCTGCCTCTGTTCATTAAAGCCTCAGGGATCAGCCAATGGCGTATCACTTCGACTTTGTACCGGTTCTGCAAAACGCTGATCTGCTGCTGAAAGGCGCGTTGTTTACCCTGGAATTGACCGCCATCGGCACGGTGCTTGGGGTTGGCCTGGGCATTATTGGCGCGATCGTGCGGGCCTGGAAGATCCAGCCGTTCTCGGCGATTTTCGGGGTGTATGTCGAGCTGATCCGCAACACGCCGTTCCTGGTGCAGCTGTTTTTCATCTTCTTCGGCCTGCCGTCGCTGGGTATCCAGATCTCCGAATGGCAGGCGGCGATCCTGGCGATGGTGATCAACCTCGGCGCGTATTCGACGGAAATCATCCGCGCGGGCATTCAGGCGATTCCTCGGGGTCAGCTGGAAGCCGCAGCGGCGCTGGCGATGAGTCGCTTCGAAGCGTTCCGCTATGTGGTGCTGATTCCGGCGCTGGGCAAGGTCTGGCCGGCGCTGAGCAGCCAGATCATCATCGTGATGCTCGGTTCGGCGGTCTGTTCGCAGATCGCCACTGAAGAGCTGAGCTTCTTTGCCAACTTCATTCAGTCGCGCAATTTCCGCTCCTTCGAGACGTACATCATCACCACGGTGATCTACCTGTGCATGGCGTTGCTGATCCGCCAACTGCTGGCGTGGATCGGCCGTCGCTATATATCGAGGAAAGGCTGATGGATTTCACCCTTTGGGATGTTGTGCGCAATCTGCTCACCGGCCTGCAATGGACGCTAGCGCTGTCTTTGGTGGCGTTCATCGGCGGCGGCGTGATCGGCTTGCTGGTCATGTGGATGCGTATTTCGAAGCTGAATGCGCCGAGGGTTCTGGCCAGGATCTACATCGAATTATTTCAGGGCACGCCGTTGTTGATGCAGCTGTTCCTGGTGTTTTTCGGCGTCGCACTACTAGGCTTCGATATTTCGCCCTGGGCCGCCGCCGCGCTGGCCCTGACCTTGTTTACCAGCGCCTATCTGGCCGAAATCTGGCGCGGCTGTGTCGAGTCTATCGCCCACGGCCAGTGGGAAGCGTCGGCGAGCCTGGCGTTGTCACCGCTGGAGCAGCTGCGTTACGTGATCCTGCCGCAGGCGCTGCGCATTGCCGTTGCGCCAACCGTGGGCTTCTCGGTGCAGGTCGTGAAAGGCACGGCCGTGACTTCGATCATCGGCTTTACCGAATTGACTAAAACCGGCGGCATGCTCGCCAACGCAACGTTCCAGCCATTTCTGGTCTACGGCTTCGTCGCGCTGGGCTATTTCATGCTCTGTTACCCCTTGTCTCTCAGTGCCCGCTATCTGGAAAGGAGACTGCATGCCTCTGCTTAGAATTTCCGCGCTGCATAAATATTACGGCGACCATCACGTCCTCAAGGGCATCGATCTTTCTGTGGAAGAAGGCCAGGTCGTGGCGATCATCGGTCGCAGCGGTTCGGGCAAGAGCACGCTGTTGCGTACCCTGAACGGCCTGGAGTCGATCAATGACGGCGTTATCGAAGTCGATGGCGAATACCTGGATGCCGCGCGCGCTGACCTGCGCACGCTGCGGCAAAAAGTCGGCATGGTCTTTCAACAGTTCAACCTGTTTCCACACCTGAGCGTCGGCGAAAACGTCATGCTCGCGCCGCAAGTCGTACAAAAGGTGTCGCGCGACGAGGCCCGCAAGCTGGCCAAACGCATGCTGGAGCGGGTCGGGCTGAGTGAGAAATTCGATGCCTTCCCGGATCGACTGTCCGGCGGCCAGCAGCAGCGCGTGGCGATTGCCCGTGCGCTGGCAATGTCACCCAAAGTGCTGTTATGCGACGAAATCACCTCAGCGCTGGACCCGGAACTGGTCAACGAAGTGCTGGGCGTGGTGCGGCAACTGGCGGCTGATGGCATGACGCTGATCATGGTCACCCACGAAATGCGTTTTGCCCGTGAAGTCGGCGACAAGCTGGTGTTCATGCATCAAGGGAAAGTGCACGAAGTGGGCGACCCGAAGATTCTCTTCGCCAACCCGCGTACGCCGGAGCTGGCGAATTTTATCGGCTCGGTGGAGCAGGGGGCCTGAAGCCACAGGGAATAGGGCATTCCTGTGCCGACTGTGTGGGACCGGCTTTAGCCGGGAATAGGCCGGTACAGGCGACGCAAATGTGTCGCCTGAAACGCCCCCTTCCCGGCTAAAGCCGGTCCCACGAGTTCGCGACAGCGCTTACAAACGCAACAAGGTTTTCCAGGCGCGGCTCTGGAACACCACGATGGTTTGTTGCACGCGAGCGTCCAGCACTTCGTCGCTGATCGGCTGTTCGGCCACTTGCACCAGCTTGTTCAGCTCGCCGTACAGACGATCCAGCTCCGGCAGATCCAGCGCGCCACGGGCGTGATGCAGCCAGGCCTGGATGCGTTCAATGCGCGGCAACTGCTCGGCAAGATCTTCCGGCTGCTGCTGATAACGACCCAACTGCAAGGCAGTCGCTTCGTCCGCCAACAGACGCGGCAACCAGCTGGCCAGTTGCGCAGCGCCCTGGCGATTGCCACGGTTGTTGCGTTCGGCGGTCCAGTTGCGGGTCAGCAACCAGCGAGAGGTGTTCAGCGAGAACAAACCCCAGCGCGTGTCCTGCATTTCCTCCAGGAACTGCTCGTGGGCAGCGTTGCGCACATCGCCATCTTCCTGGCCGGCCTGCACCAGCGGGCGCCAGTCTTCCAGCAACGCATCCAGCGATGTACGCAGTTCAGCCGACGAGGAGCGCGGTGCGGCCTGGCCGAGGCTGCCGGTCAGCGAACGCAATTCAACCAGCAACGCGACCCAGTCCTGCAACAAGCGCCAATGGCCATTGAAGCGGTACTGCTCGGCGAGCCGCTGACTGCTACCCAGCAGATGCCAGGCCAACGCAGAATATGCGTCGTCCAGCGGCATTTCGGCATGCAGTTGCGGCGTCGGCAGGCTCAGGGAATAACTGTTGGCATCGAACAGGCGATAGCCGCGCTCAGCCTTGCTGATATCGCACGGCATCAACGGCAGCGTCAGAGCCAGCTCGGCGGCCAGTTCCAGCAGCGCGGCCGGATCGCCTTCGCGCAATTCCAGCTCCAGCTCGCAGATTTCTTCCTTCTGCTTGCCCGCAACGACCTGACCCAGATCCAGTGCGGCTTCGATCACCACCTTGGTCTTGCCCCGGCCCCAGGCGATTTCTGCCTTCTCGCGGATGAAGTCAGTGGTGAACAGCGGCTTGATGGTTTTTTTGTCCAGCTCAGCCAGTTGCTCCGGCCAGCATTCGCCATCGAGCTTTTTCAGATCCAGCTTGGCTTTGGGCAGATCCCAGTTGTACTCGTTGCGCTCCGACAGGCCGGCAATGCTCTGCCCGCGGGTCTTGAGGGTCTGGATGATCTGCTCGCCATCACGACGCACGCGCAGGGCAACCTTGGCGTTGGCCAGGTCGCGCTCAGGGGTGTCGAAATACTGGTTGGACAGCTCAAGACGCTCCCAACCGCTTTTGTTGCGCTTCTTCAGCAACGGGTGTTCGCGCAGTGCAGCGAGGGTTTCGCGGCTGACGCGGAGTTTGATTTCTGTTTCTTTCTGCATGGCCGGGAATCCAGACGCTGATAACTAAAAACGGGGGCGCAGCCTGTTGTCGCGTGGCTGCTGAGGTCGTGCAGTGTACAGGACATAGGTTGAAAACTGGCCGGATCACTGATTTTGGATCAGATCAGGTGGCAGAACTCAGAGTGCCCTTGCCCTGCGTGGGACCGGCTTTAACCGGGAAGGGGCCGGAAGATGCTGCGGATCTGCGTCGATAGTCATGCAGCCTTCCCGGCTAAAGCCGGTCCCACAAGTCCGCCCAATAGCCCTATGATGGTCCGCGTGTTGACCCGCTTTGAGGAATCATCGATGCCTTTGCCGTCCATGAAAGACCAGTTTGCCGCCCTGATCGCCACGCCTTCGGTGAGCTGCACGCAGCCTTCCCTGGACCAGTCCAACCGCCCGGTCATCGATCTGTTGGCCACATGGCTGGGCGATCTGGGCTTTGCCTGTGATATCCAGCAGGTTTCGCCGGGTAAATTCAATCTGCTGGCCAGTTTCGGCAGCGGTCCCGGCGGCCTGGTGCTGGCGGGGCACAGCGATACCGTGCCGTTCGATGGCGCCTTGTGGCAGACCGATCCGCTGAAGCTGACAGAAGTTGACGGCCGCTGGGTCGGACTGGGCAGCTGCGACATGAAGGGCTTTTTCGCGTTGGTTATCGAAGCTGTGCAGCCATTGCTAGACAAGCCGTTCAAGCAACCGCTGCTGATCCTCGCCACCTGCGACGAAGAAAGCTCCATGGCTGGCG
This sequence comes from Pseudomonas sp. DSP3-2-3, assembly GCF_049898225.1. NCBI lineage: Bacteria > Pseudomonadati > Pseudomonadota > Gammaproteobacteria > Pseudomonadales > Pseudomonadaceae > Pseudomonas > Pseudomonas sp. DSP3-2-3. The sequence goes on along the minus strand of NZ_JAFCXH010000030.1, from coordinate 30,729 downwards.
CTCGCGCGCTGGCTGACGCCGGTCGGCCGCTGGGGCGCGCAGCCGTAATCGGCGAACCCACCGGGCTCAAGCCGATTCGCCTGCACAAGGGCGTGATGATGGAGCGCATCGATATTCTCGGGCGCAGCGGTCATTCGTCTGACCCGAGCCTGGGCCACAGCGCGCTTGAGGCGATGCATGATGCGATCAGCGAGCTGAAAGTCCTGCGCCAGCAATGGCAGCTGGAATACCGCAATCCGCAGTTCAGCGTGCCGACGCCGACCCTGAATTTCGGCTGCATTCATGGCGGCGACAACCCGAACCGAATCTGCGGCCAATGCTCCCTGGAGTTCGACCTGCGGCCTTTGCCGGGCATGGACCCGAGCGTGTTGCGCGCGACGATCCGGCAGAAGCTGGAGCCGCTGGCCGAGTTGCACCAGGTGAAAATCGATTACGCGCCGCTGTTTCCCGAGGCGCCGCCGTTCGAACAGGACGCCGATGCGGAACTGGTGCGGGTTGCCGAGCGTCTTACAGGACATCGCGCCGAGGCTGTAGCATTCGGCACCGAAGCGGCATATTTTCAGCGCCTGGGTTGCGAGACGCTGGTATTGGGCCCTGGCGACATTGCGTGCGCGCATCAGCCGGGCGAATACCTCGAAATGTCACGCTTGCAGCCTACTGTGCGTCTATTGAGCCAGTTGATCGAACATTATTGCTTGAGCCCGCAATGAATCGGGCCTTGTTGACCATCCAGAAAAGGAGAGTGCGCGTGTTGCCAGGCCTGTTCCGACGATAACCATTTCACGGTTGTGAGTGTTTTTGTCCTTCGTCCATCTTTTTCGCAGGCTCCCAAGGTTATGCACGAGTACGTCAACTGGCTTCGCCACGCTTCGCCTTATATCAACGCCCACCGGGATCGCACCTTTGTCGTGATACTGCCCGGCGACGGCGTTGAACATCCCAATTTCGGCAATATCGTCCACGATCTGGTACTGCTGCACAGCCTGGGCGTGCGCCTGGTGCTGGTTCATGGTTCGCGACCACAGATCGAAAGTCGCCTCGCAGCGCGTGGTTTGACACCCAAGTTTCATCGCAACCTGCGCATCACCGATGCCGAGACGCTGGATTGTGTGATCGACGCGGTCGGCCATTTGCGCCTGGACATCGAAGCGCGCCTGTCCATGGACATGGCTGCCTCGCCAATGCAGGGTTCGCGGCTGCGGGTTACCAGTGGCAATCTGGTCACCGCGCGGCCAATCGGCGTACTCGAAGGCGTGGATTATCAGCACACCGGCGAAGTGCGCCGGATCGACCGCAAGGGTATCAATCGTCTGCTGGACGAGCGTCATATCGTGCTCTTGTCGCCGATTGGTTATTCGCCAACCGGCGAGATTTTTAACATCGCCTGTGAAGACGTCGCGACTCGCGCCGCCATCGATCTGGGCGCCGACAAGCTGCTGCTGTTCGGTGAAGAACCTGGCTTGCTGGATGAGCAAGGACGGCTGGTGCGCGAGCTGCGGCCTCAGCAGGTTCCGGCGCATATGCTGCGTCTGGGCACCAATTATCAGGCAGAGCTGTTGGAGGCTGCCGCTGAAGCCTGTCGCGGCGGCGTCGGGCGCAGTCACATCGTCAGCTACGTCGAAGACGGCGCGCTGCTCACCGAGCTGTTCACCCGTGACGGCGGCGGTACGCTGGTGGCGCAGGAACAATTCGAACTGGTACGCGAAGCGGCCATCGAGGATGTCGGCGGCCTGATGGACTTGATCACACCGCTGGAAGAGCAAGGCATTCTGGTGCGCCGTTCCCGCGAAGTGCTGGAGCGTGAGATCGAGCAATTCAGCGTGGTCGAGCGCGAAGGGTTGATCATCGCCTGTGCAGCGCTGTATCGCATCGCCGATTCGGATGCGGGCGAGCTGGCTTGCCTGGCCGTGAACCCGGAATACCGCCACGGCGGGCGCGGCGACGAACTGCTCGAACGCATCGAAACCCGCGCGCGGGAGCTAGGCCTGAAAACCCTGTTCGTCCTCACCACCCGCACCGCCCACTGGTTCCGCGAGCGCGGCTTCGAGCCAAGCACCGTCGACCGCATGCCTGCGGCCAGAGCGTCGCTTTACAACTACCAGCGTAATTCGAAGATCTTCGAGAAGGCGTTGTAGTAGCGGATCCTGTTGGCGAGGCTTGCCCGCGAAGAGTCGCTGGATGTAACGGCCTCTTCGCGGGCAAGCCTCGCCCGATCACGCCAGTACCGAGGCACTCCGGGAAAAATACCGCCCTGATCCAGATGTGGACATCGACAAAATAGTTGAAGTGACCGCAATCCTGGGGGAAGACTCGCTGGCACGCAGTGTCGGGAGAACGGTCGATTATGTGGTTGCGTCGCATGTTATCGAGCATGTCCCGAATCTGATCGGTTGGCTCAATGAACTGTGTTCGATTTTGAATGAAGGCGGTGAGATTCGGCTGGTCGTTCCTGATAAACGCTTCACCTTCGATTACCTCCGAGACACGACCCGATTGTCCGATGTGCTGTATGCCGATCTGGTGAAGGCGCGTTTTCCCATGGCTCATATCGTGATGGATTACGTGCTTAATGTCGTCAAGCTGGACGGAGCCAAAGCGTGGAGGTCTCGGATTAAACCCAGCGAACTTGAGCACCACCACACGCTCAGGGATGCGCTAAATATTGCACAGCAAATCCTCAGTTCAAATGCCTATCACGACGTTCATTGCTGGGTGTTCACGCCTCGCTCAATGGCGCAATTGTTCGTCGAGTTGACGGATCATCGGCTTGTAGAGCTTGAGTGCGTCAGCTTCCATGACACAGCTCCAGACACCATCGAGTTTTTTGTAGGCATGAGGCATACCAGGGATTTTGCGCAGGCCAGGCGGAGCTGGTTGTCGATGGCGGAAGCGGCAAAGCATGTGGAGACGCAGGTGCGCTGACTGTGGGGCGTGAGAATTTAACGTCACCTTGTTGGAGGCTTGCCCGCGAAGATCGATCACTGGGTGTATCTGAAACACCAAGGTGACTGATCGCGGGCAAGCCTCGCTCCAACGGATCTGCACGTACAGCCGATGCATTTGCGTCTACTGGAATGCCGTCTTCCCGGCTAAAGCCGGTCCCACAGTGGGACCGGCTTTAGCCGGGAAGACGTCGGTTCAGACAATACATCTGGCGCCTGGCGGTTGCCCCCCGACATAGAATCTCCAACAGTGACAGGGCACCGGTCAGTTACTGATGCGCAGAATGCTCGCCTGATAAGCCCCCACGAACGTATCGAAATCCACCACTTCTTCGGTCTGTTCCAGCTCGGCCTGTTCGGCGATGGAGGTTCGGGCCAGGGTTTCGAAGTTTGATTGCTCTTCCACGCTCAGCGGGTTGCTGCGGAAGTATTCGGCATGCAGCTGGCTCTGGCGCATCGAGAATGCAGTGAAGCCTTCCTTGTGCTCATTCATGCTCGCCAGCACCTTGGCCGACGGGGTCAGGGATGAGTCGTTGACCTTCGACTGCTGGGCCGCGATCGACTTGATGTGTTCGTCAGTGCCTTGCGCTTCATCGAGCAGCAGGGCGATCGGCTTGATCTTCTCCAACAGCTCGGTGGCCCAGGCTTTCAGGTCGATGGTGCTGTCATTGCGATTCAATTCCAGGCCCGGACGGCGGCCTTCCTTGACCACGGTCAGGAAGTTCGACGCCGCATTGTTGCACTCGTTATTGGCCAGTTGCGGGCTTTCCTGCAGGGCGCAATACAGCACGAACGCATCAATGAAGCGTGATTGCTGCAAGTCGATACCGGTCGGCAGGAACGGGTTGATGTCCAGGCAGCGCACTTCAACGTATTGCACACCACGGGCAACCAGCGCCTGAATCGGACGTTCGCCCGAATAGGTCACGCGTTTCGGGCGGATGTTGGAGTAGTACTCGTTTTCAATCTGCAACACGTTGGTGTTGAGTTGAATCCACTCGCCGTCCTTGTGGGTGCCGATTTCGACATAAGGCGCGTAGGGCGTTGCCACCGCTTTGCGCAGGCTGTCGGTGTAGCTGAGCAGATCGTTGTAGCAAGGCGTCAGGCCAGCCTGGGCGTTGCTTTGATAACCCAGATCGCTCATGCGCAAGCTGGTCGCGTAAGGCAGATACAGCGTATCGGCATCGAACTGATCCAGCTGATGCGCCCGACCGCGCAGGAAGCCAGCATCCAGAGCCGGCGAAGCGCCAAACAGGTACATCAGCAACCAGCTGTAACGGCGGAAGTTACGGATCAGCGCAATGTAGGAATGCGACTGATACTCCCGAGCGCTGCCTTCGAATTGCTCGGTTTGCTTGAGCAGCGGCCAGACAGCTTCCGGCAGCGAGAAATTGTAGTGAATCCCGGCAATGCACTGCATGGTCTTGCCGTAACGCAGAGCCAGGCCCTTGCGATAAACGTACTTGAGCTTGCCGATATTCGAGGTGCCGTAGTAGGCAATCGGAATGTCTTCTTCGGCGGGCAGCGGACAAGGCATCGATGGGCTCCAGAGGAACTCGCTGCCCAGCTTGCTGTAGGCAAATCGATGGATCTTGTCGAGACTTTCCAGGGTTGCCGCCGGATCAGCCAGCGCGGGCGTGATGAACTCCAGCAACGACTCGGAATAGTCAGTAGTAATCAGGCCGTTGGTCAGCGCAGCGCCCAGCTCTTCAGGATGGGGCGTCTGGGCCAGGCGTGCTTCGCCGGTCACGCGCAGGCATTCACGCTCTATACCATGCAGGCACTGCTCCAGCAGGGAGAGGTTAGTGCGCTCGCCAAGCAAAGCCAGGCGGCGGTTGAGAAGTTCGCTCAAGTTGGATTCCTTCACGCGTCAGTCGCCCCAATATGGGGGTGGACATGCCGGTGTACAAGGGTGAGGGGGGAACTGGCGTTGTCGCCTGGTTTTGCGCCCTATAGGTATTTCGTATAGAGCATGGTTCGAAAACGCCATTACCCGTTGCTCATTCTGGCCACAGCGAACCCGGAAAATTCCGGCGCCGCTTTCGCAACGCCGAAATTAACTCAAATCCAGTGGTGACAGCTAGAGCACAGCGAACGTGCCTTGTGCTTTTGCGACCAGTTTATCGCCCTGGACCACTTCGGCTTCGACGACCAGCGTACGACGTCCCGCATGCAACACCTTGGCGATGCACAGGACTTCGCCATCAGCCACCGCACGCACATAGTTGATCTTGCATTCGATGGTCGCGCTGCGTTGATCAAAGCCGTGGGAACTGGAGCAAGCCAGTCCCATTGCGATATCGACCAGGCTGAAAATCGCGCCGCCGTGCATTACATTGCCGCGATTGCGCAGGTGCGGCTCCAGCGGCAGCGCCACTTCGGCAACGCCGACGTCGAGCCGCCGCAACTGGCAGCCGATGGCGCGAAAATACGCGCTCTCGGTAAGGCCTTCAGGAATGTCCATCAGCGCTTCTTCAGTTGTTTGGCGTTGGCGAACAGCGAAGCCATGGCATTGTTGGCCGGAGCCGCAACCTGGGTTTCCTTGCGTGGCGCGCTGCTCTGCTGCTGACGCGGGGCCGAGCCTGGCCGTGCGCCGCGAGCACCGTCGATTTTCTCGCCCGGCGTGTCACTCATGCGCATCGACAGACCGACGCGTTTGCGCGGAATGTCCACTTCCATGACCTTGACCTTGACCACATCGCCCGCTTTCACCGCCTCACGCGGGTCCTTGATGAATTTCTCGGACAGCGCCGAGATATGCACCAGACCGTCCTGATGCACGCCGATGTCGACGAATGCACCGAAGTTGGTGACGTTGGTAACGACGCCTTCGAGGATCATGCCCAATTGCAGGTCTTTCAAGTCTTCAACGCCTTCCTGGAACTCGGCGGTCTTGAACTCCGGACGTGGGTCGCGACCCGGCTTTTCCAGCTCTTGCAGGATGTCGGTCACCGTTGGCAGGCCGAAGGTTTCGTCGGTGTATTTTTTCGGGTCCAGACGCTTGAGGAAGCTGGCATCGCCGATCAGGGAGCGGATATCGCGGTCGGTCTCGGCAGCGATGCGTTTGACCAGTGGATACGCTTCCGGGTGAACCGCCGAGGAATCCAGCGGGTTGTCGCCGTTCATCACGCGCAGGAAACCAGCCGCCTGTTCGAAGGTTTTCTCGCCCAGACGCGGGACTTTCTTCAGCGCAGCACGGGATTTGAACGCGCCGTTTTCATCACGGTGCGCGACGATATTCTGCGCCAGCGTGGTGTTGAGGCCGGAAATCCGCGCCAACAGGGCGACCGAAGCGGTGTTCACGTCGACGCCAACCGCGTTCACGCAATCCTCGACCACAGCGTCCAGGCCACGGGCCAGCTTGAGCTGCGAGACGTCATGCTGGTATTGACCGACACCAATAGACTTCGGATCGATCTTCACCAGTTCGGCCAGCGGATCCTGCAAGCGTCGGGCGATGGACACCGCGCCACGGATCGACACATCCAGATCCGGGAATTCCTTGGCGGCCAGTTCCGATGCCGAATACACCGAAGCGCCAGCCTCGGAGACCATGACCTTGGTCATTTTCAGGCCTGGGTATTTTTTGATCAGCTCTGCGGCGAGCTTGTCGGTTTCACGGCTGGCGGTGCCGTTGCCAATGGCGATCAGGTCTACCGAATGCTTGGCGCACAGCGCGGCCAGCACGGCGATGGTCTGATCCCACTGGTTCTTCGGCACGTGCGGGTAAACCGTGGCGTAGTCCAGCATCTTGCCGGTGGAATCCACGACCGCGACCTTGCAACCGGTGCGCAGGCCTGGGTCCAGGCCCAATGTGGCGCGCGGGCCAGCCGGAGCGGCGAGCAGCAGGTCGTGCAGGTTGTGGGCGAACACATTGATCGCCTCGGTTTCCGCGCCTTCGCGCAGTTCGCCGAACAGGTCGGTTTCCAGATGGCTGTAAAGCTTGACCTTCCAGGTCCAGCGCACCACTTCGCCCAGCCATTTATCGGCAGGACGATTCTGGTTCTGCAGGCCGAAACGCTCGCTGATCATCATTTCGCAAGGGTGCATGGCGCCGGGCAGTTCTTCGCCGACCTTCATGGCCGAACTGAGGAAACCTTCGTTGCGGCCGCGAAAAATCGCCAGCGCGCGGTGTGACGGCATGCTTTTGAGCGGTTCATCGTGTTCAAAGTAATCGCGGAACTTGGCGCCTTCTTCTTCCTTGCCGGCCACGACCCGGGCGCTGATCACCGCTTCCTGCTTGAGGAAACTGCGCAGCTTGTCGAGCAAGGTCGCGTCTTCGGCGAAGCGTTCCATGAGGATGTATTTGGCGCCTTCCAGCGCGGCTTTGACATCGGCGACACCTTTTTCGGCGTCCACGAAGCGCGCGGCTTCGGTTTCCGGCGTCAGGCTCGGGTCATTGAACAGGCCGTCAGCCAGTTCACCAAGGCCGGCTTCGAGCGCGATCTGGCCCTTGGTGCGGCGTTTTTGCTTGTAAGGCAGGTACAAATCTTCGAGGCGGGTCTTGGTGTCGGCGAGTTTGATATCGCGAGCCAGCTCGGGGGTCAGCTTGCCTTGCTCTTCGATGCTGGCAAGGATGCTGATGCGTCGCTCGTCGAGTTCACGCAGGTAGCGCAGGCGCTCTTCAAGATGACGCAACTGCGTGTCATCGAGGCTGCCGGTCACTTCCTTGCGGTAGCGGGAAATGAAGGGCACTGTCGAGCCTTCATCCAGTAGCGCTACGGCCGCTGCGACCTGTTGCGGGCGGACACCGAGTTCTTCGGCGATGCGACTGTTGATGCTGTCCATAAGACCACCTGGAGTTGTGAGCAAAAAAATCTGTTGCTAGCGAACTGCCATGTTCAGGCGTTGCCTGACTTCGAGGGCGGCGCATTATACCCAGCGTTGCCCGATTAGGGGATCAGCCGTTCAAACGCGCCTATTTGCGCCGGAAAAAAAGCCGTCAGTGGCGGCTCCGGTAAAATCTGCTAACAATGCACACGGTGCGCATCACAGCAGCTACGCCATAATGCGCGCCGAGATCAAAGGAGCATCTATGAGCAGCACTGCACAAACTGCTGAAGGCGAAAAAATCCTGATCGTTGATGACGATCCGGGATTGAGCAGCCTGTTGGAACGTTTTTTCACCAGCAAGGGCTATCGCGCCCGGGCCGTGGCCAACGTCGAACAAATGGATCGCCTGTTGGCGCGCGAGGTGTTCAACCTTGTGGTTCTGGACTTGATGCTGCCTGGTGAAGACGGCCTGTCTGCCTGCCGTCGTCTGCGCGCCGCCAACAATCAGGTTCCGATCATCATGCTTACCGCCAAGGGCGACGAGCTGAGCCGCATCAAGGGTCTGGAGCTAGGCGCTGACGATTACCTCGCCAAGCCTTTCAACCCCGATGAGTTGATGGCCCGCGTCAAAGCGGTCTTGCGTCGTCAGGCAGCGCCGGTCCCTGGCGCGCCAGGCAGTGAAGACGAATCGGTGAGCTTCGGCGACTACGAGCTGTCCCTGGCAACCCGCGAACTCAAGCGTGGCGAAGAAGTACACATGCTCACCACCGGTGAATTTGCCGTACTCAAGGCGCTGGTGATGCATGCCCGCGAGCCGCTGACCCGCGACAAGCTGATGAATCTGGCCCGTGGTCGGGAGTGGGACGCTCTGGAGCGTTCGATTGACGTGCAGATTTCCCGTCTGCGCCGCCTGATCGAGCCGGATCCGTCCAAGCCACGCTACATCCAGACTGTCTGGGGTGTTGGTTATGTATTCGTTCCAGATGGCGCCGGTAATCGATAATCGGCTTGCGTCAGCCACTCGAAGCCGTTGCCAGTCACGTCGATAACCCTTGAAGGGGTTATCGACGTTTTGGTTTTCGCGTTTCTGCGTTTGACACCATTCGCGATTCGCAAACCCTGCGAGCCTGGCTCGCTCCTGCAAAGTGTATAGCTGCAGTTATGAAGACCCCGCTCTGGTTTCCGCAAAGCTTTTTCTCCCGCACCCTCTGGCTGGTGCTCATCGTCGTGCTGTTTTCCAAGGCGTTGACCCTGGTTTACCTGTTGATGAATGAGGACGTGCTGGTCGACCGGCAGTACAGCCATGGCGTGGCGTTGACCTTGCGTGCCTATTGGGCGGCCAACGAAGACGACCGCGAAGCGATTGCCGACGCGGCGGGGCTGATCCGAGTGGTGGGCGGCGGTGTACCTGAAGGCGAGCAGCACTGGCCGTACAGCGAAATCTATCAGCGCCAGATGCAGGCCGAGCTGGGCGCCGACACCGAAGTCCGTTTGCGCGTTCACGCACCGCCTGCTCTGTGGGTGCGAGCGCCGAGTCTTGGTGATGGCTGGCTGAAGGTGCCGCTGTACCCGCATCCGCTGCGCGGGCAGAAAATCTGGAGCGTGCTGGGCTGGTTCCTGGCCATCGGTTTGCTGTCCACGGCGTCCGCGTGGATTTTCGTCCGGCAACTCAATCAACCACTCAAACGCCTGGTCTTCGCCGCCCGCCAACTCGGGCAAGGCCGCAGCGTGCGCCTGCCAGTGAGCGATACGCCCAGCGAGATGACCGAAGTTTACCGGGCCTTCAATCAGATGGCCGAAGATGTCGAGCAGGCGGGTCAGGAGCGGGAACTGATGCTGGCCGGGGTTTCCCACGACCTGCGCACGCCGCTGACCCGCTTGCGGCTGTCGCTGGAACTGATGACCGATGAAAACGAACTGACCGAGGGCATGGTGCGGGACATCGAAGACATGGATGCCATTCTGGATCAGTTCCTGGCGTTCATCCGCGACGGCCGCGACGAAGAAATCGAAGAAGTCGACCTGAGCGATCTGGTGCGTGAAGTGGTCGCGCCCTACAACAACCCGGAACTCTCGGAAGAACAGATTCGCTTGTGTCTGGAAACCATCCCACCGTTCCCTCTACGTCGGGTGTCGATGAAGCGCCTGATGAACAACCTGATCGGCAATGCCATGCATCATGCGGGCAACGGCATCGAAGTGGCGGCTTACGTGTCAGGCGACGCCAATGCGCCTTACGTGGTGCTGAGCGTGCTGGATCGCGGGGCGGGTATCGATCCATCGGAGCTGGAAGTGATCTTCAATCCATTCATCCGTGGTGATCGCGCCCGCAGCGGCAAAGGCACCGGCCTGGGCCTGGCCATCGTCAAGCGCATCGCGGCCATGCATGGCGGCAATGTGGAACTGCGGAATCGCTCAGGTGGCGGGCTGGAAGCGCGCGTGCGCCTGCCGTTGGGGCTGATGTTGCCGAGGGATGCTGTTTGAAGCAGCCCCAAGCCACAAGCGGCAAGTCAAGTAACCTGACTTGTGACTTGTAGCTTGTGGCTTAAAGCTTGTACTGCCCCTATCCTTTCCCTTTGGTCCGCGTCATATGCGGGCCGCTGTTCTTCTCCAGGTATTCGATGATCATCCCGGCCACGTCCTTGCTGGTGGTGACTTCGATGCCTTCCAGACCCGGTGACGAGTTTACTTCCATCACCAACGGCCCGTGATTGGAGCGCAGGATGTCGACGCCCGCGACGCTCAGGCCCATGACCTTGGCGGCACGAATGGCGGTCATGCGCTCTTCCGGAGTGATCTTGATCAGGCTGGCGCTGCCACCGCGATGCAGGTTGGAGCGAAACTCGCCCGGCTTGGCCTGACGCTTCATCGAGGCAATGACCTTGTCGCCGACCACGAAGCAGCGAATATCAGCGCCGCCCGCTTCCTTGATGTATTCCTGAACCATGATGTCCTGCTTGAGGCCCATGAACGCCTCGATCACCGATTCGGCAGCGGTTGCCGTCTCGCACAGCACGACGCCGATGCCTTGCGTGCCTTCCAGCACCTTGATCACCAGCGGCGCGCCGTTGACCATCTGGATCAGGTCGGGAATATCATCCGGCGAGTGAGCAAAACCGGTAACAGGCAGGCCGATCCCGCGCCGTGACAGCAATTGCAGGGAACGCAGCTTGTCCCGCGAGCGGGCGATGGCCACCGACTCGTTGAGCGGGAATACACCCATCATTTCAAACTGGCGCAACACCGCGCATCCATAAAACGTCACCGAAGCCCCGATGCGCGGGATCACCGCATCGAAACCTTCCAGCGGTTTGCCGCGATAGTGGATCTGCGGTTTATGGCTGGCGATGTTCATATAGGCGCGCAGGGTGTCGATCACCACCATCTCATGGCCGCGTTCAATACCAGCTTCGACCAGACGACGGGTTGAATACAGACGCGGGTTACGCGACAGCACAGCGATCTTCATGCAGCACCTGTGGCAGAGGTAGTCGAGGCCGGAAATACCGGCTTGTCCTGAACATAAGTAATGCCGGGATTGACGACCAGCTGGCCGTCGATCAAAGCGTTGGATCCGAGCAGCAAGCGATAGCGCATTGCTTTGCGGCAAGCCAGCGTGAATTCCACCGGCCAGACACGATCACCCAAGGCCAGGGTGGTGCGAATGACGTAGCGGACCTGCGCATGGCCGTTGGAGCTTTTAATGGTTTTCATCGCGACCAGCAGCGCTTCGCAACGGCGATGGCGCAACTGAACGACCGTACCCAAGTGAGCATTGAAGCGAACCCATTTCTGGCCCTCGCGCTCGAAAGGTTCAATTTCCGTGGCGTGCAGGCTTGAGGTGCTCGCGCCGGTATCGATTTTCGCCCGCAGGCCGGCTACCCCCAAATCGGGCAGCGCCACCCACTCGCGCAGGCCGATGACTGTCAGGTGATCAAATGTTTTCAAAAGGGATTCCGTACTTCTTACGCTGTCTGCCAGACACCAGGATCAACCTGGGCCAATGCTTTGAATGCAGGTTTGGCGAACCAGAAGCCTTGCATCAGAAAAATCCCGCAGTCGGCGAGGAAGTCACGCTCCTCGGCACACTCGATGCCTTCAGCGATGACTGTAACGCCCAACTCCGTACACATTGTGACAACCCCACGAACGATAGCCTGACGAACGCGATTGCGGTGAATATCTCGAATTAAATGCATGTCGAGTTTTATCAGGTCCGGCTGAAAATCCGCCAGCAGCCCCAGGCCTGAATAGCCGGCGCCAAAATCGTCAATCGCCGTCATGAAGCCGAATTCGCGGTATTCACGCAGAATATTGGTCAAATGGCGATTGTTATCGAGGTGTTCGGTTTCGATAGTCTCGAAAATCAGACGATCCAGCGGGAAGTTGTGGGTTCGGGCGGCCTCCAATGTGCTGCGAATGCACAGCTCCGGACGATAAACCGCGTTGGGCAAAAAATTGATCGACAGGCGTTCGTTCATACCCAGCGCGGCAGCGCCAGCGATGGCATGCGTGCGACACAGCTGATCGAAGCGATAGCGATTCTGGTCGGTCACCTGATTGAGCACCGACAACGCGCCTTCACCCTTGATGCCGCGCACCAATGCTTCATGGGCAAAAACCGACTGGTCGCGCAAATCCACGATGGGCTGGTAGGCGAATGCGAATGAAAAGTCGAGTTCGGGGCTGTTTTTGCAGCCCTCGCAGCCGGCTTTAGGTGAGGTCAATGACGATGGGAACTCAGTCATATCGCACTCCTTTTAAGAAAGAGGTCATTGAGGAGAAACGGATTTGGCGCCAGCAAGCGTATTGCTGGCGTATCACACGCGACGTAGTACAGTTCTGACTACGGCTTAGTTGAGGAATTCATATGGCACAAAAGTCAGAAGAAGACGACAAAGTTCGTCTGGACAAGTGGTTATGGGCAGCGCGCTTCTTCAAGACTCGCGCCCTCGCCAAAGCGGCTATCGAGAACGGCAAGGTTCATTGTCGGGGCGAGCGTTGCAAGCCCGGCAAGGAACCGCACATCGGCGACGAGATTGTGGTTCGCATCGGTTTCGAGGAACGTACCGTGGTCGTGCAGGCACTCTCGACCGTGCGCCGCGGCGCGCCGGAAGCGCAGACCCTGTACAGCGAAACCCCGGAAAGCATTGCCAAGCGGGAGAACGCCGCTGCACAACGCAAGGCCGACAACCTGGGCATGACCACCGATGGCAAGCCGAGCAAGAAACAGCGCCGGCAGCTGTTTCAGTTCCGTGGTTCGAGTAATGATGATTGAGTCTTTGTTGGCGAGGCCGTCCACTACACTCAGCCGCTGAACCACCGGCAACTTCTGACCCAGGCTTGGAAGAGTGCGGGATAGTCCATAAAATGGCCCTCATCGACATGACAAGTCGCACCACTAAAGTGCGAAACGGCGCTTTATAGAGGCTTGTCATCATTTTTGTCATCACCTCAGATACCTCTTTCCTATGCATGATTTCCCGGATATCGACTACACCCAGCGCTTCATCTTCGACGAGACCGACGTACGCGGCGAGCTGGTTGCGCTGGAACGCAGCTATGCTGAAGTACTCGCCAAGCACCCGTACCCGGAACCCGTCGCGCAGCTGCTCGGCGAATTGATGGCTGCCGCTGCGTTGCTGGTAGGCACGTTGAAATTCGAAGGTTTGCTGATTCTTCAGGCGCGCTCCAGCGGGGCCGTTCCGTTGTTGATGGTCGAATGCTCCAGCGAGCGCGAGCTGCGCGGTATTGCTCGTTACGAGGAGTCGCAGATCCTGCCGGGCGCCGGCCTGCAGGACTTGATGCCTGATGGCTCGCTGACCCTGACGGTCGATCCACGGCAGGGCAAACGCTATCAAGGCATTGTCGCTCTGGACGGAGTCGACCTGTCCGAGAGCCTTTCCAGCTACTTCGTGATGTCGGAGCAATTGGGCACACGTTTCTGGCTGCGCGCCGACGGCCATCGCGCCCGTGGTCTGTTGTTGCAACAGTTGCCCGCCGCGCGCATCACCGATTCCGAAGAGCGCGACGCCAGCTGGGAGCACGTCACCACGCTGGCCAGCACCCTGTCGGCAGAGGAGCTGTTAAGCCTGGACAACGAAACCGTGCTGCATCGCCTGTTTCACCAGGACCCGGTTCGGATGTTCGACATCCAGCCGATTTGCTTCCGCTGCAGCTGTTCACGGGAGCGCTCGGCCAACGCACTTATCAGCCTCGGGCTCGAAGATGCGCAGCAGTTGGTCATCGAGCACAACGGAACGGTGGAGATCGATTGTCAGTTCTGCAACGAGCGCTATTTGTTCGATGCCACCGACATTGCGCAGTTGTTCGCGGGCGGCGGTGTGGATTCGCCCTCTGATACGCGTCATTAAACAGGCACGTAACCACGTTGTGACACGCCTGGAGCCATGGTGTCGTTCTTCTGACAGGAGGGCCCTACTTTTTTTAGGCTTTTCTGGCATAATCCGGCCCACTTTTACGCTGTAGTAGTGGTTGTTTTTTTACTACAAAACCGTTTGGAGCACTCGGCCACTGGCCGACGGGGACCCTCATGACGCAAACCAATAACGCTGTGTACACCGATCTGAGCATCGACGAACTGGTCAAGGAAGCTCTTGCCCGCGGCGAAGGCGAACTTTCCGATACTGGCGCTCTGGTTGTGAAAACAGGCCATCGTACTGGCCGCTCGCCGGTTGATCGTTTCATTGTTGAAGAGCCGAGCACCCAGGACGCGATCGCCTGGGGCCCTATCAACCGCAAGTTTCCGGCGGACAAATTCGACGCTTTGTGGGACCGCGTTGCTGCGTACCTGGGCGAGCGCGAACGTTTCGTTTCCCACGTTCATGTAGGCTCTGATCCGGCGCACTACCTGCCGGTCAAGATGACCACTGAAACTGCCTGGCATAACCTGTTCGGCCGTTGCCTGTTCATCAATCCCGAACAGTACAACGCTGGCGGCAAGGACGAGTGGCAGATCCAGAACGCCCCTTGGTTCGTCTGCGAGCCAGAGCGTGACGGCACCAACTCCGACGGCACCGTGATCATCAACTTCGCAGCCAAGAAAGTGCTGATCGCCGGCATGCGTTACGCCGGTGAAATGAAGAAAGCGCTGTTCTCGGTACAGAACTTCCTGCTGCCAGCGGTCGACGTACTGCCAATGCACTGCGCGGCCAACATGGGCGAAGAGGGCGACGTCACATTGTTCTTCGGCCTGTCCGGCACCGGCAAAACCACGCTGTCGGCTGACGAAAGCCGTTACCTGATCGGCGACGACGAACATGGCTGGGGCGTGGGCGTTGTGTTCAACATCGAAGGCGGTTGCTATGCCAAGTGCATCGACCTCTCCGAGAAAAACGAGCCTGTCATCTGGAAAGCCATCCAGCACGGCGCCGTCCTGGAAAACGTGGTTCTCGACCCGGTCACCAAGAAAGCCGACTACGCCGACGACAGCCTGACCCAGAACAGCCGCGCGGCGTACCCGCGTGAACTGATCGAGAAACGCGCACCGCTGAACCTGGGCGGCGAGCCGAACGCTGTGATCTTCCTGACTTGCGACCTGACCGGCGTGCTGCCACCAGTGTCGATCCTCAGCGAAGAACAAGCGGCTTATCACTTCCTGTCGGGTTACACCGCGCTGGTGGGCTCCACTGAAATGGGTTCGGGCAGCGGCATCAAGTCGACTTTCTCCACCTGCTTCGGCGCGCCATTCTTCCCGCGTCCGGCTGGCGAATACGCAGAGCTGCTGATCAAGCGCATCCGCGGTTTCGGCTCCAAGGTTTACCTGGTCAACACCGGCTGGACCGGCGGCGGCTACGGCGTCGGCAAACGCTTCAACATTCCGACCACTCGTGGCGTGATTGCAGCCATCCAGAGCGGCGCACTGATCGGTGCAGCCACCGAACACCTGGACACCATCAACCTCGACGTGCCGCTGGCCGTACCGGGCGTGGAAACCAACCTGCTCAACCCACGCAATACCTGGGCTGACAAGGCTGCCTACGACGAATCGGCCAAGGCACTCGCCAGCCTGTTCATCGAGAACTTCAAGAAGTTTGAAGTGAGCGACGCAATCAAGGCAGCGGGTCCGAAGTTGTAAGATTCGGATTAGTTGAACAAAAAACCGCCCTTCGGGGCGGTTTTTTTGTGGGGTTCAACTTTGTGGGAGCGAGCTTGCTCACGAAAGCAATTGCCTGAACGCTAAAAGATGCACTGGATGCCCTGGCCCCTTCGCAAGCAAGCTTGCTCCCACAAATGCGGTCGAGCTGAGAATGCGGGAACCCACTGTGGGAGCGAGCTTGCTCACGAAAGCAATTGCCTGAACGCTAAAAGATGCACTGGATGCCCTGGCCCCTTCGCAAGCAAGCTTGCTCCCACAAATGCGGTCGAGCTGAGAATGCGGGAACCCACTGTGGGAGCGAGCTTGCTCGCGAAAGCCACGGTTTGAGCACTGCAGAGCCTAAAGCTGATCACAGTGCTGAGCCTGAGTAATATCCAGTCAATAATGCATTCCCCAGCTGTATTTTTTCTCAGTAAATTATCCCTCTGGCTTTCAGGATCAAGAGGGCAATGGAATGCCTGCAAAAGCTCACTCTCATTCATTACGCTCGGGCAGGGTTTCCTTGCCAGGGCAGGTTTATCTCGTGACGACACGACTGATAGATGGGCGTCGCACTTTCGCAGACTGGCAAATGGGGCGACTCGTGGTCGAGGAACTGCGCCAGGTGCATGAAAAAGATATAGCTCATTCCCTGGCCTGGGTTGTCATGCCAGATCATCTGCACTGGTTGTTTGAATTACGCGAAGGAACGCTGGCAAGCGTTATGCAGCGAGTCAAATCCAGAAGCAGCATCGCCCTGAATAAAGCTACCGGTAACTGTGGTCGTGTCTGGCAGACGGGTTACCACGACATTGCAATGCGTCACGAAAGAAACCTCAAAGATTTTGCCCGATACGTTGTAGCAAATCCGCTACGTGCCGGACTGGTCAGAAATGTTGGGGATTACCCATTGTGGGATTGTAAATGGCTCTGACATCCGGAACCTGGTCACTACCGTCTTCGCGAGCAAGCTCGCTCCCAACAAAATCGATTTCAGCCCGTGGGAGCGAGCGCGCGAAAGTGATTTGTTTATCGCCGCCAAACACTCGCCAGCCACGGCTGCTGCTCCAGCGGCAAGCCTTCAGGTCTGTAGTAATAATCCAACTCGCTGAATCCGGCCTCGCTCATCAGTGCGCGCCAAGCCTCTAGATCGTGATATGAGCCATAGCGCGGGCCGTTCCAGCCTTCGCGGTTTTCGCCCCGTGGGTTGGAGCTGAAAAGGACGCCGCCGGGTTTCAGCGTGGCGTGCAGTTCCTGCAAGACCCGTGGCAGTTCCTGCTTGGGGACGTGGAATAACGCGGCGTTGGCGAAGATGCCGTCGAAGCGTTCTGCAGGAAGGTTCAGTTCAAGGAAGCTCTGCTGCCAGACTTCGCAACCCGTCTCGGCGCGGGCCATCTCGGCGAAGCGCTCCGAGCCGTCCAGACCGACAGCGATGTGGCCCATGGCGGTAAAGGTTTTCAAGTCGCGACCCGGCCCGCAGCCGAAATCCAGAATCTGCCACGGCACCTGACTTTCTATATGCCGCAACAGCGCGGCAATGTTCTGGCTGACGTCGTGGTCGCGGGTGCCTTCGCGGAACGCGTCGGCCACCTGGTTATAGTGGCCAACGGTGGTCTCGGTAATCTGCGCGAGATCCTGCGGTGCGAGTTTCATGACGGGTCGTTCCAGGCAGTTGATGCCGTGAATATAACCCACTCAGCGTTTGTTCAGACCCCGCGCCAGCCGATCACCGCCCAGCTGAATCACCGCCACCAACACCACCAACAGCACAATCACGGTCAGCATCACCTGGCTGTCGAAGCGTTGATAGCCGTAGCGATAAGCAATGTCGCCCAGGCCGCCCGCACCGATTGCACCCGCCATCGCCGAAGAGTTGATCATCGTCACCAGAGTGATGGTGAAGCCACCGACAATCCCCGGCAGCGCTTCAGGCAACAGCACGTGCCAGACAATGTGCCAGCGTCGGCAGCCCATCGCTTGAGCCGCTTCGATCAGACCGTGATCGACTTCGCGCAAACTGACTTCCGCGATGCGGGCAAAGAATGGCGTGGCAGCGATAGTCAGCGGCACCACCGCCGCCCATACGCCATAGGTCGTGCCGACGATCAGCCGGGTTAAGGGAATCAGCGCCACCATCAGAATCAGAAACGGGATGGAGCGAAACAGGTTCACGAACCCGCCCAGCACGCGATTCAATCCCGGCGCCTGATAGATGCCACCCTTGGAGCTGGTGACCAGAATCACCGCCAGCGGGATGCCCAGCAGCAATGCGATGAGCGAAGACACGCCAACCATCAGGAAGGTGTCGATAGTGCCTTGTAACAAACGGTCAAACCACATAACCGATGACCTCTGCGTGTTGCGCCTGTTTGCGCGCCCTGATCAGCAGTTCTTCGCGGGAATGCGGCGAGTCGGCAATCGACAGCAGCAAATGCCCCAGCGCGCGGCCCTGAATACGTTCAACGCCGCCTTGCAAAAGGCTGACGCGTCCGCCCAGCGCGGCGAACAGCGCTGCCAGATCCGGTTCGTCGCCAGTCTCGCCGGTGAAGTGCAGATCCAGCAGCACAGCCGCGCCGCTTTGCTGCGGCTGCGCGGCGATGCGCGATTGCAGGTCTTCGGGGACGCCGTGTTGCAGCGGCGCGAGCAAGGTTTTGCTGACCTCGTGACGCGGATCGCCAAACACTTGCCAGACCGGGCCTTGCTCGACGACACGGCCTTGTTCGAGAACCACCACGCGGTCGCAGATGTCGCGAATAACCGCCATTTCGTGGGTGATAAGGATGACCGTCAGGCCCAGGCGCAGATTGATTTCGCGCAGCAGGCCGAGAATCGACTGGGTGGTTTCCGGGTCCAGCGCTGAAGTGGCTTCGTCACACAGCAGAATCGCCGGATCATGCACCAGCGCGCGGGCAATGCCGACGCGCTGCTTCTGGCCGCCGGACAGCTGCGCCGGATAGGCCTTGTGCTTGTCTTGCAGGCCCACCAGATCCAGCAGTTCGGTGACTTTGCGCTGGCGCTGGTCCTTGGGCACGCCCGCGACCTTGAGCGGCAACTCGACGTTTTGCCACACGGTCTTGGCCGACATCAGGTTGAAGTGCTGGAAGATCATGCCGATCCGCCGCCGCAGCTCCACCAGCTTGTCTTCGTTGAACTCGCCAATGTCGGTCTGATCGATGAGCACCCGGCCGCTGCTGGGTTGCTCAAGGCGATTGATGGTGCGGATCAGCGACGATTTGCCCGCGCCGCTGCGACCGATGATGCCAAAAATCTCGCCGCGCTGAATCGCCAGATCGATGTTCTGCAAGGCATCCACCGGCCCTTGCTGGCCCTGATAGGTCTTGCCCAGATTGATGAAGCGCACGTGAGCGCGATTCAGGTCGGCGTGCAGCTCGGCTTGTTGTGCCGAATGCGCTGCGCCCGTGGCTTCGAGTGGCAGTTGGCGTTGCACGGTGGCATTCATATCAACCTTCCCAGCCAGCTTGGTAAAGTTTGCCGTTCACTTTATCCAGCGCCGCGCGAACCACCGGCGAGTGTTGATAGATGTCGATGAACTTGGCCAGGCGCGGGTCGTTCTTGTGGTCAGGTTTGATCACGAACTGAATCACGTATTCCGGGTGATCGAGGCCGTCGAACATAATGGCCGAGGACGCGTCGAAAGTTTTCGCCAGACGAATGTAGGCCGGATAACCCTGCACCAGATCGGCATCTTCGTAAGCGCGCACCAATTGCACGGCTTCAACCTGAATCAGCTTGAGCTTTTTCGGGTTGGCGGTGATGTCTTCTTCGGTGGCCTTGTAACCAACGCCCGCCTTGAGGGTGATCAAGCCTGCCTTGGCGAGCAGTTGCAGGCCGCGCCCGCTGTTGATCGGGTCGTTGGCAATGGCCACGGTAGCGCCGGTCGGCAGCTCATCGAAGCTTTTGTACTTTTTCGAATACAGGCCGACGTTGTTGATGATCCCCGGCGCGTAAGGCACCAGATTGAAACCGGCGGCTTCGTTGGCGTTGGTCAGGAACGGGATGTGCTGGAAATAATTCACGTCAATATCACCCGCCGCGAGGCTGACGTTGGGCGCGATCCAGTCGGTGAATTCAACCAACTCCACCTTCAGGCCTTGCTTGCCGGCTTCCTCGACAGCCGCTTCCAGCGGGATGGCGAAGGCTGCCGTGGTGCCGACTTTCAAGGGTTGGTCGGCGGCATGGGCGGTGAGTGTCAACAGGCTCAAGGCCAGGGTAGCGATCAGTTTGTTCATGGTGAAATTCCGGTACGCAAGGTTAGGTTTTTGTGTGGTTGTTGGAGTGATCTCTTCTTGTGGGACCGGCTTTAGCCGGGAAGGGGCCGGTACAGCTGAAACATCTGCTGAGTCAGGAATGCCACCTTCCCGGCTAAAGCCGGTCCTACGAGAACGCTCTTCAGTGTCGATAACTCGCCCCCACATGCCGCTCCGGCAACCGCGCTCCACCTTCAGGAAAGAACTTCTCCCGCAAGCTGCCGTTGTCGTAGGCGGTTTTGTACGAGCCGCGGCGTTGCAGTTCGGGGATCACCAGGTCGATGAAATCCGCGTAGCTTTCCGGGGTGACGATGCGGGTGAGGTTGAAGCCGTCCAGGCCGGTTTCCGCGATCCAGGATTCCAGCTCGTCGGCCACTTGCGCAGGCGAGCCGATCACCGTGATGTAGCGCCCGCCCAACGCGTGCTGGTCGAGCAGTTTTTGCCGGGTCCAGTCGTTGTTTTTCAGGTTTTTCGTCGCCGATTGAATGGCGTTGCTTTTTACGTACTGGATCGGCTCGTCCAGTTCGTATTCGGAGAAATCGATGCCCGTGGACGCCGCGAAATGCGCCACGCCCGCTTCGGCGCTGGCGAACTCGCGGTATTCGGCATGCTTGGCCCGCGCTTCAGCTTCGGTCGCGCCGACGATTACGTTGATACCCATGAACACTTTGATGTCGTCCGGGTTGCGCCCGGCGGCCACCGCGCTGGCGCGCACCTTGTCCACTTGCTCGCGGGTCGAGGGTTTGTTCTGGCCACTGATGAACACGCATTCGGCGTGACTGCCGGCGAACTGCAAACCGCGCTCGGAACTACCCGCTTGAAACAAAACCGGCGTGCGCTGCGGCGACGGTTCGCACAGGTGATAGCCCTCAACCTGATAGAACTCGCCCTTGTGCCGCACCTTGTGAACTTTGTCCGGCTGCGCGTAAATCCGCTGTTGCGGATCGTTGAGCACCGCGTCGTCTTCCCAGCTACCTTCCCAGAGTTTGTATAAAACCTGCAGATATTCGTCGGCCTGATCATAGCGGCGGTCATGTTCGACCTGCTCGCTCAAACCCATGGCCCGGGCGGCGCTGTCGAGGTAACCGGTGACGATGTTCCAACCCACTCGACCACGGCTGAGGTGGTCCAGCGTCGACATGCGTCGTGCGAAAAGATACGGCGCTTCGTAGGTCAGGTTTGCGGTCAGACCGAAGCCGAGGTTTTTCGTGACGGCCGCCATGGCCGAAACCAACAACAGCGGGTCATTGACCGGCAGCTGGATCGACTCCCTGAGCGGCACGTCCACGGAGTTCTGATACACGTCATACACGCCAACAATGTCGGCAATGAACAAGCCATCGAACAGGCCACGCTCCAGCAGTTGCGCCAGCTCGGTCCAGTATTCGAGGGTCTTGTACTGGGTTGAGTTGTCTCGCGGATGGGTCCACAAACCGTGATTGATATGACCGATGCAGTTCATGTTGAACGCATTGAGCAGGATCTTTTTCTTCGCCATCAGATGGTCCCCCGCAGCGGTGGGTTCTGATCGTTGAGGTAGTAATTGCCGATGGCGTGATACTTCCAGCGCACCGGGTCGTGCAAGGTATGCACTCGCGCGTTTCGCCAGTGGCGATCCAGGCCATGTTCGGCCAGCGTCGCCTGACTGCCAGCCAACTCGAACAAAGTGCTGCCCGCCGCCAGGGAAATTTCCGTGCTGATGGCGCGCGCTTCAGCGACCGCGATGGACGCGGCGGCTACGTTTTCTGCGCTGCTGTCGGCCTGGGCGATATCAAGGAAGTCACCGGCACGCTCCAGCAACGCTTCAGCGGCATACAAACGAATGCCCAACTTACCGAAGCTGTGCAGGGTAAGCGGATCATCCACGGCTTTTTCGATGCCCGAATCGATCCACGGCCGGGTGCGAGTGCGCACGAAATGCAGCGCATCTTCAAAGGCTGCTCGGGCGATGCCGGTGTCGATGGCGGCATGAAGGATCTGCGCCAGCGGGCCGACTGTGGTGGGGCGTTCGAAGGCAGTCTGGAAAGGGATCACATCACTTGCGCTGACCAAGACGTCTTCGAACACCACCGATCCGCTGCCCGTGGTGCGCTGGCCAAAGCCGCTCCAGTCGTCAATAACTGTCAGACCCTGGCTTTCGGCAGGTACGAAAGCCAGTTGTTGCACGCCATTTTCGTCGACCACGGATGTCGGAATCCGCTGTGCGTACAGTGCGCCGGTGGAGTAAAACTTGCGGCCGTTGATGCGATAACCATCACCGTCGCGAGTCAGCCTCGTGGTGCGGTCGTGAGCGGTCTTCGTACCCAGCTCCGCCAGCGCGTTGCCGAACCTGAAACCTGCGAGCGCTTCAGCGTACAAACACTTTTGCTGTTCGGGATTGCCGTTCACGCGCAGGACTTCCAGCGCGTAGAAATGATTCTGCGGGATCTGCCCCAACGACCCATCGGCTTCACTGATCAGGCAAATGACCTTCGCCAGCGTGACATTCGACACACCCGCGCCGCCAAATGCCTTGGGTACGCTGATACCCCAAAGCCCGGAGCGGCTGAACAGCTCCAGTTCAACGTGGGGCAAGCGGCGTTCACGATCACGTACGGCGCTGTCGCGTTTGAAATGCGCGGCCAGTTCATGGGCAACGCGCAGGGCCTCGTGATCGCTGTCGATAAGGGCAACGCGTTGACGCGGCTGAAGATTAGAAGTCATAACGGTGTCTCCAGTGGTCTGGTTCAAATCCACGAATGGCGGGCGGGCAAGGTGCCATTGAGGTGCCACGCACCGATGGCGTGATATTTCCAGCGCACCGGGTCATGGAGGGTGTGAACGCGAGCGTTACGCCAGTGCCGGTCCAGGTTGAACTCAGCCAGAGTGGCGCGGCTGCCGGCCAGCTCGAACAGCTTTTCGCTGGCCAACAGCGAGATCTCGGTGGTCAGCACCTTGGCGCGGGCAACCGCAATCGAAGCGCGTGCCGCCGAATATTCGTCGATGGGTTTAGTGTTGACCTCGTCGAGCACCTTGGCCGACTCACGCAGCAAGGCTTCGGCCGCGTGCAGCTCAAGTTTGAGCTTGCCGATGTCGGCGATGACGTAAGGATCGTCGCTGGCCCGTTCGACATGGGCATCGATCCAGGGCCGCGAGCGCTTCCTGACAAACTCAATGGTGTCGTCGATGGCGGCACGGGCGATGCCGGCGTCGATCGCGGCCTGAATCAGCTGCGAGACCGCGCCCTGAATGTTCGGCGTCAAGGCCAGGCGCCAGTTCTCGACAACCAGTGCGCCATCGATCTGCACGTTATCCAGCAATACCGTGCCGCTTGCGGTGGTGCGCTGACCGAAGCCCGACCAGTCATCGACGATCTGCAACCCGGCAGTGGCACGCGGGACAAAAGCCATGATTTGCTGACCTTGCTCGTCGAGTGCTTTCACCGCAACCCAATGAGCGAATAGCGCGCCGGTGGAGTAAAACTTCTGACCGTTTATGACGTATTTTCCGCCGTGGGCGGTGATGCGAGCTTTCAGCTCAAGGGTATTTTTCGTACCGCGCTCCGGCCCCGCGTTGCCAATGCGCCAGCCGTCCAGCACGCTTTTGAACAAGACTTTTTTCTGCTGCTCGGTGGCGCTGTTCTGCAGAAGATGAATGATCCCGAACTGGTTTTGCGGAATCTGCCCCAGCGCCGGATCGGCAGCCGAAATGATCCGGAATACCTCGGCAATGGTGACGAATGAAACCTGTGGACCGCCATATGCGCGAGGGATGGAAATACTGCCCAGGCCGCTTTGCGTGAAGCGTTCGATTTCCGACCAGGGCAACAGCCGCTCGGCGTCACGTTGAGAGGCCTGCAAGCGGGCATGTTCGGCCACCTGATGGGCTGCGGCGATAGCCTGAGCGTCGTTTTGCAGAATCACCGCCGAGAATACAGGCGGTGCGCTGTCCGGCCCAAGTGCGACCGGTGCGGTGCGCAAGGCGCGGGCTGCCAGCTCAGACATGTTCGCCGCCTCTCGGGCTGCGCACTGTTGCGTTGTTTTGTCTGTGGGTGGAGCGGGAAATGACCATACGAACCTCGCGTCAGATGCCGCAAGTAGCGGCAGGATAAATCACGATGTCCGGTGGTCCGGTCTATATACCGTAAAGGCGTATAAATATTAAATAAACTAGTTTTTTGGAATAAGCATAGAAGGTGAAATTCACCGGTTTTCAGACGTGTTGTGCATACGTCAGACACGAGCCGAAGACCATTAATAAAATGCATATCTTAAGAAATTTATTGCGCGCCACGAGCATAACCCTCTTGCAGTAATGCAATGCTTTCAAAAGGCTAGCAGTGGGCGTCGATCAGGTTTAAAAAAGCCTGTAGGTCGATAAGTAGTTTTGTGTAGGAAACCTCTCGGCATGCAGCTCAATGTGAGACCGTTCACAGGTTGTGTAGCCGTAAGCACCACCAATACGGCGGATCGGGATAAGCAACCCGGGCGTATCAGCAGTGTTTTCAGGGACATGCGGCCAGTCACTGACAGCGGTTAATTTGGACGTTGACGTTGATTTCACGGGCGGGTGCCCACCGTGAGTTGTTGCCTACTCGATCAATGATGCAGTAAGTCACGTCCAGTTGTTGTTCCCGTCCCGCCTCCAGAATCAGCGAGGGCGGGACGATCAGGCTGACGGCTTTGCCGACGTTCTCGGCTTTCAAGGGCGGCAGGTCCATACGCATATCTCCCCAACGCAGGGTGATTTCATCGTTGGGTGCCATATTGAGATAGGGTTCGATACCGAGTGGCATGCCGGTTTTTGCATACCGGGAAATCATCCCATAACGGATCACCGCCTCTGGCAACAAGACGGGCGCCAGCCCCTGGTTTTCTTCATCGCTGAGCGTCAGGAGCTGCCCGCCGGGCACATCGAGTTTTACCCTGAGCTTGCGGCTGGGCGATGTAATGGGCGTACCTCCAACTTTCATGACGCGATAGCAGGTTTTAATCGTCCCGGTTTGTAGGAAACTTTCAGGAACGCGTAGGACTACTGTGTAGCCGATGTCAGACTTGCTCAAAAGTTTTGACGCGACGTAACAGCCATCCCAGAACAATTCGATCAAGTCTCCTTCATCCATCCATGGGTAGGGGTCAATGTTGACTAGCAGATGGGCCGCGGCGCGAACGCCGACGCCGTGGTTGTGAGCCTGGGGCAGGTAGGGCGCGAACAGCTTTGCAATACCGGTTTTGCAGGGTGCGTGGGACATGGCTGAATACTCATGGCTATTTGTTAAACGAATAATTAGTCCGTTGATTCGGTAATAACGGGTATTGAGTAGCTCACCGAAAAACGGCGCGGGGATAAGTACCTTAGAGATCAGAGTTATGGCAAACATTACAAACTGTATGGAATTGAAGCTTGTAATAAGCTCGAAGCTTTGAATTAACGTTTATCTTTGAGCTAATGGGGTTTGCACGTGCCTGTCAATGTCTAATGGGGATAAGATATCGGCGAGACGGCGAATTAGACATTTCCTACACAAACACCACAGTCTTATTACGAAGTAGGTCAGGATCTTCCCACTTCAATATATGAATGCTCATGCGAATGAACAGTCATTGGGTGTTGGTAGTGTGGGCATGAGGGGGAAGTGAATATGACTTTTTATGACGCGTTATTACTGGCTGCAATGACTGGCTAACTTTGCTTTGATAAACCTGATCATTCCACGAGTGAATACTTGAACGATCTAGCAGCGGTTTAGATCGTTCAATTGTTGTACAAATGTAAGGCACAGAAAAACAGCGCCGAATGGCGCTGATTTTGTTACAGGGCGATGTAGGATCAGGAGCGACTTCGCTCCAGAAATTGCCGAGTCCGTTCTTCGCGAGGGTTGGCAAATAATTCCTTGGCCTCCCCTTGTTCGACGATTACGCCCTTGTCGATGAAGATCACTCGGTTCGCCACGTCCCGGGCGAAACTCATTTCGTGAGTGACGATGACCATGGTGCGTTTTTCTTCGGCGAGCGCGCGAATCGTCGCAAGCACTTCGCCCACCAGTTCCGGATCCAGGGCCGAGGTGGGTTCATCGAAAAGGATCACTTCCGGCTCCATCGCGAGCGCGCGCGCAATCGCCACCCGCTGCTGCTGACCTCCGGACAGACGCCGTGGATAAGCATCTTCCTTACCTGCGAGGCCGACCTTGGCGAGAAGCTTGCGGCCTTGCTCCATGGCCAGTTCCCGCGCAATCTTCTTGACCACCACAGGGCCTTCCATAACGTTTTCCAGGGCGGTGCGGTGCGGAAACAGATTGAAGTTCTGGAACACAAAACCCACATGCTGACGCAACTGGCGAATCAGGCCCTGTTGCTGGCTCAAGGGTCGATTGCCATCAACCGCGATGTCACCGACGATAATCTTGCCGCTGGTGGGCTCTTCGAGAAAATTCAGACAGCGCAGCAAGGTGGTCTTGCCAGAGCCGCTGGGCCCGATGATGGCCACCACTTCCCCGGCTTCGACGCGCAGATCAATGCCCTTGAGCACTTGCTGACCCTTGAATTCCTTGGTCAGTTTTTCAACCACGATCATGTTCAGGACTCCAGGTCATGTCGGTTGACCCGCGCTTCAAGACGGTTTTGCAGGTGCGAGAGCGCGGTGGCAAGAATCCAGTAAATGAGCGCCGCAGCCAGATACATGGTGAAAATTTCGAAGGTCCTGGCGGTAATCAACTGCGCCTGACGGAACAGCTCAGGCACCTGGATGGTTGCTGCCAGCGCCGTGTCCTTGACCAATGAGATAAAGCTGTTGCCCAACGGCGGCAAGGCTGTGCGCGCGGCCTGAGGCAGGATCGCCCGGCGCATCGCCTGTCCACGTGTCATACCCATGCTGGCAGCAGCTTCCCACTGGCCGCGATCCACCGAGCCGATAGCCGCCCGGAGGATTTCGCACGCGTACGCGCCCATGTTCAACGAAAAGCCGATCAGCGCGGCAGGCAACGGATCCAATTCAATGCCCAATTGCGGCAAGCCGTAATAGATCATGAACAGCTGAACCAGCAAGGGTGTGCCGCGAAAGAATGACACGTAGACCCGGGTAATACCGCGCAGCACCATCAGCCGCGACAGGCGCATCAGCGCCAGGCCGAAACCCAGCAGCAAGCCGAAGAACATGCCACCCAGACTGAGAAATACCGTGTAGTACGCGCCCTTTATCAGAAAGGGCGCGGAATCCAGCGCGAGCTTTAGGCTCTCTTCAATCATTTGGTCACGTCAGCCTGGAAATACTTCTGCGACAGCTTGGCGAGGGTGCCATCAGCGCGCAGTTTATCGATGGCCTTGTTAATGGCTTCCAGCAGCTCAGGCTCGCCTTTGCGCAGCGCAATCCCGGATTCCTGACGGGAGAAGGGTTCGCCGGAAACAGCCAGGCTGTCTTTGGTTTTGCTGACCAGTTCCAAGGCTGCAAGACGGTCGACCAGAATCGCGTCGATACGGCCAACGCGCAGGTCTTGGTACTTGGTCGGATCATCGTCGTAGGTTTTGACGACCGCGCCCGGTACATTTTCCTTCAACCACTGCTCGTAATTGGTGCCCAGACCAACGCCCACTTTCTTGCCTGTCAGGCTGGCTGCTTTTTCAAACTTGCCTGCGTCTTTCTTCTGCACCAGCGCCTGGATACCGGAGATGGTGTAAGGCGTGGAGAAGTCATACTTCTTTTTACGCTCTTCGGAAATAGTGACCTGGTTGATCACCACGTCCAGACGCTTGGATTCCAGCGCCGCGAGGATCCCGGCCCAAGGAGTCGGCTGCAGCTTGGCTTTTACGCCCAGTTCCTTGGCCAGCGCTTCGGAAAATTCGACTTCGAAACCTGCAAGCTTGCCGCTTTCATCTACGAAGCTGAACGGCGGATAAGTGCCTTCCAGACCCACGTTGATGGTGCCGCTGTCTTTGATTTTCTGTAGTTGATCACCGGCCACGGCTTGACCGATCAGGCCGGAGCCGAGCACCAGGCTCAGGGTTGAAAGCAGAAACGTACGACGGATTGCGGAAGTAATCATGACTAGCCCCATATTTTGTTGTTGATGTCAGGCAAGAATCGGACCCGACGAAAGCTACGTTGGCACCAAAAGTTTATCCAGCTTTTTCAAGACGCTCGATGCGCCAGCAGTCCTGTTGGCGGCGATAATAAAAGCCTCTGCTTATAATTCAAAATAATCAAAAACATAATTCATATGATGTTTTTGCATATACAGCCGCATCAGTCGTTCTGTCCGGAAAAAACGCCTGGGTAAGCGAACAAGGCGGGCGCACCGCCGGTGTGCAGAAAGATCAGCGGGCCGTCCTCAAAACGCTGGCGTCCAATACCATCAAGCAGGCCTGACATCGCTTTGCCGGTGTACACCGGATCGAGCAAAATCCCCTCCTGGCTGGCCATCAGTTTGATTGCAGACAAGGTTCCAGCGTTCGGCTCGCCATAGCGCGGTGCGAAGTATTCGTCCCACAGTTCGACTTTGAATGCAGTCGGCAGCGGCACGCCCAGCAGTTCGGCGGTGCGCTCCGCGAGACTCAGCACCTTGGGCCGCTGGGCCTCGTCGGTGCGCGATACGGTCACGCCCACCACTGGCAGATTGGGCAGCACTTCAGCCAGCGCCAACGCCAGACCGCTGTGAGTACCGGCGCTGCCGGAAGCGAGCACCACGGCGGCGAAATCCAGCCCGGTCGCCTTGATTTGCTCGGCCAGCTCCAGTCCTGCACGCACATAACCCAGCGCGCCAACGGAATTGGAGCCACCGATGGGCACCAGATATGGTTTCTTGCCGCTGGACTGGAGACGCGCGGCGAGGGCTTGCAACAGCTCGTCGGCGTTATCCAGGTTCTCCACAAGTTCGACCTTGGCATCAAACAGGTCCAGCAGCAGCCGGTTGCCGTTGTGCAGGTAATTGACGTCGTCAGTGGAGATAGGGTTTTCCAGCAGAGCCACGCAGCCCAAGCCCAGGCGCGCGGCAAGGGCTGCCGTCTGGCGCACATGGTTGGACTGAATCGCGCCGGCCGTAATCAGCGTATCGGCGCCTTGCGCCAGCGCATCGGCGGCAAGGTATTCAAGCTTGCGCACTTTGTTGCCGCCCATGGCCAGGGTCGTGGTGTCGTCGCGCTTGATATAGATGTCGCGACCGGCCCAGACCGAAAGCCGCTCCAGTTTTTCCAGCGCAGTAGGTGCGGCGATCAGATCCAGACGATTGAAGCGAGCAAGCTGTGTTTTGATCATGGTGATAGTCAAGCCGTGTAGAGAGTCGCTGGACTATAGGCAGGCGTTTCCTACAGGGCAACTCATAAGGTCTTATGCTTCAAGAGTAGAAGTCCTACAAAAATAGTTATTTTTTCGTGCTAAATCTTTGCCGTAGAGTGAGCGCACCTGCGGCGAACGTGTCAAAAGCCGCATCCGAACCAGGAGAAGTCAGCGTGAGCGATATTCCAGAGGCATCTGCCAAGGGCCGTTCCAGCCACTGGCAATTGCAGCAGATTGTCAGCCAGTTGCGTCAGGCCCGTAATGACTGGCGCACCAGTAACGGTCGCGTCAGCGGCGAGCACGGTGGACGCGAGTTGCCTTCAAGGGCGGCGATGCGCGACATCCTCGAAGCGTTGTGCGGTGCGTTGTTCCCCATGCGGTTGGGGCCGGTTGATCTGCGCGAGGAAAGCGAAGACTTCTACGTCGGGCACACGCTTGATGTCGCTTTGAATGCGTTGCTGGCCCAGACCCGACTGGAACTGCGCTACGTCGCCCATCAACGCGGCGAAGAAGTGGGCAATTTGAACGAACACGCGGTGGAGCTGATCCAGGGTTTCGCCAGCGCTTTGCCCGCAATGCGCGCGCTGCTCGACACCGACGTGTTGGCCGCCTATCACGGCGACCCGGCAGCGCGCAGCGTGGACGAAGTGCTGCTGTGCTATCCGGGAATTCTCGCGGTCATTCATCACCGGATTGCCCACCATCTTTATCGCGTGGGCCTGCCGTTGCTGGCGCGAATCAGCTCGGAAATCGCTCACTCGGCCACCGGCATCGACATCCACCCCGGCGCGCAGATCGGACGCAGCTTCTTTATCGATCACGGTACAGGCGTGGTCATCGGCGAAACCGCGATCATTGGCGAGCGGGTGCGCATCTATCAAGCCGTGACCCTCGGCGCGAAACGTTTCCCGGCAGACGAAGACGGTCAATTGCAGAAAGGCCACGCACGCCACCCTATCGTTGAAGACGACGTCGTGATCTACGCCGGCGCGACCATCCTCGGACGCATCACCATCGGCAAAGGCTCGACCATTGGTGGCAACGTCTGGCTGACCCGCAGCGTACCGGCCGGATGCAATCTGACGCAGGCTAATTTGTTGCAGCAGCAGGATGATGGGTGTCAGAAATAACCTTCTAACACCGATTTGCTAGCCAAGCGTTTCTTGGGATAAATCCTACGGATGCTGTACGCAGCATCCGACTTTTTGTAGTCCTGTATTGGTGCAAAGTTCTGCCTTTCCCCAGGCCAAGGACTCGCCCATGCTCACCCCCGCCAACCAAGACACCTTCACGCTGGATATCCCGGGAGTTGAGCATCAGCTTCGCGTGCTGAGTTTTACCGCCAAAGAGGCCGTCAGCCGGCCTTTCAGCGTGCGTATCGAACTGGTCAGCGAGCGGGCCA
>NZ_JAFCXH010000029.1:0-68824 GCF_049898225.1 Pseudomonas sp. DSP3-2-3 | reverse complement strand
TCCGATCAACTCATCGAAACCTCTTCCTCGCCAATCAACCCGGCTAACTACTTGATTACCAAGGAGTTTTCCGTTTCATCTGCTCCGGAAGAGGTGCGAATTATAGACAGATTAGAGAGGCCGTCAACCGTTAATTAACGCTTATCCCAAATTAAGCGTAATACGCCCGAAAGCCTTCTTCCCAGCCTGACAAACATGCGTCGCACCCAGCTTGAATACAAAAGCGCGATCCACGACCTCACCATCTATACGTACACCGCCCGACGCCAACAGATCACGCGCCACCGCAGAGTTCTTGACCAGGCCTGCCTTATTAAGAACAGCGGCGATCGGCATATCCTCAGCAGCAGTCAATGCGATCTCCGGCAGATCGTCCGGCAACTCGCCTTCCTTCATGCGGTTACCCGCAGATCGGTGCGCAGAAGCCGCGGCTTCTTCACCATGGAAACGCGCCACGATTTCTTCAGCGAGCTTGATCTTGACGTCACGCGGATTCGCACCCGCATCGCAATCAGCCTTGAAGCCGTCGATTTCTTCCATAGAGCGGAAGCTCAGCAACTCAAAGTAGCGCCACATGAGCGCATCGGGAATCGATACCAGCTTGCTGTACATGATGCCCGGTGCTTCCTGGATACCGACGTAGTTACCCAGCGACTTGGACATCTTCTTCACGCCATCCAGACCTTCCAACAATGGCATGGTCAGAATGCACTGGGCTTCTTGCCCGTAAGCACGCTGCAACTCGCGCCCCATCAGCAGATTGAATTTCTGGTCGGTCCCGCCCAGTTCAACATCCGCACGCAACGCAACGGAGTCATAACCCTGGACCAGCGGATAGAGGAATTCATGGATGGCAATGGACTGGTTGGTCTTGTAACGCTTATCGAAGTCGTCGCGCTCAAGCATCCGCGCCACGGTGTATTGCGATGACAGCCGAATGAAGTCCGCCGGGCTCAGCTGATCCATCCAGGTGGAGTTGAATGCCACCTCGGTTTTGGCCGGATCAAGGATCTTGAATACCTGGGACTTGTAGGTTTCGGCATAGTCCAGCACCTGCTCACGGGTCAGCGGTGGACGTGTTGCGCTTTTGCCGCTTGGATCACCGATCATGCCAGTGAAGTCGCCGATCAGGAAGATGACCTGGTGACCGAGATCCTGAAACTGACGCAGCTTATTAATAAGCACGGTGTGACCCAGATGCAGATCAGGTGCCGTTGGGTCGAATCCGGCTTTAATACGTAGTGGCTGGCCGCGCTTGAGCTTGGTAATCAGCTCAGCCTCGACCAGGAGTTCATCCGCCCCGCGCTTGATTAGCGCCAGCTGCTCTTCAACCGACTTCATATAAGCCCCGTCATTGCCTATTTAAAGGGAACCAACCATACAAGATCAGGGCCCGTTTACAAAGTTTTGCCCAGCACCCGGCGCCGAATCATAAATTGAAACGTTTGGCAGGGTTGCTTCAAGCAGGTTTTGGTTATATTTTATACAGTTATTTCATCTTCATCATGTCATTCATCTTTTCCAATTCATCTTTTCAAAGTCAAAATTACCTATGAATACACCGCCTAAAGCGCCTCCGCTTTATCCGAAGACCCACCTGCTCGCTGCAAGCGGCATCGCCGCCTTGCTAAGCCTGGCTCTTCTGGTATTCCCTTCAAGTGACGTTGAAGCTAAAAAAACCACGCTGAGTCTTGATCTGGAAATCCCTGCAGATCAGCTCACAGAACAACAAGACGCTCAAGAATCCATCCAGGCCACACAAGACGCCACCGAGTCTCCATTTGCGCAGATCGACAACGGCACTGATGAGCCTCAGGAAAACGCCAGCGTAGAGCCCGCCACGAAAGAAGCGGCACCTCAGCCGAAGGCGCCTGCAGTCGCGGTCAAGAACGCGAATCACCGGGAAGTCGCAGTTGCCAAGGGCGATACACTGTCCACTCTATTCGAAAAAGTCGGACTGCCCGCCACGACCGTGCATGAGGTTTTGGCCAGTGATAAGCAGGCCAAGCAATTCAGCCAGTTGAAGAACGGCCAGATCCTGCAGTTCGAGCTTTCACCTGAAGGCCAGCTCAAGCAGCTGCACAGCAAGATCAGTGAGCTGGAAAGCATCAGCCTTTCCCGGACCGACAAGGGCTTTACGTTCGGCCGCGAAATCAGCAAGCCGAACGTGCGTACCGCCTATGTCCATGGCGTGATCAACAGTTCGCTCTCGCAATCCGCGCAGCGTGCAGGCTTGTCACACACCATGACCATGGATATGGCCAACATTTTCGGTTACGACATCGATTTCGCCCAGGACATCCGCAAAGGTGACGAATTCGACGTGATCTACGAGCAGAAAGTCGTGAATGGCAAGACTGTCGGCACCGGCAATATTCTGTCTGCCCGCTTCACCAACCACGGCAAGGCCTATTCCGCAGTTCGCTATACCAACAAGCAAGGCAATACCAATTACTACACGGCTGACGGCAACAGCATGCGTAAGGCCTTCATCCGTACTCCGGTGGACTTCGCCCGCATCAGTTCGATGTTTTCCATGGGCCGCAAGCACCCGATCCTGAACAAGATCCGCGCTCACAAAGGCGTTGACTATGCAGCCCCGCGCGGCACGCCGATCAAGGCGACCGGCGATGGCAAGGTTCTGCTTGCAGGACGCCGCGGCGGCTACGGCAACACCGTGATCATCCAGCATGGCGAGACCTATCGGACGCTATACGGCCACATGCAAGGCTTTGCCAAAGGCATACAAACCGGCGGTAGCGTCAAACAAGGTCAGGTGATCGGCTATATTGGTACCACCGGCCTGTCGACAGGACCTCATTTGCACTATGAGTTCCAGGTCAATGGCGTGCACGTAGACCCTCTGGGTCAGAAATTGCCGATGGCGGATCCAATCGCCAAATCCGAAAAACAGCGGTTCATGCAACAGAGCCAGCCGTTGATGGCTCGCATGGACCAGGAAAAGGCCACCACGCTGGCCTCGAGCAAACGATAAGCCATGGCCTTCTTCTATATTGGTGTGATGTCCGGCAGTAGCCTCGATGGGATCGATATAGCCCTGCTGGAGCAAGACGACCGGCCGAGATTGCTGGCGACCCACTACATTCCAATGCCTGACGACTTGCGCGCAGAGCTGCTGGGCCTGTGCTCCAGCGGCCCTGATGAGCTGGCGCGCGCCGGCATTGCCGAGCAAAAGTGGGTACAGCTCGCAGCTCAAGGCGTGCTGACATTGCTCAGCGAGCAGAACATGGTTGCGGGCCAGATCCGCGCTATCGGCAGTCATGGCCAGACTATCCGCCACGAACCTGCGCGCGGGTTCACCGTGCAGATCGGCAACCCGGCGCTGCTTGCAGAACTTACCGAGATAACAGTCGTCAGTGACTTCCGTCGTCGGGACATTGCAGCTGGCGGCCAGGGCGCTCCGCTGGTGCCCGCGTTTCACGAGGCGCTGTTCGACGACAACAAGGACCGCCGCGCCGTATTGAACATCGGGGGCTTCAGCAATTTGACCCTGATCGAGCTGGACCTGCCGGTTACCGGATTCGATTGCGGTCCGGGCAACGTGTTGCTCGATGCCTGGATTCAATCCCAGCGTGGCCAGAGTTACGACCGGGACGGCGCCTGGGGCGCAAGCGGGCAAGTCGATCCCGCGCTGCTCAAGTCTCTGCTCAGCGATCAGTTTTTCCTGACCAAGGGCCCGAAAAGCACCGGCCGCGAAGTGTTCAACCTTGGTTGGCTGCATCATCACCTGTTCCAGCTGCCGACTCTGGCGCCGGAAAACGTACAGGCCACGCTGATGGAGCTGACAGCCCTGACGATCACCGAATCCCTGCAGTCGGCGCAATCCGAAACCAAGGAACTGCTGATCTGCGGCGGCGGCGCTCACAACGTGGCGCTGACGGACCGACTGGCGCAATTGCTGCCCAATACCAAAGTCAGCAGCACCGAAGCGTTTGGTGTTGATCCGGACTGGGTTGAGGCGATGGCCTTTGCCTGGCTGGCCCATTGCTGCCTGGAAGGCGTGCCCGCCAACCGTCCGACGGTGACCGGCGCCAAGGGTCTGCGGGTACTGGGCGCAATTTACCCGGCCTGATCGACCCAGACTAAAGCTGAGCTAGAACGAAAAACGCCGCGCATATGCGCGGCGTTTTCATGTGTACAGCAAGCTAATCAGATCGAGAAAGACGAGCCGCAACCACAGGTGGTGGATGCATTCGGATTCTTGATCACGAAACGCGAACCTTCCAGACCTTCCTGGTAGTCCACTTCTGCACCCGCCAGATACTGGAAGCTCATCGGATCAACAACCAGGCTTACGCCTTCGCGCTCGACGATAGTGTCATCGTCCGCGACGTCTTCATCGAAGGTGAAGCCATACTGAAAACCGGAACAGCCGCCACCGGTCACGAAGACACGCAGCTTCAGGCGATCATTGCCCTCTTCATCGACCAGGCTTTTCACTTTGTGCGCGGCACCGTGAGTGAATTGCAAAGCCGTTGGAGTGAAGGATTCGACGCTCATGTTAGATATCTCCCGGCGCTAAGCCGTCATAATGCGTAATGACGGGCATTATCCGCTTCTCCTACAAAATCGGTCAACTATTAGAGGAGCAGCGGTTAGCTACAAGCTACAAGCGCCAAGTCGCGGCGCGCCATCTTGCAGCTTGCAGCTCCAGACTTGCAGCTGCTTCTAGGGCATCATCCCCGCATGGGAAAGACCGAGCTTCTCGTCCAGTCCAAACAGGATGTTCATGTTCTGCACAGCCTGACCCGACGCGCCTTTGACCAGGTTATCGATCACCGACAACACCACCACCAGATCACCGCCCTGGGGACGATGCACGGCGATGCGGCACACGTTGGCGCCGCGCACGCTGCGGGTTTCCGGGTGGCTACCGGCAGGCATGACGTCGACGAACGGTTCGTTGGCATAACGCTTTTCGAACAGCGCCTGCAGATCGATGGACTTGTCAGTCACCGTTGCGTACAGCGTGGAGTGAATGCCACGGATCATCGGCGTCAGGTGTGGCACGAAGGTCAAACCGACATCACCACCCGCTGCGCGACGCAGACCCTGAGTGATTTCCGGCAAGTGACGGTGGCCTTTGACCGCGTAGGCCTTGAAGCTTTCGTTGGCTTCGGAATACAGCGAGCCCAGGCTCAAACCGCGACCAGCACCGCTCACGCCGGATTTGCAGTCGGCGATCAAGCGCGTGTTATCGGCGATGCCGGCTTCGAGCAATGGCAGGAAACCCAGCTGAGTTGCCGTTGGGTAGCAGCCTGGAACAGCAATCAAGCGAGCCTGTTTGATCTGCTCGCGATTGACTTCCGGCAAGCCGTACACCGCTTGCTCAAGCAGCTCAGGCGCGCCATGGGGCTGGCCGTACCACTTGGCCCACTCCACCGGATCCTGCAGACGGAAGTCAGCGGACAGGTCGATGACCCTGGTGCCGGCATCGAGCAATTCGCCCGCCAACGCGTGGGCAACCCCGTGAGGCGTGGCGAAGAAGACGACGTCGCAGGCACCCAGCGTTTTCACGTCCGGCACGCTGAACGCCAGGCCGTCGTAATGGCCGCGCAAATTCGGGTACATGTCGGCCACAGGCAGACCCGCCTCGGATCGGGAAGTGATGACGACCACTTCAGCTTGCGGATGCTGTGCCAACAAACGCAGCAATTCGACCCCGGTGTAACCCGTGCCGCCGACGATACCGACCTTGACCATAACCCTGCCCTCTGCGTACCAACTGGAAAGCCGTCGATAATATGGGCGTAACGCGTCTGCGACAACCGACAACGTGACGTATGGACGCTCAAGCCACTACTATTTGCGCACCGTGAACCTGGGAATAACTAAAAATGCTTTTATGGATCAAAGCTTTTCACATCGTTTCAATGGTCTGCTGGTTTGCAGCCCTGTTCTACTTACCGAGACTTTTCGTCTACCACTCCATGAGCGAAGACGCCGTAAGCCGTGAACGCTTCTGCACCATGGAACGCAAGCTGTACCGGGGCATCATGGGCCCGGCGATGATTGCCACGCTGGTGTTCGGCATCTGGCTGATCAGCCTCGTACCGGGGTACATGAGTCAAGGCTGGATGCACGCCAAACTGACACTGGTGGTGTTGCTGATCGGCTATCACCATGTCTGCGGCGCACAGGTCAAACGCTTCGCCCGTGGCGAGAACGGCCGCAGCCACGTGTTTTATCGCTGGTTCAATGAAATCCCTGTATTGATTTTGCTGGCCATCGTCATATTGGTGGTGGTTAAACCTTTCTAGGCTTTAATAAAGACTCTTACAGCACCGGGGAACCGTTCATGTCACTGCCAGTTCTGCTTGAACAACGCTTGCGTCTGCCGCTGGTGGCTGCCCCGATGTTTCTGATTTCCAATCCCGATCTCGTTCTGGCCTGTTGCCGCAACGGGATCGTCGGCAGTTTTCCGGCCCTCAATCAGCGGGAAAGCAGCGGTTTTAAAAGCTGGCTGGAAGAAATCGAAGCCGGTCTGGCGCAGCTGGAAAAGCCCGCGCCGTACGCGGTAAACCTGATTGTCCACAACAGCAATCCCCGCCTACAGGCGGATCTGGCGATTTGTATCGAGCACAAAGTACCCATCGTGATTACCAGCCTGGGCGCGGTAAAGGAACTGGTGGACGCTGTACACAGCTATGGCGGGCTGGTTTTCCATGACGTCACCACGCGGCGGCATGCCGAAAAAGCGGCCGAAGCGGGCGTCGACGGTTTGATTGCGGTGGCGGCCGGAGCTGGCGGGCACGCCGGAACGTGGAGCCCTTTTTCGCTGATTGCGGAAATTCGCCAGTTCTTCGACAAAACCCTGCTCCTCGCCGGTTGTCTGAACCATGGTCACGAAATCCTCGCAGCGCAATTGCTGGGGGCGGACCTGGCCTATCTCGGCACGCGATTCATTGCCACCCGCGAGAGCCAGGCGCCGCAGGCCTATAAAGACATGTTGCTGTCATCCAAAGCCGTCGATATCGTGCACACCGCCGCCGTTTCGGGGGTGCCTGCCAGCTTCATGCGTCAAAGCCTGGAAAATGCCGGGTTCGACCTGGCAGCGCTGCAAGGTAAAGGAGATGTGGATTCAGGTTCCAAGCTCAAGCCCATCAGTGATGAGGCCAAGGCATGGAAAACCGTCTGGTCGGCGGGCCAGGGCGTGGGCGGGATCGCGGATCTTCCGAGTGTCGAGGAGTTGATCCAGCGTCTGGACGCGGAATACCGAAATGCACAACTTGCAAGCGCTCGACTGGCTGGCCTCTGGCCCCGCTGATTTATGACATGGCGCCCCGCGCTCTCGGAAGCGTGATCGCCTGCGTCGCATTTATTTCAAGACAAGGAAGCCAACCATGGCCGATACCCTCTACAAGATTGTGTTCGACGGGCAGTTGCGCACCGGCGTGGACCTGCAAACTGCCAAGCTGAACCTTGCGCAGCTGTTCAAGAGTGAAACCTCGGCGGTGGAAAAGCTGTTCAGCGGCAAGCCGATTGCGCTCAAGCGCGGCCTTACTCATTCCGATGCCCTGAGCTATATCAGCGCGTTGACAAACGCTGGCGTCGATGCCCGCATTGAGGCGGACCCGGCGATCAGCCTCAGCCTGGAAGAAATCGAAGAACCTCGCGCCTATGCAGAACCTGTCGGCGCGTATGCGGCGTCGCCCTATGCTCCGCCGCGCGCGCCGGTTGGCGCGACCCCGCTGCAATATTCGACACTCAAGGTGTTCAGCGTGCAAGGCCGCATCGGCCGGGTGCGTTATCTGGCCTGGAGCCTGGTGCTGATGGTTGCGGCATTACTGGTCGCGGCACTTTGCGCCGGCGTCATGAGTGTTTCACTGATTGGCGGCGGACTGCTTGCTACGGTGGCCTTTGTTGCCTTCCTGGTCATCAGCGTCCAGATCGGCGTGCAACGCCTGCACGATGTCGGCTGGTCGGGATGGCTGTTGCTGTTGAACCTGATTCCTTTCGTCAACAGCATCTTCCCGATCCTGATCGTCGTAATGCCGGGTAACCAGGGCGCGAATCAATATGGGCCGCCTGCGCCGCCCAATAGCCAGGCTGTAAAAGTATTGGCATGGCTGTGGGTCGCCTTCCTCGCCCTGATCATTACCGCCGGTATCGTCGGTGGCTTCAGCGCTATCCAGGCCGAGCTGGAAAACTCAACCGTCGAGTACGAGCAATCGCTGCCGTATGACGATGACGCGGCGACGTCGAGCGATGAAGACTCCGACACCGTCATAGAAAGCGAAGTGAGTAAATAGTCCAATTTTCATGTTTCGTGATGAATCGTGGTTGGCTGCACGTTGAATGGAGAAATGCATGACCCGTTACGCCTTGATTACTGGCGCTTCCAGCGGCATCGGCCTGGCGATGGCTGAAGCGCTGGCGCGCCGGGGGCGCAGTCTGATTCTGGTCGCACGCCAGCGTGACTTGCTGGAAACCGTTGCCATCGAGCTGACTCAGCGATTTGGCGTCGAGGTGCTGTTTCGCGCCTGCGATCTGGGCGAACCATTGCGGTTGTCCGGATTCCTTCTGGAACTGGAAGAGGAAGGCGCACATCAGATCGACCTGCTGGTCAATTGTGCCGGCATCGGCACCAGTGGCCCGTTTCTGGCGCAGGATTGGGGGCTTGAGCAGGACCTGATCGACCTGAACATTCTTGCCCTGACCCGTTTATGTCACACCGTCGGCAATCTGATGGCGCTGCAAGGTGGCGGGCAGATCCTCAATGTTTCTTCCATTGCGGCATTTAGTCCTGGCCCGTGGATGAGCGCTTATCACGCCAGCAAGGCCTATGTTCTGCATTTCTCCGAAGGCTTGCGCGAGGAAGTGAAGAAGACCGGGATAAAAGTTTCAGTGCTTTGCCCCGGCCCGACTCGCACGTCTTTCATGCGCACCGCCCAGCTGCAAAGTGAAAAGCTTGAACGCAGCAAACGCATGATGAGCCCGGAGGAAGTCGCGCTGTATGCCGTGCGCGCCCTGGCAAAAAACCGTGCCGTGATTATTCCGGGTTGGCGCAACAAGCTGTTGGCGTTCTGCCCGCGTTTCGGTTCGCGCTGGTTGAACCGCAGCATCGTCGGACTGATCAATAAATCTTACTGCCCGCGCTGATCGACAAACGGCTGGGCGCGCCAGGGCTGCGTCGATACACTCGAATGCGCTCGCTCAGTCGATCTATCAGCGACTCAACATCCACCCACAAGGAGCAAATGGCTGTGGATACTTTGTTTACCAAGATCATCAACCGGGAAATACCCGCCAAGATCATCTATGAAGATGACCAAGTGCTGGCCTTTCACGACATTGCGCCCCAGGCGCCGGTGCATTTTCTGGTCATCCCGAAAAAGGCGATCCGCACCCTCAATGACCTGACCGAAGAGGATAAAGGTCTGGCCGGTCACATCCTGTTCACCGCCCAACGCCTCGCCAAGGAATTGGGCTGTGATGATGGCTTTCGCGTCGTCATGAACTGCAATGAATTGGGCGGGCAGACCGTTTATCACATTCACATGCATGTTCTGGGTCAGCGCCAGATGCATTGGCCGCCGGGCTGATTGCCACAGTCTCAAGCACTTGCAGCCCGCCGCCGACCTTGATTGCCATGCGGCGGGCTGATCCAGCTCAAACCTCATACGCCTGATTGCGGTAGACTGGCCGCCATGGTTTTTCCGGAGGTGCCCATGGCTACCGAACGTCACTACTCCCCGATTGATCGTCTTCTGTTACAGGCCGATGCCGCGATGCGCACTTTGCTGCCATCCAAGGGCTACTCCTATCGGCCCTCGCCCGCCATTGTTCAACCTGAAGCCCAGATGAGCGAAGTCGACACCCGCCACGTCGCCGGGCTGATGCGCATCAACCATACCGGCGAAGTCTGCGCGCAGGCGCTGTATCAAGGCCAGGCCTTGACCGCCAAGCTGCCCGGCGTTCGTGCAGCGATGGAACACGCGGCCGAAGAAGAAATCGATCACCTGGTCTGGTGCGAACAACGCATTCACCAGTTGGGCAGCCACACTAGCGTGCTGAACCCGCTGTTTTACGGCATGTCGTTCGGAATCGGCGCGGTGGCAGGCTTGATCAGCGACAAGGTCAGCCTCGGTTTCGTGGCGGCGACTGAAGATCAGGTCTGCAAACACCTCAACGAACATCTGGAGCAAATCCCCGCCGTGGATGAAAAATCCCGCGCGATCCTGCAACAGATGCGTATCGATGAAGAGCGCCATGCCGAAAGTGCTCTGGATGCCGGCGGGTTTCGTTTCCCCGCACCGATCAAGTTTGGCATGAGCGTCTTGGCCAAAGTGATGACAAAAAGTACCTACCGTATATAACGCGCTTCTACGGGCGCCCCTTACGCGGGCGCCATTTGTTTCAAATTATTACCAATTCCGATAATCACTATTATTATCATTAGGTTTCAAGCTCGGCCTGGACTGCGTACCCTATCGGGACTTTTTCCAGGAGGGCCGCAATGTCCAGCCCGCATAGCAACGCTTCAACTGCCTCCACATCGCCTTCCGAAGCACGGCATCAGGACCAGACCCTGCAGAACGACCTGCAGCAACTGAAGAAAACCGGCATCTTCTTTCTCCTGTTCATCGCCTTGGTGTGCGCTGGCTTCGGCTTGATCTATCTCGACATTGCAATTGCCAACACGCAAATGCTCGAAGTCTCTTTTACCGAGATTGGTCAGGAACTGATGCTGGCGATCTGTGCCGGATTGTTCTGGTTCAGCCGTGGCACTGACGCGCAGAAAGGGCTGAATGCCCTCGCAGGGGGATTCTTCGGCTGCATGTTGATCCGCGAACTTGACGGCTTGTTCGACCCCATCAGCCACAGCTTCTGGTTGTGGCCCGCCCTGGCGACTGCTGTGGTCTGCATCTTTAAAGCCGTTGGCAAGCGCGACAGCCGCCTGCGAACTCTTTCGGCACTGGCGCATTTTACTCGTCAGGCGAGCTTTACCATGATCGTCGCCGGCCTTGGAGTCCTGGTGTTTTCACGGATCTTCGGCATGGGCACGTTGTGGCATCACATCTTGCAAGAGGGTTATCAGCGCCTGGCGAAAACCACCACTGAAGAAGGACTGGAACTGTTGGCCTATTGCCTGTTCATCACCGGCAGCCTTCAGCACTACGTCCAGCAACTCAAATCCAGAACCCCGTAATCTGCCGTCTTCAAACATTACACATATAAAAAAGGCGCCTTGAATAGGCGCCTTTTTTTGCTGCTTGAAACTCAGAGGGCGACGTTGCGTCCGTAAAAGATTTCCAGCATTTCGTGCTTGACCCTGGAGGTCACTTGCTCGCGTTGCTCAGTCGACAAATTGCTGGTCGCATCGCCGAACAGGTAATTATCCAGTTCGAAGTTCTTCAGCAGCATCTTGGTGTGGAACAGGTTCTCCTGGTACACGTTCACGTCGGTCATCTGGTAACCGTTGCGCGTGTCTTCCGAGAGGTAGTTCTGAATGGAGTTGATCTCGTGATCGATGAAATGCTTCTTGCCCTCGACGTCACGCGTGAAGCCACGCACACGATAATCAACAGTCACGATGTCCGACTCGAACTTGTGGATCAGGTAGTTCAGCGCCTTGAGCGGTGAAATAACGCCACAGGTGGAAACGTCGATGTCCACGCGGAACGTCGCGATGCCATCCACCGGATGAATCTCCGGATAGGTGTGGACCGTGATGTGGGACTTGTCGAGGTGCGCCAGAATGGTTTCCGGCAGCGGGCCCGGCGACTCTTCAATCTGGCTTTCGGTAGGCGTCACCGGCTGCTCGGAGATGAGGATGGTCACGCTGGCGCCTTGCGGATCGTAATCCTGACGGGCAATGTTCAGGATGTTGGCGCCAATGATATCGACAACATCTGTGAGAATCCGCGTCAGGCGTTCAGCGTCGTACACACTATTGATGTACTCGACGTAAGCCTGCTGGTCCTGCGGAGTTTCCGCATAGCAGATGTCATAGATGTTGAAGCTCAAGGTCTTTGTCAGGTTATTGAACCCGTGGAGCTTGAGTTTGCTTTTCACCGTTAAAAACTCTCTATATATGTGCGGCCCAGGCCACGTGATCAAGCATGCCCGTCAGATGAGCCTGGCTCAGCTGCGTAGGACGGTTAACACCTCTTCGCGTTGGCGATTTTGGTTGTCAGTTCGGGCACGATCGCAAAAAACGCTGCGACCTGCGCCCTGAAAAAGTGGCGCATTATGCAGACGTCAGAAGCTGTCTGCCAGAGTGTGCGCCGCTTTTATGATAATTGGATGTCTGAACAAGACTTGCCGCCGTTCGGCGCAGTCGCGCCGACTACCGGCTTCAGCCCAATTCGATGATTTCGTAATCGTGGGTAATCTCGACGCCCGCGTTGCCGAGCATGATCGACGCCGAGCAATATTTCTCGGCTGACAGCTCGATGGCACGCTTGACCTGGGCTTCTTTCAAGCCGCGACCCTTGACCACGAAATGCAGATGGATCTTGGTGAAAACCTTGGGATCTTCAGTGGCGCGCTCGGCTTCCAGGAAAGCTTCGCAGCTCTCGATCGGCTGGCGGGACTTCTTGAGAATGCTGACCACATCGAAATTGCTGCAGCCACCAAGGCCGAGCAGCAGCATTTCCATGGGCCGCACACCCAGATTGCGACCGCCGCTTTCGGGCGGGCCATCCATGACAACCACATGACCGCTGCCGGATTCACCGAGGAACATGGCTTCACCAGCCCATTGAATGCGTGCCTTCATCGCCGGGACTCCACTGCTAAAAAAGGGTCGCCAGCTTAGCACGGGGCAGACGATGGCTGGATGCAGGCCTAAATGCCTTTTCGAAATAAAAAAGTAGGAAATTTCCTAAAAGTCGCTGATTCTCGGTCTCCGGGTTACGGTAAATGAGAGTTGCTGCCGATAACGATAAAGATGCCCTACGGCGACGTACTTTTTCGGAATATAAGCATGGTTGCTAACACGCTAACGCCCAAAATCAAGAATCTGGACAAGCTGCTCACCCACGCCCAGCGTCGCCGCTGTTCAGCAAAATCCAACATCATTTGTGCGGGCGACCCTGCGCAGTCGCTGTTTTTCATCGTCAAGGGATCGGTGACGGTGGTCATCGAAGACGACGAAGGGCGCGAGATGATCGTCGCGTACCTCAATACCGGTGACTTTTTTGGCGAACTGGGGCTGTTTGAAGCAGCGGGGCAGGAATCCGAGCGCAGCGCCTGGGTTCGTGCCAAGACCGAGTGCGAAGTGGCTGAAATCAGCTACAGCAAATTCCGCGAATTGACGCAGCAAGAGCCGGACATACTGTACGCCATCGGCGGTCAGATGGCGCAGCGCCTGCGTAATACCACGCGCAAGGTAGGCGATCTGGCCTTTCTCGACGTCACTGGCCGCGTAGCGGGTACATTGCTGGACCTGTGCAAGCAACCCGACGCCATGACCCATCCCGACGGCATGCAGATCAAGATCACCCGTCAGGAAATCGGGCGGATTGTGGGTTGTTCAAGAGAAATGGTCGGCCGAGTGCTCAAGGCTCTGGAAGAACAGAAACTGGTCCACGTCAAAGGCAAGACCATGGTGGTGTTCGGGACGCGGTGAGCGTGTGCGGCCGGTTGAGCGAGGCTTGCCCGCGAAGAACGATAACGCGGTGGGTCTGGCTCACCGAGGCGCCTGCTTCGCGAGCAAGCTCGCTCCCACACAGGTTCGCTCCTACAGGGATCGCAATTTGCCCAGAATTTCCTGGTATGCCTGCGCCAGCTTCTCCAGCACACCCTCAACTGGGAACGCCTCACGCAACGCAATATGGCTGTCGGCCCGAACGCGCTGTTCCAGTTCGCAGATTTCATTGAAACGATTGACCGCCGCCGCCATTTCCTGGCGCTCGTTATCCACCAACAACGCGCCGTGGGCGAGAACCACCGGCCTTGTGCCGCCCTGGCTCTGCCGCCAACGCTGGGCCGTGCCGACCATTTTGCGACCGTCGAGGTTGACGTTGAAACGTCCGTCGCAGAACGCGCCTTCTACCTCGCCCAGCGACGCAGCCCCGCCCAATTCACTCAAGACATCGAGAATCGGCTGACACAAACGTCGGTAGGCAATTTCGATGCGGTCGCGGTCAAGGTCGCTGGCGGGCTGGGCATACACCAGGGCGATGTT
The DNA here is from genome assembly GCF_049898225.1 of Pseudomonas sp. DSP3-2-3. Lineage (NCBI taxonomy): Bacteria > Pseudomonadati > Pseudomonadota > Gammaproteobacteria > Pseudomonadales > Pseudomonadaceae > Pseudomonas > Pseudomonas sp. DSP3-2-3. The sequence continues at coordinate 54,669 of NZ_JAFCXH010000029.1, read as the reverse complement.
CACCGAGGCTGAAGATTGCGGGACTGGCTCGCCGCCGCTCTCGCGCAACAGGATCGGCCAACCGCTGTCAGCCAGGGTTTCGCTGGCTTCGGAGAATCCCGGCAGCCGACTCATGCGGCGTGGCATAACCAATGCGCGATCCAGCGGGCGCCACAGCAACAGGCCGTAATCGGCATCGCCTGCACACACTTTGGCCAACAAATCCTGCTCGGCCTGCAGGCCCGCTTCGACGCAGATATCAATAACCAGGTCAGACATGGTGATCCTCTGTAACAACTGTCGAAGCAAGTCCCGCCAGACGCTGATCAGTCAGCCGTGGAGGCATTGATCAGGGTGCCGCGTTCCGGGAAGAACAACCGCTGCAATTCCGCGCCCGGTTGTTCGGCACGCATGAACGCTTCGCCGACCAGGAAGGCATACACATCGCTGATTTCCATCAGCTCGACATCTGCACGATTGAAAATGCCGCTTTCGGTGACTACCAACCGATCTCGCGGAATGCGCGGCAGCAGGTCCAGCGTGGTTTCGAGATTGACCTCGAAGGTGTGCAGGTTGCGGTTATTGATGCCGACCAGCGGGGTGTCGAGGGTTTTCAGCGCACGTTCCAGCTCATCGCCATCATGCACTTCCACCAGAACATCCAGACCAACGCTCTTGGCGACCGCTGCCAGCTCGGCCATCTTCACGTCGTCCAGCGCGGACACGATCAACAGGATGCAATCGGCGCCCAGCGCACGAGCTTCGACGATCTGGTAAGGATCGATCATGAAGTCCTTGCGGATCACCGGCAGCTTGCAGGCAGCACGAGCCTGCTGCAGATACGCATCGGCACCCTGGAAGTAGTCGATATCGGTCAGCACTGAAAGACAGGTCGCCCCGCCCTTCTCGTAGCTTTTGGCGATGTCAGCCGGGACGAAGTTCGCGCGAATCACGCCTTTGCTTGGCGAAGCCTTCTTGATTTCAGCAATCACCGCTGGCTGCTTGCGCTTGGCCTGCGCGATCAAGGCCTTGGCGAATCCACGAGTCGGGTCGGCGGCCTTGGCCAGTGCCTCGACGTCAGCCAGACTGACACGCGCGCGGCGTTCAGCGACTTCCTCGGCCTTGCGGGCGAGAATATTTTCCAGAACGGTTGGCACGCTCATCCTTCATTCTCCTGCTTGAATACCGCGGTAAAGGCACCCAACTCATCCAGTTTTTCCCGGGCCAGGCCGGTGTGCAATGCATCATGAGCCAGCGCCACGCCATCTTTAAGCGTATAGGCATGATCAGCAGCATAAAGCGCCGCGCCGGCATTGAGCACAATCATTTCCGCAGCTTTCTGACCGTTTTCGGTCTTGCGACGCCCCAAGGCATCGCGAATCAGCTCCAGCGAAGCCGCCGGGCTTTCAACCGCCAGGCCGAAAAGACTCTGGCTCTTGATGCCCAGATCTTCGGGTTGCACCCAGTATTCAGTGACTTCGCCGTTCTTCAGCTCGGCCACGAACGTCGGCGCGGCCAGACTGAACTCATCCAGGCCGTCCTGAGAATGCACCACCAGAACGTGCTTGCTGCCCATACGAAGCAAGACTTCGGCCAACGGACGGCACAACGCCTGATTGAACACCCCGACCACCTGATGGCGGACGCCAGCCGGATTCGTAAGCGGGCCGAGCATATTGAACAGGGTGCGCAGGCCAAGATCGCGGCGCGGACCGGCGGCATGCTTCATGGCGCCGTGATGGGACTGGGCGAACATGAAGCCGATGCCAACGCTGTCGATGCAACGGGCAACCTGCACGGGCGTCAGGTTCAGATAAACCCCCGCCGCCTCCAGCAAATCGGCGCTGCCGCTTTTACCCGACACGGCACGGTTGCCGTGCTTGGCGACGGTGCAACCGGCTGCCGCCACCACAAATGCCGAAGCGGTGGAGACGTTGAAAATGTTCGCGCCATCACCACCGGTGCCGACCACGTCGACGACGCCATCGAGGGTTTTCAGCTCGACCTTGCTGGCCAGCTCGCGCATGACAGTCACGGCACCGACGATCTCGTCGATGCTTTCGCTCTTCATGCGCATGCCCATCATGAAGGCGCCGATCTGCGCCTCGGTGCATTGCCCGGTCATGATCTGGCGCATGACGTCACTCATTTCGTCAGTGCTCAAATCCAGCTGGTTGACCACGCGGCCCAGGGCCGTCTTGATATCCATTGGCTTAACCATAAAAGAATCCTTACCCCTGACGAGTGCCGCCGGTTTGCTTGAGGAAATTGGCGAACAGCTCGTGGCCCTGCTCGGTGAGAATCGACTCGGGGTGGAACTGGATCCCCTCGATGTTCAGCGTCTTGTGGCGCAAGCCCATGATTTCATCCACCGAGCCGTCTTCCAGCGCGGTCCATGCGGTGACTTCCAGGCAGTCGGGCAAGGTTTCAAGCTTGACCACCAGCGAGTGGTAGCGGGTAACGGTCAGCGGATGGTTCAAGCCTTCGAACACGCCTTGATCTTCATGAACCACCGGGCTGGTCTTGCCGTGCATGACCTGACGGGCACGCACCACGTCGCCACCGAACGCCTGGCCAATCGACTGATGGCCAAGGCAGACACCCAGAATCGGTAGCTTGCCCGCGAAGTGTTTGATCACTTCCAGCGAGACGCCTGCTTCATTAGGTGTACACGGGCCGGGGGAAACGACGATGCGTTCCGGGTTCAGGGCTTCAATTTCGGCAACGGTCAATTCGTCGTTGCGGATCACTTTAACGTCAGCACCCAGCTCACCGAGGTACTGCACGACGTTATAAGTAAAGGAGTCGTAGTTATCTATCATCAGCAGCATTTTGGCTTCAACCCATTGATTTACTGACTATGTATTCAACCTTCGAATTCGTTGCCCGAGTGCGCTCGGCTAGTGTAGCGGCCGGGGATTGTCCCAAAGAAGCGGCAGGGCAAGGATATAAAGGCGTATCAGGAAGAGGTCCGGACAGGGCCGGAAAAAGAATTAGTCAGGCGCGCCAACGCCAACGGGCGTGAGCCTTGATAACGCGCATCAAGAGTTTGCTGACGATCAACACAGGGGAGGTCTCGTTTCTACGTCCCGGCACATTAGCCCAGCTCGGTTTGCGGTGCAATATCAGGGCGGCAAACTCAAGCGCAATACGCCCTGCCACCCGTTTTTGACGCCTGCCTGATTTTGACGTCAGCAGGCTGTCACCCCGCCACACCCCCGCCACTATTACGACGGTCATTAGATTGACGCAGATGCCCGCACATTTGCCGAAATTAAGCTGATTATCGCGCAACTTTCTCAAATGTCACGGTCATATGTTCGGGCGCTGTGATCTTGACTTTCCCACCCATACACCCCGCAGCCCGGAGTAACACCATGATTTTTAACGTAAAAGACTACGGCGCGCTGGGCGATGGCATCACCGATGACACAGCAGCGATTCAGGCAACTATCGATGCTGCGGCGGCGGCAGGTGGCGGAACCGTCGAAATGTCAGCCGGAACCTATATTGTCTCCGCTGGCGAAGAGCCTTCCGATGGCTGCCTGATGCTCAAAAGCAATGTCACGCTGAGCGGCGCGGGCATGGGTGAAACCGTCATCCAGCTCAAGGACGGCTCGGACACCAAGGTGACGGGCATCGTGCGCTCGGCCTACGGCGAAGAAACCCACGACTTCGGCATGAACAACCTGACGCTGGACGGCAACCGTGACGCCACTACCGGCAAGGTAGATGGCTGGTTTAACGGTTACATCCCAGGCTCCGACGGCAAGGATTCCAACGTCACCCTCGACAGCGTCGAGATCGTCGATTGCTCGGGCTACGGCTTCGATCCCCACGAGCAAACCGTCAACATGGTGATCAAGAACAGCGTCTCCCATGGCAACGGCCTGGACGGTTTCGTCGCCGACTTCCTCAGCGACAGCGTGTTCGAAAACAACGTCGCCTATAACAACGACCGTCACGGCTTCAACGTGGTAACCAGCACCAATGACTTCACCCTGGCCAACAACGTCGCCTACGGCAACGGCAGCACGGGCATCGTGGTCCAGCGCGGCAGCGAGAACATTCCGTCCCCAGCCAACATCACCATCACCGGCGGCGCGGTCTATGACAACGGCGCCGAAGGCGTGCTGATCAAGCTGTCCAGCGGCGTCACGGTCAGCGGCCTGGACATCCACGACAACGGCAGCGCAGGGATTCGCATCTACGGCAGCTCCAATGTCGATGTGGTCGACAACACGCTGACCAACAATTCCTTGAACGCGCCGGTGCCGGAAATCATCATTCAGTCCTACGACGACACTCAGGGCGTTTCCGGAAAGTACTTCAACGGCAGCGACAACCTGATTCGCGGCAACACCATTACCGGCAGCGACAAGTCGACCTACGGCGTCGCCGAGCGCGATGAAAATGGTACCGATGGCAACAGCATCGTCGGCAATACCATCAGCCATACCTCCAAAGGCCTGGTGCTGATTTATGGCGATGGCAGCTATGTCGGCGACGCGCTGCCGGTGGTGGCCGTGCAAGGTACGGCGGGCAACGACACGATCAGCGGCAGCGCCGCCAACGAACTGATTTTCGGTCTGGCTGGCAAGGACACGCTGAACGGCAATGCCGGCGACGACATCCTCGTCGGCGGCAACGGTGCCGACAAGCTGACCGGCGGCGCCGGCGCCGACACGTTCCGCTTCGACCTCGTGACCGACAGCTATCGCACCGCCACAGCCAGCTTCGCCGACCTGATCACCGACTTTGATATCAGCCAGGACAAGATTGATCTGGCGAATCTGGGCTTCAGCGGTCTGGGCAGCGGCAATGCTGGCACGCTGAATATCAGCTACAACGCATCACAGGACCGCACTTACGTGAAGTCCCTGACCGCCGATGCCGACGGCAACCGCTTCGAACTGGGCCTGAGCGGCAACCTGCTGGACAAGCTCGACGCCAGCCATTTCATTTTCCAGCGCGTCATCGAAGGCACTGCCGCCAATGACACCCTGACTGGCACCGATGGCAACGACACCCTGAACGGCAACGCGGGCGCCGACCGTATCGATGGCGGCGCCGGAGTCGACCGCATCAACGGCGGGGCCGATGCCGACACGCTGACCGGTGGCGCGGGCGCCGACACATTCGTCTACAGCAGCCGGATGGACAGCTACCGCAACTACAACACCAGCGGCGGCAAGCAGAGCGACACGATCACTGACTTCAATACCAGCGAAGACCGGATCGATCTGTCGGCCCTCGGTTTGCGCGGCCTTGGCGATGGCAGTAACAGCACTGTTTACCTGTCCCTGAACGCCGACGGCAGCAAAACCTACGTCAAGACCAACGCCATCGACGACACCGGCAATCGTTTCGAAATTGCTCTGCAAGGCAACCTGCTGAGCAGCTTGAGCGCCGACAACTTCATCTTTTCCAGCGCCTCGACCGTCAATCAGGCGCCAGTCCTGAACACGCCGCTGCTGGATCAGGCGACCAATACCCAAACTGCGTTTTCCTACACCGTGCAGGCCAACAGCTTTTCCGATCCGGACAAGGACACGCTGACTTACAGCGCCACGCTGGCTGACAGCACAGCCCTGCCCGACTGGTTGAAGTTCGACAGCAAGACCCTGACTTTCAGTGGCACACCGAGCGTTGCTTCCGGGACTTATTCGGTGCTGCTGACTGCCAGCGACGCGGCCGGGGTTTCGGTCAGCGACAGCTTCGCCATCACCGTCGGCAACCCCACGCCCGGCGTGATTACCGGCAGCGAAAAAGGCGAATCGCTCTACGGCACCACCGGCAATGACGTTATGCAAGGCCTCGGCGGCGCGGACACCATACGCGGCGATGCGGGCAACGACCTGATCAACGGCGGCGCAGGCCGCGACGCGCTGTATGGCGGCGCGGGCAACGACACGTTCGTCTACAGCGCAGTCAGCGACAGCTATCGCGACTACGACAGCGGCGGCCTCACGGCGACCGACACGATCTACGACTTCACCCCCGGCGAAGACAAGATCGACGTATCGGCGCTCGGTTTCCTGGGCTTGGGCGATGGCGAAAACCATACGCTGTACATGACGCTCAACGCCGCTGGCGACAAAACCTACGTCAAATCCAGCGTCGCCGATGCCGACGGCAATCGCTTTGAGATTGCATTGAGCGGCAACTTGATCGACAAGATCAGCGATGCGGATTTTGTTTTCGCTGAACGTGAATCCCAGGAAATTCTCTACCTGCCGACGCTGGGTCAGTCCAATGCGCGCCTGCTGCGCATGACCGAGGATGACAACCAGTCGGGCACGACCACGCTGGTCGGCGACTTGACGCGCTACACCGATTACGACGTGCGCAGCCAATTCACTGATGCCGACGGCAATGGCATTGACCTGGCAGTGGGCGGCAGCACCGTGGCCGGATATTCCACCTCGACGGCGGAAGAGCAACGCTTGTCCTGGTGGCTGACCGACACCGATCAACCAGGCCCCGCGCTGTTGCGCGCGGTTGAACTGCTCAAGACTCAACTGGCAACGCTGACCGCTATCGACAACGTCACCACCGGCATCATCTGGGGCCAGGGCGAAGAAGCCGCCCAGGAAATCGCCCGCGCTACCGACAAGCAAGCCGCCGCGGATCTGTACAAAGCGTCGACGCTGAAAGTGTTCGACTACCTGCATGCGCAGATTGGCGATTTCAACGTTTACCTGATGGAAACCGGCCACTACCAAACTGACGCTGCCGCAGCCCGGGGGTTCTCGGCCGAGAAAATCGCCGGCATCGTCGAAGGCGTCGGCTACGTGCGCGCCGCACAGGAAGCCATGGCCGCCGAGCGCAGCGATGTGAAACTCGCCGTGGACTACACCGACCTGCCGCTGCGCTATGAAGTTGACCCGCTGGTCTATCCCGACGACGTCTGGCACTTGCACGAAGAGTCGGCGGAAATCGTCGGTCAGCGCCTGGCGGACTACATCGCCACCGATCTGGGGTACACCTCCGACAGCAGCGACAACAACAGCGCTGCCGACATTACCGAAGGCACGCAGAACGAAGGCGGCTCTATCTTCGGCACTGCCGATGACGACACATTAATCGGCAGCACCGGCAACGACACACTGGACGGCGATCTGGGTGCCGATGACATGAGCGGCGGCGATGGCAACGATATTTATGTGGTCGACAACGCCGGCGACAGCGTTACCGAAACCAACACTTCGGCCACGCAAATTGACACCGTGCTGGCCTCGGTCAGCTGGACGCTGGGCGCCAATACCGAAAACCTGACGCTGAACGGTATGTCAGCCATCGACGGCGTCGGCAATGAACTGAAAAACATCATCATCGGCAACAGCGCCGGCAACATTCTGGATGGCCAGGCAGGCGCCGACACCCTCAAGGGTGGCGATGGCTCGGACAGCTACTTCGTCGATGACACCAATGACAACGTGATCGAAACCAATGCCGACAGCGTCACCGGCGGCGTCGATACGGTGTTCAGCGCGCTGGCGACTTATACGCTGGGCGGCAACGTTGAAAACCTCGTGCTGACTGGCGAAGGTGCGGCCAACGGGATCGGCAACGCGCTGGACAACGTGCTGTATGCCAGCACCGGCGACAATCTGATCGACGGCCGCGCGGGCGTAGATACCGTGTCCTACCTGTTCGCCACAGCGGGCGTGACGGTCAAGTTGTCCACCACCGCGCAACAGGACACCGGCGGCTCGGGTCTGGACACGTTAAAGGGCAACGAAAACCTGACCGGCAGCCGTTTTGCCGATTCGCTGACCGGCAGTTCCGGCGACAACAGGCTCTCCGGCGGCGACGGCAATGACACCTTGATGGGCGGTTCCGGCAATGACGTGCTGATCGGTGGCGCGGGCGTCGATACGCTGATCGGCGGCACGGGTGCTGACACCTATGTCTTCAATGACGTGTCGGAAATGGGCACGGGCTTGCTGGCTGACATCATCCAGGGCTTCAAGTCCGCCGAAGGCGACAAGCTGGACTTCTCCGGCATCGATGCCCGCCCGCAAACCGCCGCCAACGACGCGTTCGTGTTCATCGGCAGCGCTGCATTCAGCGCCAACAACGTCGGCGAACTGCGCTTCGCTGACGGTGTGCTGTACGGCAACATCGACGCCGATAACGAGGCCGACTTCGCCATCCAGCTGACCGGCGTGCAGACGCTGCAAGCGGCCGACATCATCGGTTGAAAAAACTGCCTGCCGCCCGCAATGGGTGGCAGGCAGTCATCCACCGACGATTTCAGCGATGCGAGTTGAACGCATCCACCCGGCTGTTTTCCAGCTTGAATACCACACGCTGCGGATGGTTGATCGAAACCAGGTATTCCAGCGGCTTACCCTGGCTGTCGAAAATCACCCCGCGATAGACCAGCGCTGCGGTCCCGGCCGCGACCTCCAGCAAGCGCGCCTCCTGATCGTTCATGTTGGCGATGCTTAACGTGCCCTCGTCGCTTTCCACCTCAATCCCGTAACGCTCCAGCAGCAGCGCATACAGCGAAGCGCCTGCGGCAAGATCCTGCGCCAGCATATCCGGCGCGCGTGCCAGCGGGATGTAGCTGGTTTCGATACAAAACGGCTTTTGATCAACCGTGCGCAGACGCCGGATGGTCAATAACCCTTCGCCCTCGTCGATGCCCAGCAGTTTTGCAACGCGGCTGCTGGCCTGTGCCTGCTCGAAATACAACAGTTTGCTCCCCGGCCGCGAGCCCGACTGCTCGACGACTTGAGTAATACCCTTGCGCGACAGACTGATCGGCCGCTCGACACCCGGCGCCGTGACAAAGGTTCCGCGATTGCCCCGCCGCTCCAGAATGCCGCGCTCGATAAGCACCTGAATCGCCTTGCGCAGGGTCATGCGACTGATGCCCAGATGTTCGGCCAGATCCCGTTCCGCCGGGATGCGCTCATTGGGGCCGAATTCTGGACGTTCGAGCATTTCCAGCAGCACTTGCACAGCCTGCCACGCCACCTGCTTGCGCTGGGGTATGGGAAAGCTCGTTTCGAGGTTTTTTTCAGACGCCATTTGGTGGTCTACATCCCAAAATATTTTTTGCGGATTTTGCCGATAATTTCAAAGCGGCGAAACTCCAGCGAATTCGCGGGCTTGCAATCCTGTCCGCACTGACCAGCCTTTACAGGACTGCCGAATGGATACGCGCGGTGACTAGACCACGAGCATAAACCCTTGAGATGGTATTTTCCATGGTATAGATTCTGGTCTAACAAAGGATCGACGAACAGCCTCGATTCTCCTCCAGTACCCCAAGGAGCCAGCATGGCGATCGAATTCAACCGGGAAGCGTTCGTCGCTTCTCTCGCGCAGTCCATCCACACCGTTGACGATGCCCAGCGCTATGGTCGCGAGCTGGCACCGAAGATTGATCGGATTTATTTCGTCAGCTGTGGCGCGCCCAATCGCATCATGCTCGGCCTGCAATACTGGATCGAACGCTTCAGCCATTCGCTGGAAGTGCGCCGCTATTTTCCTGCCGATTTCATGGACATTGATCCGCCTCGACTGGATGAACGAACGCTGGTGATCCTGGCTTCCAAATCCGGCACGACTCAGGAAACCATAGCCGCCGCTCACTTCCTCAAAGACAAACCCTGCATGACCGTCGGCGTGACCCAGACTGCCGAGTTGCCGTTGGCCCAGGCCGTGCAGCATTGTTTCCTGCTGGGGCGCACGGACGAGGCGTACTTCGGCTGCTTCATGATTCTTCAAGCGTTGATCGGCGGGATTCTCGCCGAGCGCGAAGACTGGCCGCTGCTGGACAAACTCACCCGCTCCCTGAAAGCCCTGCCCGCAGCCTTGGCCGACGCCGCCATCAACAACGATCAACGCGCCACCGAGGAAGCCCGGCTCTACAAAGACGACCGGCTCATGTATTTCCTCGCCTCCGGCCCGATGTTCACCACCGCTTATGTATTCGGCGTCTGTGTGGTCATGGAAAGCCAGTGGTTGCACTGCTTGCCGGTTGAAGCGGCGGAGTTTTTCCATGGCCCGTTTGAGGCCATCGACGCCTCGACGCCGCTGCTCCTGTTTGTCGGCGAAGACCCAAGCCGCGCACAGATGGAACGTGTGGTGCGTTTCTGCCAGCGTTACACCGAACGCGTGATGGTCTACGACGCCAAGGATTTCCCCATGCACGGCATTGATCCGGAAATCCGCGCGCTGGTTGCGCCCTATATCGTCGGCATTGCCGCTGAACGTATCGCAGCGCATCTGGCGGTCTGGCATCAACAACCCCTGACCACGCGCCGCTACATGTGGAAAACGGAGTATTGAACATGTCGCAACTGATCGCGGTCGGCGACAACACGGTTGACGTGTACCTCCACCGTCAGCAGGAATACCCCGGCGGCAATGCGTTGAACGTTGCAGTGTTCGCCGCCCGCCTCGGCGCGCGCAGCGCTTATCTGGGCTGCGTCGGCGACGACGACCACGGACGCTGGTTGCTGGAAGTTCTCAGGGCCGAGTCGGTGGATGTATCCCGCTGCAAGACTCTGCCGGGCGCCAGCGCCTGGGCATGTGTCGACAGCGTGGACGGCGAACGGATTTTTCTCGGCAGCGATGCTGGGGTGTGTCATCAACTGCACATCGATTCACAAGCCCTGGCCTGTATTGCGGCATACCCGCTGGCGCATACCAGCCTGTACAGCGGACTGCAAAACAGCCTCGCGCAGATTCGCCAGGCGAGCGGCGTGCTGTCTTTCGACTTTTCGGACAACTGGGATGAATACGATTGGCGCGCGTTGATCGCCCACGTCGACCTCGCATTCTTTTCCGCCGCCGATCTTGATGCCCAAGCAGCGCGTCACCTGGCCAGCGACATGTTCGCGCTAGGACCAAAGGTGGTGGTGATCACCCGCGGCGCCCATGGCGCATTGGCCCTGGACGCCGACGGTTTTCGTGAACAAGCCAGTCTGCCTTGTGAAGTGGTCGACAGCATGGGCGCGGGCGACGGTTTCATTGCAGCCTTCCTGCTGGCGTGGCAGGCGGGCAGGCGTCTGGCCGATTGCCTGCTGCTGGGCGGCGATTTCGCCGCGCAAGTCTGTGCGGGGGAAGGCGGTTTCGGCCATGGCCAGACACTGAACCCCGTGCGCGGTGAACAATTGAAACAAGCGTTGAAAGCCCGAGGCTGACAACGGATGAGTGCCTGGGGCATCCGTCCCGGGCCGTTCCTTCAACCCTGTCGTGGAAACCTGTCGATGAAAAAATACCTTATCGGTCTGACCCTGCTGGCCTTCCCCTTCGTGACCTGGGCAGCCAGCGCCGACTTGCGCTTTGGCGTCGATCCGACTTACCCGCCGTTCGAGTCGAAAAACCCGGACGGCTCGCTGACCGGCTTCGATATTGAACTGGGCGAAAGCATCTGCGCTGAACTGAAGCGCCGCTGCGTCTGGGTCGAAACCAGTTTCGACGGCCTGGTTGCGTCGCTGAAGGGCCGCAAGTTCGACGGCATTCTTTCGGCGTTTTCCATCACTGAAGACCGCAAGAAAGAAGTGGCATTTTCCGACACGCTTTACGACACCCCGGCGCACCTGGTGGCCGCTCAAGGCAGTTCGTTGACGCCCGCTGCCGAAACCCTCAAGGGCAAACGTATCGGCGTGCAGCAAGGCAGCGTATTCGAAGTTTACGCGCGGAAAATCTGGGGTTCGAAAAACGTCGAAGTCGTGCCTTATCAAAGCAGCGACCTGGCGTATCAGGACTTGATCAATGGCCGCCTGGACGCGGTGTTCGATGACGCCATCGCGGTTTCCGAAGGCATGCTGAAAAAACCCATGGGCAAAGGCTTTGCGTATGCCGGCGACGTGGTGAAGTCCGTTGAAGTGTTCGGTCCCGGCACCGGCGTAGGCCTGCGCAAGAACGACACGGCGCTTAAACAGGACATCGACAAGGCGCTGCAAACGATTCGCCAGAACGGAACCTATCAACGCCTTGCCGACAAATATTTCGACGTGGATATCGCGCCTGAGTAAATCCGGAAGGCAGTGTCAGAGACTTTAACCGCGGAAATACCATCAGACGAAGCTGACAGAGGCCTGCCGAAAGGCAGACCTCGATAGACCGAAATCTTCCCCGGGACTCAGTTCAGAGTCCCCTATCTGAATGCACAAAGTACAGCGCAGGCCACGCGCCTGCCGGATCCCGCCTTCAGCATCTTTAACGGCACCAGCAAAGTCAGGAATATTCCTACAAATCCTGTCATCTCGGTCCGACTTTTTACTCCCGCAAATATCGCTACCATCGCCGCAGATTTTACGCACCTCAACCTGCCGGGCAGTCCTGATTAACTCCGGGATCTACCGGTGGCATTAGAGATAACACTTAGAGCCTCAACTATAGCGATAGCTCCATCCTAAAGATGGGATATGTGCACGGTAGTAGATGCAATTTGCCGTGGCTTTTTTTTGCCCACAAGAGCCGGCCATATAAAGGATGTGCCACTTGTCTAGCCGGTGAAGGATTCGTACTACGGCGCCAAAGTGAAATGTGCCCTGCAATAGCAATGGAAAGCAAAGGCGATTTAACAGTAATCAGCGAAGTATCTCTGTGACCACCTCAATTGCTAATTTTTCCACCGGAACCTGCACATCCTTGCCAAAGATCGCCGAACAACGAGGTGAGACGCCCCATGTTTCGATTCTTATGTGCTCCTATAACGGCGAACGTTTCATCTCCGAGCAGTTAGAGTCAATTGAACGGCAAACGCATGCTAACTGGTCTCTCATCGTATCGGACGACGGTTCAGAAGACGCAACCCTTGAGATCCTGGAACAATTCGGAGCGCGATGGAATTCTCGTCGCCTGAAAATCGTTTCGGGCCCCAGACGAGGTTTCGCGGCAAACTTTCTATCCCTGACAGCGAGAGCAGAAGTAAAGAGCGAGTTCCATGCCTGGTCGGATCAGGACGATATCTGGCATGCGGACAAGCTTACGAAAGCGATAACCTGGCTGAAGACAGTTCCCGAACATATCCCGGCACTTTACTGTGCCCGGTGCGAACTTATAGGTGCAACGGGATCCACTATCGGGTATTCGCCATTGTTCCGGCGTCCACCTCGATTCAGCAATGCCCTGGTTCAAAGTATCAGCGGCGGCAACACCATGGTATTCAACGAAGCTGCCCGCGTTTTGCTGCAAGAAGCAGGCAGCCTGGTAAACGTTCCCTCTCACGACTGGTGGGCTTACCAACTGATTTCCGGAGCGGGCGGCGAGATCTACTACGACCCCGAACCGAGGGTGCAATATCGCCAACACGATGGAAATGTCGTGGGCAGCAATATCGACTGGTCCGCCCGCCTCAAACGATTGCAGATGGTTTTCCAAGGGCGTTTTATTACGTGGAACTCACAGAATATCCAAGCGCTTGAAATCATGATTCACCGTTTGAAACCAGAAAACAAAACGACGCTTCAGGAGTTCAGGTCCGCTCGAAACCAGAGACTACTCAACCGAATTTTTGGCGTTTTCCGCGCACGTGTACATCGCCAAACCTTGTGCCAGAACATCGCGCTTTTTCTCGCAACTCTTTTCAAAAAGATCTAATTCTATGACTATTTTGGTTACCGGCGGCGCAGGGTTTATCGGTGGGAATTTTATTCTGGACTGGCTGGCACTGTCCGATGAGCCTGTCATAAATCTCGACAAGCTGACCTATGCAGGCAACTTGAGAACCCTCGACAGCATCGCGGGTGATGTTCGTCATACTTTTGTTCACGGTGATATCGGGGACGGCGATTTAGTAGGCAAATTACTGGCAGCGAATCAGCCAAGGGCGGTGCTGAATTTCGCAGCAGAATCCCATGTTGATCGATCCATTACCGGTCCGAAAGATTTCATCGACACCAATGTTGTCGGTACTTTCCATTTGCTGGAAGGCATACGGACCTACTGGACATCACTGGCAACCGACGCTCGGAACACATTTCGTTTCCTGCATGTGTCTACCGATGAAGTGTATGGCTCGCTCAACGGCGACGATCCAGCATTCACCGAATATCACCCATATACGCCTAACAGTCCGTACTCGGCGAGCAAGGCAGCAAGTGATCACCTGGTCCGCGCCTATCATCACACTTACGATCTGCCGGTCCTCACCACGAACTGCTCAAACAACTATGGCCCTTTCCATTTCCCGGAAAAGCTGATCCCGCTGATTATAGTCAACGCACTTGAGGGCAAAGAACTTCCCATTTATGGAGACGGCCAGCAGATCCGCGACTGGCTCTATGTGAAAGATCACTGCGCCGCAATCCGAAGCGTGCTGGCCGCCGGCAGCCCTGGAGAAACTTATAACATCGGGGGCTGGAACGAAAAAACCAATATCGACATCGTGCACTCAGTCTGCGAGTTACTGGACGAAATGAGTCCACGAGCTGACGGTCAACCTTATAGCGCTCAAATCGCCCATGTAAAAGACCGTCCTGGTCATGACCGCCGCTACGCTATAGATGCCCGCAAAATTGAGCGCCTGCTAGGTTGGAAGCCGGCTGAGACCTTTGAATCGGGCATTCGTAAAACCGTCGAGTGGTACCTGAATAACAAGGACTGGGTAACGGATGTCCAGTCCGGCGCCTACCGTGACTGGGTGAGTCAACATTATGCTGGCCAGACAGCATGAGAATTCTTCTGCTCGGGAAAAGCGGCCAGGTAGGTTGGGAACTACAACGCAGTCTTGCACCTTTAGGTGATCTGGTGGCGCTTGACTCCAGAAGCGCGGACTATTGTGGCGACCTGAGCAATATTGACGAACTCCGTTCGACCGTGAGACGAGTCAAGCCAAACGTCATCGTGAATGCTGCGGCTTACACATCGGTTGATCAGGCTGAAAATGAACCGCGCCTGGCGTACCAGATCAATGCAGAGGCGGTGTCGGTGCTGGCGCAGGAGGCGCTGAGTCTCGGCGCTTTGCTGGTGCACTACTCCACTGACTACGTTTTCTCCGGAAACCGTGGCCACGCCTGGCAAGAGAAAGACCCGGTTGCGCCGCTGAATGTATATGGCGCCAGTAAGCTGGAAGGCGAAATAGCCATTCAGGCATGCGGCTGCCGACACCTGATTTTTCGCACCAGCTGGGTCTATGCAGCGCGCGGTAATAACTTTGCCAAAACAATATTGCAACTGGCCGGGGCGCGGAAAAGCCTAAGTATCGTCGATGATCAAACCGGCGCACCCACCGGCGCCGAGCTGTTAGCGGACATCACCGCACATGCCATCCGCTCAGTATTCCGGCAACCAGAGCTGGGCGGCTTATACCATCTCGCAGCCGCCGGGGAAACTTCGTGGTTTGGCTACGCTCGTTTTGTGCTGGAGCAGGCGGAGGCATTTGGAGCAAAACTCAACATCGCACCGAACGAATTAACTGCAGTTTCAACAGCGGCTTATCCAACGCTAGCCCTACGCCCGGCTAACTCAAGGTTGAATTCCCAAAAACTGGAGCGCGCGTTCGCCTTGCATTTGCCTACCTGGCAAACCGGCGTGGTTCGAATGGTC
This sequence comes from Pseudomonas sp. DSP3-2-3, assembly GCF_049898225.1. Lineage (NCBI taxonomy): Bacteria > Pseudomonadati > Pseudomonadota > Gammaproteobacteria > Pseudomonadales > Pseudomonadaceae > Pseudomonas > Pseudomonas sp. DSP3-2-3. The sequence continues at coordinate 39,171 of NZ_JAFCXH010000029.1, read as the reverse complement.
AAAGAAACACTTGAGAGAGCACTATGAACAAGCGCAAAGGAATCATCCTTGCCGGCGGCTCTGGCACTCGCCTGCATCCGGCAACGTTGGCAGTCTCCAAACAACTGCTGCCTGTCTATGACAAGCCCATGATCTATTACCCATTGACTACGCTCATGTTGGCAGGCATGCGCGATATCCTGATTATTTCGACACCACAAGACACACCCCGCTTTGCACAATTGTTAGGGGATGGAAGTCAATGGGGACTGAATATCTCCTACGCAGTCCAAACATCTCCGGACGGCTTGGCACAAGCATTCCTTATTGGTGAAAACTTCATTAACAATGGCCTGTCAGCATTAGTCCTCGGCGACAACATTTATCATGGTCATAACTTTCACACGCTCCTCGACAGCGCTACATCCCGGCAACACGGAGCCAGCGTTTTTGCCTATCACGTCAACGATCCGGAACGCTATGGCGTGGTGGAGTTCGACGCTCAAGGCAAAGCCATTGCCCTGGAAGAAAAGCCTCTTAAGCCAAGTTCCAACTATGCAGTTACCGGACTGTATTTCTACGACAGCCAGGTTATTGACATTGCCAAAAATATACAGCCCTCACCCCGAGGTGAGCTGGAGATAACCGACGTTAACCGGATTTATCTCGAACGAGGCGAGCTCTCAGTTGAAATCATGGGTCGCGGCTATGCCTGGCTGGACACTGGAACTCAGGATTCGCTTCTTGAAGCTGGCAACTTTATAGCCAGCCTTGAGCGCCGCCAAGGATTGAAAGTCGCTTGCCCGGAGGAAATTGCATTCCGGCAAAAATGGATAAGCGCAGAACAACTGCAGGCCCTCGCTGCCCCTTTATTGAAAAACGGTTATGGCCAATATCTCCAGCAAATTCTTAAAGAAACGGTGTACTGATGATTGCGACATCCCTGGTTATTCCTGATGTGTTCCTGATCAAACCCCAAATATTCGAGGACGAACGCGGCTTCTTTATGGAAAGTTTCAATAAGAAGCACTTCGAGGCTGCGATCCACCGCCGGGTCGACTTTGTGCAGGATAACCATTCCCGTTCTGTCAAAAATGTAATCCGTGGCCTGCATTACCAGGTCAAATGCCCCCAGGGCAAACTGGTGCGGGTCGTATCTGGCGAAGTGTTCGACGTAGCTGTCGATTTACGCAGAACTTCAGACACTTTCGGCCGCTGGGTTGGTGCTTACTTGAGCGAAGAAAACAAGCAACAGCTGTGGATACCAGAAGGGTTTGCTCATGGTTTCCTGGTTCTCTCTGAAACCGCCGAATTCGTCTACAAAACCACCGCTTACCATTCGCCAAAGCAGGGGCGCACCTTGCGATGGAATGACAAGTCGCTAGCCATCGACTGGCCGCTGCAAGGCGAACCGATCCTGTCAGCCAAAGACGCGGAAACCAAAACGCTGGATGTAGTCGAGGTGTACAACTGATGCGCTCGCCTGAACCTCTTCTCACGAGCCAGTAATCCGTCAGCAGCGATGGTGCCAACGGACTTCCCATTTCCTCGGGCGAATTCGCCTTCTTTACAGCAATCACAAACGTAGAACCGGCGCAGCCGAAGTTGGCCACGGCTGCCAATCTTTCAGTAGCGAGGATCCTCCGCATCCCATCCTGTGAGGAACATTGGTAACGATTTCATGAATATCTGGAGGCAGTCATTCAATGCGAATAAACAGCAGCAATCCGTTGAATTTATTAAAAAGTACGCGGCTTCACTCAAGGCTCATATTTGAGCTGGTCAAACGAGACGTATCCGGAAAATACAAAGGGGCACTTCTCGGATCGCTTTGGTCGATTGTCAACCCCGTCTTGATGCTGACGGTCTATACGTTCGTATTCAGCGTTGTGTTCAAAATGCGTTGGCATAACACCGAGAGCAGCAACAGCGAGTTCGCACTTATTCTGTTTTCGGGACTTATAGTATTTAACATGTTTGCCGAATGCCTCACACGAGCGCCAGGCACCATCGTAAACAATTCAAGCTATGTGAAGAAGATAGTATTTCCACTTGAAATATTACCCATCGTAAACATGGGCACCGCCTTACTCCACCTATTCATCAGCTTGGCCGTCTGGTTAGTGTTTCATATCCTGATAGCCGGCATGCCAGGCCCGACCGCGCTTATCTTACCTATTGTTTTGCTTCCGCTAATACTCATGACGCTAGGTATATCCTGGCTTTTAGCGTCACTGGGCGTTTATTTACGGGATGTCTCACAAGTCATAGGCATCGTGACGACGGCGCTGATGTTTCTATCGCCGATATTCTATCCCCTGGCCTCACTACCCAAGGAATATCAGAGTCTCTTTTTGCTCAATCCGTTGACGGCAACCATCGAACAAACCAGGACAATCCTGATTTACGGAGCGCCACCCGACTGGATGCATTTAGCTATGTCTATATCCGTTTCACTGGTCATCTTCTTACTAGGTTTTGCCTGGTTTCAGAGAACACGAAAAGGGTTCGCCGATGTACTCTGACGTTATTGTTAGCCTAAAGAATGTAAGCAAGAGCTTTCAAACTTATGATCGCCCTGGCGACCGCCTCAAGCAGTTTCTACTGCCCCGTTTCACCTCGTCGGAAAGGAAATACTACCGAGAGTTTTGGGCGTTGAAAGATATATCACTCGATATTCACCGTGGCGAAACTATTGGTATCATTGGACGAAATGGCGCTGGAAAATCGACCTTACTTCAGATCATTTGTGGCGTTCTGTCTGCTTCCACTGGTGAAGTAATTGTTCAAGGTAGAATAGCAGCACTTCTCGAACTGGGAGCTGGATTCAACGCAGACTTTACAGGGCGGGAAAATGTTTATTTGAATGGCACCGTTCTGGGTCTTTCAAAGGCGGAGATAGACAGCCGCTTTACTGAAATTGAAAAATTTGCAGACATAGGTGAGTTCATTGATCAGCCGGTGAAATCCTACTCAAGCGGCATGTATGTAAGGCTGGCATTCGCCGTCCAGGCTTGCATAGAGCCTGAAATATTGATAGTTGACGAAGCATTGGCTGTCGGGGATGTCGCCTTTCAATATAAATGTTTTAAACGAATGGAGCAGCTGAAAAGCCGAGGGGTAACTATTATCATGGTCACCCACTCCACCGGCAGTATTCTGGATTACGCCGATCGTTGCATTGTTGTTGATGGAGGACGTATAACCATTGACACACGCGACGTATTGGAGGCAGTCCTGACTTACGAAAAAGGCATGTTGAATAGGGAGGCAAGCCACGAAACCAAAGCAAATCCGGGTATTATAAAAAAAATTAAATACAACAATTTCGACCTGAAAAAACTGCAACAAGCAGGACGTAATCTCACACTAAACGAAAAGCGTTTTGGCACCGCACGAGCAATCATTAGCCGCGCACACATCATAAAGTCCGATGGAAGATGCTTTAGTGAGAACCCTATAATCCAATGCGGGGAGGAGATCACTTTCTGTTTTGAGATTTTTTCTTCTTCCGATATAAACGATGTTGTTTTGGGAATCTCACTTTCCAAATCTCAGGGTAGTGATATCTGGGGTGACAACAATATAAATGCTGCACAGCCTATTCATTTAAAAAGCGGAAGGCAGACGATTGAGTACATAACCAAGCTACCTATTAGCCCAGGAGATTACCTGGTCCACTGCGGACTTTCTTGTCAGAGCGAAGGGACACGAGAAGAACTGGATCAGCGTCGCCCCATGGATCAGATTAAATTTTGGTCTGTACGCAATCAGGTAGGAGTCGTTTTTGCGCCTATAAAAGTCATTATGGATTCGGATCAATGATTGCAGTTTTTCTTCCTCCGTTCGCATTTAGAGGAGTGACCGCTCCTTATCTTTGGGTATTTTATAAATTCCTGAAGTCCAGTAACGAAAAAATAATATTCATCATAGGTAAAGAATACCTACCAGAGTCCAAAAGCGTGGACAAATCCCGTTGGGAATTTTCTGAAAGTTCCCAGCAGCGGCTTGGATATACCGTACCGAGCACCAAAGACGTAGAGGGTCATCACCTACACTTTCTTTCACTGGAAATATTTATCGATCTTCTGAGTGAGAGCAACTGGAATCCCAGTGAAACCTTCAAAGCGTTTCTTACACGACCGATTCCGAACCTGACGCTAGCAATAGAAGATATTTTAGCTAAACATGGCGGTGACGTGGAAGGTGTCGTGACATGGTGCAACTGCCCATCACTCAACGAGGCGGCAAGAACGCGTAAAGTCCCGATTATTCATTTAGAGCTAGGTCCTTTACGAGATCCTTTCTATCGACCGACCATGTACGTAGATTTTAAAGGCGTCAATGGAAACAGTGAAGCCAAAGCTCGCTATGATGCTATTGCTCGATCGTACTCTGGCAAACTTACAACGGACGAACTACTGAACTACTTCCGCACTGAACCGCAAACTCTTCCCACAAGTACAAATGAATCGCAACGACTCAAAACCGGGATTGTCCTCCAGGTCGAAGATGATTCAAATCTGATTGCTTTTGGCAATAATTTCGACAACTGCGCTCTACTTTCGTATGCACAACTCAAAGTGCCGGCCAAGAACATCCTCGTCCGCGGACATCCCGGCAGTCTGTTTCAAGTGAAACAACGCGAGTTAATAATTGATGACTCGGAGAACAGTCAAGATTTCATACAGCATTGTGAAGAAATAATAACCATCAATTCGAGCGTCGGCTTCGAAGCATTACTTCAGTCCAAGTCTGTTCAGATTCTAGGAGACTGTTCTTACAAGTTTATAACCGAAGATTGCACACACACTGAAGCACTCAAGCGCCTGAATTTTTACCTGTTTAATTACCTGGTGCCAGCTGAGCTAGGCTTTGATTTAAAGTACTTACGATTTCGCTTGAACACCAAGGATGAAGGAAAAATATCGGAATACCATCTCCACTCTTACTCGTCCAACCCGGAAGGCTATATAAGTTCAGGATCTTTAGCGAAAATGATTGAAAACGAAGTATCGACCGCAAACACAGCACTCACGGCCAACCTGCGGGCGTCTGAAATTGAAAAAATTATGCAGCAGATTCGGGAAACCACTGAACAACTGAATAAAACCGAACGACTTCTGGCTTGTGCTCAAACTCAGACAAGCGCGCTGTTGAGCAGCACGTCCTGGAGGATTACGGCCCCTCTGAGGGTTGTCGGCAACCAGGCCTTCAAAGCCACGCAGCTAGCAAAAGCATTTTGTTTGGCAAAGCAAAATTTTGGTGCCCCATCTGCACTGCTGAAAAAGGCTTATGTCATATACCGAAGAGATGGCGTTCATGGAGTCCGGAGCCGCATCAGATACCTTCTGGAAAACTCTCAGCGGTTTACCACTCCCTACCTGAGCACTGGTCAAAGGCCAAAGTCCTCAAGGGAAATCAAGCGACATACATCGTCAGTGGATATTGTCATCTGCATACATAATGCTTTGGCTGATGTAAAAAATTGCCTGGACTCCCTCTACGCTTATACACTTCCGCCGTTCCGCGTCATTATTGTGGACGACGGCAGCGACGACGCTACACGAAACCATATCGAAAGGTTCGCCCAAATCAATGGTTGTATATTACATCGCAACGATATTGCCGGAGGATATACAAAGGCAGCTAATTGCGGCCTGAAGTTATCAGAAGGTGAACATGTCGTTTTGCTGAATAGCGATACCATTGTTAGTCCATATTGGTTGGAGAGATTACTGAATTGCGCCAAAAGTGACGCGGACATCGGGATAGTCGGGCCGCTGAGCAACACAGCCTCCTGGCAATCAGCACCTCAGATTTTCGACGCCCATGGAGATTGGGCCAAGAACCCATTGCCAGACGGAATGACCGTTCAGGAATTCGCTAACGAAATAGCTAATGAGTCACTCTGCATTTACCCTCGAGTCGGCTTCATCAACGGCTTCTGCTTTCTTATCAAGCGAAAGGTAATTTCCGACATTGGCAATTTTGACGAAACAGTTTTCGGCCGAGGCTATGGCGAAGAGAATGATTTTTGCCTTAGAGCTGCAAAGTCTGGCTGGACACTTGCAATCGCTGATGATGTGTACGTTTACCATGCTCAGTCAAAAAGTTATTCTCATGAAAAACGAATGGAACTGTCCCAAGCCGCTGGAGTGAATCTGGCAAAAAAGCATGGCCAGGCCTTAATTGACCAACACCTACACATCACCGCCAATCATCCCGCGCTCGAGTACATTCGAAAACGAGTTTCATTGATAGAACACAAGAGGAAGGTTCGCCAGCTGTTTTTGCCCTATCAAGGAAAGCGTGTTCTATTTCTGCTCCCGGCAGGCGGAGCCTGTGGCGGAGGCAGCAATATTATTATGCTAGAAGCGAGTCGCCTTATCGCCCTCGGGATTGACGCCCAGATCGTTAACTTACGGTCACACAAAGAGGTTTTCGAAGCTTATCACCCTAGCAACTCTGTGCCGATGCACTACATCCAGTCCCCAGATGACTTACCAGGGATCGCCCAGCACTTTGACGCCGTTATCGCCACACTGTATCTGACGGTAGAGTGGATACAGCCGCTGATAGGGCGCTGTCGGGATAAAGTGTACGCTTACTACATACAAGATTTCGAACCTGACTTTTTTGCCGAGCAGTCTCCGGAGTACACACGAGCCCTGAAAAGCTACACACTCATTGAAGAAGTGAAGCTTATTACCAAAACCCGCTGGAATCGAGATATTTTAAAGGCTCGACTTGGGGTTGAGTGCAGCCTGATAGGCGCCGATTATGATGATAATTCATTTCACCCACATTCGACTTGGCAACCCCACAGGAATGTCACCCATCTAACTGCAATGATACGGCCGGCCACCCCCCGGCGCGCACCAGAGTTAACGATGAGAATATTAAAACGCTTGAAAGCAGAGTTCGGGAGCATGATAGCAATCAAGACGTTTGGAACAGAGAGGAATAGTGAGGGGTACCAAGCTTTGGCGAGTGACTTTGAACATGAGTGTGTTGGAGAACTGCAACCTCAACAAGTTTCAGAACTGCTGAGAGCAACCGACATCTTTCTGGATTACTCAGCATTCCAAGCTATGGGGCTAACTGCAATGGAAGCCATTGCCTGCGGAGCAATAACAGTTGGCCCCATGAATGGGGGCCTTCCTGAAATAATTATTGATAACGAAACAGGTATTTTAGTAGATACAGCTGATGAAGATATGTGCTTCTCTAAAACGCGAGACCTTATTCTGAACAAAGAGCTCCGTAATAACATCAGAAAAAACTCAGTCAGCATAACTCACTGCTATCCAGAACTGGCGGCACTTAAGCTAATGATCAGCCTGTTTGGCAACTGCAAGGCGGATGACTGATATGATCGCCCTATCGAAACTCAGAGTGCATGTACTGTACGACAGCTCAAACGGCGCGCAGCCTCATGGCTGTAGCATGATCCGACTATTGAGACCCTTGGCACACCCTTCGATCCGTGAGTCAGTCACGCTCTCTTACAGCACTAAAATCCCACAGCATGTTGTTGACGTTGTGATTATTGAACGACTCTGGGGGCACTTTTATAGCACCGTAGAGCTACTGGATCAGTTGTCGCTTCTGCGAAAACGCAACATAAAAATAATCTACGAAACCGATGACGATCTGTTGACTGCCCATGGGCTTGTAGGTGACCGTGAATGGCCGACGTACCATCAGAAAAACATTCTCCGCTTACTCGCGAGAGAAGCAGACGGTATTATCACATCAACCTTCAACCTTGCAAAAGCGCTTTCACCGCTAAACGAAAATACTCATGTCTTTGAAAACGCCTTGGATGAATCGTTATTTCATCGCCGAGCCAATCCCGCTGTTCGAAAGAAAATTAAATTTGGCTACATGGGTACTTATACTCACCTCAATGATCTCATCTTTGCATCTGCGGCAATAAAGGGTGTACTGCATAAATTTAAAAATTCAGTTGAATTTGAGATTGTTGGTGTCGGCGAAGAAGAAACCATAAGCGATATATTTGGTTTGGCATGCGTCACCATTAAACGCGTTCCTGAAGAAGACGTACCCTATGAAAAATTCTGCGCATGGATGTCCGAAAACCTGAATTGGGATTTCGGCATAGCGCCATTGCTACAATCGACTTTTTCAGATTCCAAATCGGATATCAAGTTTTTGGACTATTCAATTATCGGCATTCCCGGCATCTACTCAAACGTTCCAGCCTATGCGAAAACGGTAGAGCATGAAGTTACAGGACTATTGTCAGACAATAAAGTAGAGAGTTGGAGTCAGTCCTTGGAAAGGATGATCACGTCTCAACACTTGAGAGCAACGCTTGCAAATGGAGCATATGACCATGTTCACGCCAACAAAGTACTACAACATAAGGCAATTGATTTGCTGAAGATTATCCGTGCCGTTACCGACAAGTAAGCGAGTGCCTGGCGAGTTTAATGCCCCTTCAGCACACAAGATGGGTGCCTTACCTCAAGCAAACCAGCCTTGGGGTAAAGGCCAATCTGACGGTGTAAAAACAAATCGGGTTACACCCGCAAACCGTCCCGGTCTTCTTTCACTGTCGCACTTAACGGCGGCCGAATCGCCAAAAGGTAAAAATCAGCACCCTTCAGCGGTTGGTCAGCCAGCCGTATGGCATTAACAGCAGCGTTTGCTACGGTCCTTAAAACGTCTTTCAAATAAGAATAAGGACCCTGACGATGCCCACCCTCCCACGAATCAAGCCTCTCGCTATTTTTTTTCTCATTTTGTCCAACCCAGCCTGGGCCGCCCCTTCCCCCTACTCGACGATGGTGGTGTTCGGCGACAGCCTGGCCGACGCAGGGCAGTACCCGGATGCGGGCGGCCCGCAAGGCGCGACGCTGCGCTTCACCAACCGCAGCGGTCCGACGTATCAGGACAACAGCGGCGAAGTCTTCGGCCTGAATTCCTCCACGTTGCTGGGCATGAAGCTCGATGTTGCGTCCGGCGAACTGTCCGCCTCGACTTCTCCGGTGAACGCCGCCCTGGGCGTCGCCGATGGCAATAACTGGGCGGTGGGCGGGGATCGTACTGACCAGATCTACGACGCCATCACTTCACAGTCCAATGTCACCACCAACAATGGCACCGTTTTGCGCACACGTTCCGGCTATCTGCCCACCAACAACTTTCGCGCCGATCCCAACGCGCTGTATTACCTGACTGGTGGTGGTAATGATTTCCTGCAGGGTCGGGTTTTGAGTCTTACCCAATCCCGGGCCGCCGCCAATCGCCTGGCTGACAGCGCGCAGGTGCTGCAACAGTCCGGCGCGCGTTACATCATGGTCTGGTTGCTGCCGGACATCGGCCAGACGCCCGCCGTTTCCGGGACCATCCTGCAACCGGTCACCTCATTGCTCAGCGATGTGTTCAACGCCCAATTGGTCAGCCGCCTGGCGCAGATCGACGCCGAAATAATTCCGCTGAATATTCCGCGTCTGGTGTCAGAAACGCTCGCCGACCCGGCCCGTTTTGGCCTTGCCGCCGATCAGAATCAGGTGGGCACTTGTTTCAATGGCGACAACTGCGACGAAAATAGCGTGTATGGCCTGAACAGTCCGACACCGGACCCGAGCAAGCTGCTGTTCAACGACGGAGTGCACCCAACGGTCACCGGGCAACGGCTGATTGCCGATTACGCCTATTCCCTGCTTTCCGCACCCTGGGAAATTTCTCTGTTGCCGGAAATGGCCAACGGCACTTTGCGGGCGCAGCAGGATGAATTGCGCGCGCAATGGCTGGCGGATTGGGGCGATTGGCAAGGCGTCGGCCAATGGCGGGCCATTGTTGCGGCAGGCGGTCAGAAAATGGACTTCGACGCGCAGGACAACTCAGCAGATGCCGACGGTCATGGCTACAACCTGACGCTAGGCGGCAGTTATCGCTTCGCCGAAAACTGGCGCGCGGGACTGGTCGCCGGAGCTTATCGACAGAATCTTGAAGCTGGTCCGCGAGATTCGGACTACAAACTCAACAGCTACATCGCCACTGCTTTCGTCCAGTACCAGGCCAATCACTGGTGGGCGGACCTTGGCGCTTCCGGCGGCACGCTGGATTATGAGAATGCCAAGCGCAAGTTTGCCCTGGGCGTCAGCGAAGGCGCGGAGAAAGGCGACACCGACGGCGAGCTGTATGCGTTGAGCGCACGTCTGGGCTTTGATCTTGCCGGCAGCGGCAGTAGCTGGCATCTGTCGCCGTTCGTCAGCGCTGACTACGCGCACATCGAGGTCAACGGCTACTCGGAAAAAGGCACCCGCTCGACGGCGCTGACCTTTGATGATCAGACGCGTAAATCGAAACGATTGGGCGCGGGATTACAGGGCAAATTCCAGCTGACGTCATCAACCCAGCTGTTCGGTGAAGTGGCCCATGAACGGGAGTTCGAAACGGACCAGCAGGACGTGACCATGACCCTGAACAGCCTGCCGTTCAACGACTTCACGCTGCAAGGTTACACGCCGCAGCGTGACCTCAACCGCGCCAGCCTGGGCATCAGCCAGAAGCTGACACCTGAACTGACTTTGCGTGGAGGATACAACTGGCGCAAAAATGATGACGTGACGCAGCAAGGGGTGAATCTGGCGCTGAGCCTGGATTTTTGAGTACCGATATCCCCTTCGAAAGCAAGCTCGCTCCCACGGGATTTGCTTACGGCTCCTGCTCAGCCAACGCCACGGCGCGGAACATTGCGCGGCGTTTGTTGAGGGTTTCTTCCCATTCCAGGACGGGCACCGAGTCGGCGACGATGCCGCCGCCGGCTTGCACATGCAGTTCGCCGTTCTTGATCACCGCAGTCCGAATCGCGATGGCGGTGTCCATGTTGCCGTTCCACGCCAGGTAACCCACCGCGCCGCCGTAGACGCCGCGTTTGACCGGTTCCAGCTCGTCGATGATTTCCATGGCGCGGATTTTCGGCGCGCCGGACAACGTGCCCGCGGGCAAAATGGCGCGCAGTGCGTCCATCGCCGTCAGCCCGTTTTTCAGCTGGCCGGTGACGTTGGAAACAATGTGCATGACGTTGGAGTAACGCTCGATGACCATTTTTTCCGTGAGCTTGACCGAACCGATTTCCGAGACGCGACCAGTGTCATTGCGCCCCAGGTCGATGAGCATCAAGTGCTCGGCGATTTCCTTGTCATCGGACAGCAGGTCTTTTTCCAGCGCCAGATCGGCTTCTTCATTGGCGCCGCGCGGACGTGTGCCAGCGATAGGCCGAACGGTAATCAGGTTGTCTTCGCAACGCACCAGTACTTCCGGGGAACTGCCGACCACATGGAAGTCGCCGAAGTTGAAGAAGTACATGTAAGGCGTAGGGTTGAAGCAGCGCAGCGCCCGGTACAGATCGATAGGCGCAGCCTTGAAATCGATGGACATGCGTTGCGACGGAACCACTTGCATGACGTCGCCAGCGAGGATGTATTCCTTGATGGTATCGACGGCCTTTTCGTAGTCGTCCTGAGTGAAGCTGGAACGGAACACCGGATCAGCAGCTTGCGGGCGAGTCAGGTCCAGACCGCGACGCGGCGTGATCGGCTGACGCAGTTTTTCCATCAAGGTTTCGAGACGCGCCCGGCCTGCGTCATAAGCGTCCGGTTGCGCGGGATCGACCAATACGATGGCGTGCATCTTGCCCGCCAGATTGTCGAACACCACGACCGCATCGGACACCATCAGCAGGATGTCCGGCACGCCCAGCGGATCAGGATTCGGGCATTTGCCCAGGCGCTTTTCCACATAACGCACGCAGTCGTAGCCGAAGTAACCCACCAGTCCACCGTTAAAGCGCGGCAGGCCAGGGATGGTCGGTACGTTGTAGCGAGCCTTGAATTCTTCGACGAATGCCAGCGGGTCTTCGGACTCAAGCCGCTCGATCTCGACACCGTCGTGGGTCACGCTGATCTGCTGCTCGTGGACCCGCATCACGGTGCGGCACGGCAAGCCGATGATCGAGTAACGGCCCCACTTTTCGCCGCCCTGAACCGATTCCAGCAAATAGGAATTGGCCTCGTCGGCAAGCTTCAGGTAGATCGACAACGGCGTGTCGAAGTCAGCCAGGGTTTCGTAGGCAAGCGGGATGCGGTTGTAGCCGGCAGCAGCCAAACGCAGAAATTCTTCGCGATTCATGATCAGCCTCGTGGTTTGAGGGTAAAACGGTCAGGTAGGCAAACGGTGCCGAATAATCGGCGAATTCAAGTCAGGCGCGCCAACGCCAGCGGGCCAGGGCCTTGATGACTTTCATCCAGAGTTTGCGAGTGACCACCACGATGGAATCTCTAAAGGAGGGAGATTTGATTTCCGGCAACAGTATCTCAGCGTCCAGATCCAGGCAACCGGGAATCAATCGACGCAAGTCATCGATAACCAGCGCCGGTGATTCTTCGGCGATGGGCCGACCGTGGTTGTAGCCGTAACTCAGCGCCACGCAAGCCACGCCGGCCGCCTTGGCAGCCTGCACGTCGCTGCGCGAGTCGCCGACGAATAGCGCTTGCGAGGCCGGAACGTTGGCCATTTTCATGACAAAAAACAACGCCGCCGGATCGGGTTTCTTTTGCGGCAAGGTATCGCCGCCGACGATCAGGCGAAAAAACCGTCCCAGCTTCATTTCATCCAGCAGCGGCGCGACGAAGCGCTCCGGCTTGTTGGTGATCAGGGCCATTTCTACGCCCTTCTTCTGCAGCCATTTCAGGGTTTCGCGCACGCCGGGATAGACCACGGTGAACTCATGCTTGTCAGCATAAGCCTCCATGAAGATCGCCAGGGCCTGCTGCGCCAGCTCATCATCGACCGCGCTGTGATCCAGATCGTTGGCCAGCGCCCGACGCACCAGAACCGGCGCGCCGTTGCCGATCCAGTTTCTGACCGAGCCAAGACCGACCGGCGCACGCCCCAGGGCGACCAGCATCTTGTCGACCGCCACGGCCAGGTCCGGCACCGAATCGACCAGCGTTCCGTCCAGATCAAACATGATCAGCTTGGGAAGACGCCCCGGGAACAGCTGCTCGAAGCCGCTCATGCGCGGGCTGACGCCAGTTCTGCGCGCATTTTGTCGATCACTTGTTTGTAGTCCGGCGTGTTGAAGATCGCCGAGCCAGCCACGAAGGTATCGGCACCGGCCGCCGCGATCTCACGGATGTTGTTGACGTTGACGCCGCCGTCGATCTCCAGACGAATCTCCAGGCCCGACGCATCGATCAAGGCCCGCGCTTCGCGCAGCTTGTTGATCGTGCCGGGAATGAATTTCTGGCCGCCGAAACCGGGGTTGACGCTCATGAGCAGGATCATGTCGACCTTGTCCATCACGTATTCCAGCAGGTTCAGCGGGGTCGCCGGGTTGAACACCAGGCCCGCCTTGCAACCGCCTTCCTTGATCAACTGCAGCGAACGGTCGATGTGCTGGGTCGCTTCCGGGTGGAACGTGATGTAGCTGGCACCGGCTTCGATGAAGTCACCAATGATGCGGTCAACCGGGCTGACCATCAGGTGCACATCGATAGGCGCGGTAACGCCGTATTTGCGCAAGGCCGCGCACACCATCGGGCCGATGGTCAGGTTCGGGACGTAATGATTGTCCATGACATCGAAGTGCACGATGTCTGCGCCAGCGGCGAGAACAGAGTCGACTTCCTGGCCCAGACGGGCGAAGTCGGCGGAAAGAATCGACGGAGCAATGAGAAAGGGCTGCATGACGCACCTTTGAGCAGAATCACAGTGGCGCGCATTGTACTCCAAGAGTTTCTGGAACGCCTTGGACCAATTGATAGCGCCTGGCCGGTGATTTTTAAACAGCCATGCAGGGTTCTTGCCCCTTCTCTGAACTCAATTGCGCCATGAGCACGTCGTTCTTCGTTGCCAGCCCGATGACTTCGGCTCAATCCACCACATCGAATATCACTCTGGCGGTCTGGCCGCTTTCGTCGAGCACGCTGAGTTCATAGCGACCCTGGCGCGTCAGGGTCGGGCCGAAGGTGTCCTGATTGGCGGTATCGGCGGTGGGCGCACCATCGATAAACCACCAGCGACGACCGCTACCACCCAGCGCAGAAAGCTTGAGACGCAGCGCCTGATGACTGCCCGCCGGCAGGCGCAAATGATCGCCGTCGCGCACGCCGACAATGGTCAAGGGCGCAGCCAGCATCAGGCCTTGGGGCGGGCAATCGGGATCGGCGGCGGGCAAGCGCGCTTCGCGGCGCTCGGCGCGGGGCAACCAGGGTTCCAGCGGCGCGGGCCAGAGTGCAATGTCCTCAACCTGCGCGTCAGGGCAACCGGAACCGACGCGCAACCCCTTGGCATTGACGCGGATTTTTTCCTGCAAACCCAGACCCAGCGGTTGATCGGTGGCCTGCAAGGTTGGCGGCGTCGTGCCGTCCAGTGTCCAGGCGAAACGCTGGCGACGGCAATTGGGGTCGTTCTTGTCCATGGGCTGCCCCAACGGCCAGCAGATCGCCGCGACGCCGACATTCAACGGCACTTGCTGGACCGGCGCGACGATGCCGCGCTGGCTGTCGCGATTGGCCAACACATCGTGAACCTGCAACATCAATGGCGCGGCCGACGCGAGGCCGAACTGTCCCGGCACCGGCGTGCCATCTGGACGACCGATCCACACGCCAACCAGAAAGCGCGGCCCGACGCCAATCGCCCAGGCATCACGAAAGCCATAGCTGGTGCCGGTCTTCCACGCCAGTTGCAGGCGCTGCACCAGCTCGACATGCGGGTCCAGATCAGGGCGCGACTGGCCGCTGAGAATCTTGCGCACTATCCACGCCGCACCCGGCGACATCATGATTCGTTCACGCAAAGGGTCGTCGGGTTGCAGGCGGATGTCGGCGCTTTTGCCGCCGCGAGCAAAGGCGCTATAGCCGCCGACCAGCTCTTCCAGGCGACTGCCGACCCCACCCAGGATCAGGGCGAGATTCGGCTCAGCCAAGGGCGGCAGGGTCAAAGGCACGCCGCCGTTGCGCATTTCGGCGGCAAAGCGTTTCGGCCCGTAGGCTTCGAGCAGCTGCACCGCTGGCAGGTTCAGGGACATGGACAACGCGGAACTGGCGGCCACCGGCCCACTGAAGCCCGCAGAAAAGTTGCCCGGTCGGTAATCGCCATAACGACGCGGGACATCCTGCAGCAGCGACTCGGAGTGAATCAGCCCGGCGTCCATGGCCTTGCCGTACAGAAACGGTTTGAGCGTCGAGCCGGGCGAGCGCAGCGCACTGACCATATCCACATGCCCGAAGCGCTTGGTGTCATTGATGTCCACCGAACCAACGTAAGCGCGCACCGCCATGTTCTGCGCCTCCACCACCAGAATCGCCGCCGAGGTGCGCTCCGGTAGACGCGCGCGCCAACCCAGCAACAGATCTTCGAGCCGACGCTGCAACGCTGCATCCAGGGTGGTGCGAATCAGCGGCGGACTGTGCGGCCGATTCAGGCGCCGCGCCAACAACGGCGCGAGCGTCGGCTCCTGTCGCGGCGCCAACAACAGTGGTTCTTCCAGAGCTTCATTGACTGCCATTTGTGGCCAGACCTGAAATTCCGCCAGACGCTTGAGCACTTTGTCCCGAGCCGCCTGGGCGCGCTGCGGATGACGATCCGGTCGCAAGCGGCTCGGCGCCTGCGGCAGCACGGCCAGCAACGCCGCTTCCGCGCGGGTCAGTTGCTGCGGAGATTTACCCAGATACGCCCAACTCGCCGCCGCGACACCCTGCAAGGTGCCGCCGAAAGGCGCGCGACTCAGATAAATGCCAAGAATCTCGTCCTTGGACAAGTGCCACTCCAGCTGCATCGTGCGCCACAACTGGCGCACTTTGCCGGGCAAGGTTCGTGAATGTGGATCCAGCAATCGCGCCACCTGCATCGACAACGTACTGCCGCCCGACACCACCCGCGCATCATGCAGGTTTTGCCAGGCCGCTCTGCCCAGGGCCAGCGGGTTGACGCCGGGATGGCTATAGAACCAACGATCCTCATAGGTCAGCAGCGCTTCGATGTAATACGGCGACACCTGCGTTGTCGACACCGGATAACGCCACACACCATTGGCATCGGCGAAACGCCACAACGGCGTGCCATCTTCGGCCAGCACGACACGCGCCAGATCGTCCTTGGGCAACGGCAACGGCCAGATGCGATCGGCGAGCCAGAGCAAGGCAACCACCAGAAACAGTGAGCCGACAAGCCAGCGCAGGAACCGACCGGCATGGCCGGAGCGCTGTCGTTGCGCAAGTATTCGCAGCTTCACGGCAAAGAGCCTTTATGATCCACGGAACTCGTTGCGCCAACGGACAGCCAAAGCGAACAGTTGCGTTTTTCCATGAATCTCATCAGGACGTACATATGCAGGTAGAAAGCTTTTTCGAATGGCTTGGCCAGGCGCTCGGCGCGGTAATTCGCTTCATCGTCGATGGACTGGAATGGATATTCAATCTGTTCACTCACGCGGGCGGCAACTTTGTCGACGGCTTGTCACGCACGCTGGGCATGGACACTTCGTTGATCAGTATTCTGGCGCTGATTGTCGGGCTGATGTTGCTCTACTCGGCCGTGCGCGCCTTCATGCGCGCCTCAATCGTCGCGGGCATCATCTGGCTGGTGCTGGGGTTGTGGCTGTTGAGCTGGATTATTCATTAAGCGCAATCCAGCTTTTTTGTGGGACCGGCTTCAGCCGGGAAGAGGCAGGTACATCCACTGCATCTGCGTCGTCCGAATGCCGCCTTCCCGGCTAAAGCCGGTCCCACTAAGCCGGTCCCACAAGTCAGTTCCACCAGCTGTTTATTTCCCCTTCACCACCAACTGCGCCGGCGCTTCACCCAAGGCCTGCCAGTTCGGCCGATACATCGATTCCACCTGTGGCGGCGGCACGCGATAGATACCCGGCGTCACGGCACGGGCCAGGTACAGCAAGTGGACGGTGTTGCCACCGCTGAGATCCAGGGCCGCGACGTAACGATCGGCACGGTATTCCTGGTGTTTGATCCCCGCGTTCTCCATCGACTCCTTCCATTGCTTGACCGACTCGCTGGCGTCATCGAGGCTCGCCGCCGCTTGCGCCAGATTCTGGTTTTCCAGTTCCAGGCCCGCAGGCAACAGGTCAACCACCAATGCATCCGGCACTCGCTGCCTGGCTTTGACTTCGATATGCACCAGCAACAACTGCCCGCTTTTCAGGGCAGCCAGATTCGCCTCTTCGCCGTTCAAGCTGAGATATTCACGGCGAATGCTCAGGTTTTCGCCTCCGGCCACAGGCGGCTGAGAGGGATAACCGGAGAGGGTCAGTTGCTGATACAGCGTCTCGCTGCCAGTGTTTTGCAAAGACATCGGCGCAGCCAGCAATGCACCTTCGAGCTTCAGGCCCGGATTGGCGCTGTTGATTTCACTGGTTTCGCTGCCGCTGCTGAGAATCGCTTTCCAGTTTTTCTCTGGTTTGCCCAGCAATCCGCGCCCGGCGAGGAACAGCGAGTTGCGCTCCTGCGTCGATAGATAGCGGTTGGCCGCGACTTCGTCAGCCAGGGCAAACAGACGCTGATCGCGCTTGTCGGCGGCCAGATTGTTTTCCTCCAGCAGCGCCAGAATCAGCGCCTGATCGCGCAGCGGGCTGCCGTAATCGGCGAGCCATTCGTTGGCTTTGCGCCCCGCCGCCAGCCCGGCCAGCATGGCCTGATCTGCGCGAGGCTTGTCGCCCATTTTTTCCAGCGCGATAGACAGTTGCACCAGCGGCAGACCGGAACGTGCATCGTTACGGCGGTCGAACAGGCTGCGTAACGCACCCAGCGGCGCTTGCTGGCTGCGGGACAACACCAGACCGGCGTAAGCCTGCACGGCAAAGCGGGTGTGCTCGGCGTTTTCGCTGTAACTCACTTCGATCTGGTTACGCTCCTGCAAATAACGCAGCAGGCGTTCGTTGGCTTTTTTCAACGCTTCAGGCGGTACGGCGAAACCCTGATCGCGAGCGCGGGACAGGAAATCGGTCACGTAAGCCGTCAGCCAATACTCTTCTTCGCCGTCCGAATTCCATAACCCGAAGCTACCGTTGTAGCGCTGCATGCCCAGCAAGCGCTCGATGCCGATTTCGACACTGCGCTTGCGCGCGGCGTCCGGCTCGCCCTTGAGTCCCAGACGCGCGAGCGTTGCCGCGTCGGCATACAGCGACGGGTACAAGCCGCTGGCGGTCTGTTCAAGGCAGCCATACGGATAAGCCTTGAGCGCACGAATCTGCTCGCCGAGGTTCAGCGGCGGACGACTCGACACCGCCAGCAAGGCTTCACGCCCAGCGGGTTCGAAGGCTTCAAGCGCGCCTTCCGGCAGATTCCATGGCTGATCGGTAATAGCTGCACGGTAATGCTTGAGCATCGCCGGATAGGCTGGCCGCACACCAATGGTCCACTCGCGAGTGAACGGCGGCAGGGTTTCGCCGGGAAGATCCAGACCTTGCACCAGCACCTTGATCTTGCCCTGGCCGAAACCGCCCAGCGCCTTGACCGGAATGCGCAGCGTCTTGCGTTGGCCCTGGGCCAATTGCACGCTCTGGATGATCTCGCCATTGGCCAGACTCAACTGCCCTTCGGCGCTGAGTTGCACGTTGAGTTTCTGCGCCTTGCCGGACAGGTTGGAGACGTCCATGGCCACAGTGGTCTGATCGCCGCCCGCCAGGAAGCGCGGGGCCGACAGCTCGGCAATGATCGGCGCGGCCACCACGGTTTTCGCCTCGGCCATGCCATAACGATCACCGGTCCAGGCCTGCGCCATGACGCGCAGTTCGCCGTTGAAGTCCGGAATATCTACGCTGACTTCGCCTTCGCCCTGCTCATTCAGCGTCACAGGTGCGCTTTGCAGGGCGACAATCGTCACGCTGGTTTCCGGCCGCTTACCGCCTTTGGCCAGCGCGGCGTCGCCACCGAATGCCAGGGACGCCAGCCGATTGCGTCCCGCCTCGATCAACTGCCCGTAGACGTCCAGTTGATCAGCGCCATACGACTTGCGGCCGAACAGGCTGGCGAACGGATCAGGCGTCGCATAACTGGTGATATTAAGGATGCCAACGTCTACCGCAGACACCAGTACGTGGACTTCCTTCGGCACGCTGCCGTCAGCGTTTTTAGCGAGCACCTTGAGTTTCAACGGCTGCTTGGGACGCATTTTTTCCGGCGCTGTAATGCTCAGCGCCAGCTTGCGTTGGCTGCGATCCAGCGGCAAGTGCAATACGCCGACGGCACGTTTGGGCGTGACATTGGCCTTACGCTCGCCGGGACGAATTACCAGAGCGCTGACGTACAAATCATGACGCGCCCATTTTTTGTCCAGCGGGATATCGAACGCCTTGCCTTCGGCTGGCACGTCGACTTCCTGCCACCACAAAGGACCTTCGCTGGATTCAACCAGCAGATAGCCCTTGCCCGCTGACGGCGGCGTCACGGTGACTTTGACGGTGTCGCCATCGGCATAAGCCGGTTTGTCCAGCGCCAGCTTGACCTGATCAGGCCGTACCGCGCCGCCTTCAGCGTTGTCCTGCCACTGATAACCGGCCCAGAAACGCATGCTGCTGACCAGACCGGTTTGCGGGTCTTCGACTTCGACGCGATATGGGCCCCATTCCACAGGGAACGTGACTTTGGCGGTCGAGCCTTGTTTGATGCTGACGGTTTCTTCGTTGAGGTTCAGGTACTTCTCGTTGTAGTGATAGCTCCAGCCATCGTTGTCCGAGTAGTTCCAGTAATAGTCGCGACGCTCACGAATCAGCCGCACCTTGACGTTTTCGGCGGCCAGCTTGTTGCCAGAGCTGTCAGCCACCAACACTTCGAATTCGGCCGGGCCGTCGCCATCGGTCTGGGCCAGGCCATTGGTGTAATCGTCTTCACCGTCGCCACTGTTCTTGTCGGTACCAAACAATGGGCGCAAACCTGGCAGTTGCTCTGCCGGCCAGACCGGTTGCACCAGACGCCGGGTGATCGGCCGGCCGCCAGACTCTTGCAGGCTGGCCTGCAGAATCAGCTGCAACGGCGACTTGGCCTTGGACCATTGGCTTTCGACATCGATGCTCAGCTTGCCCTGTTCGTCCAGGGTGCTGGCTTCGATTTCCAGATCCTGCTTGAGCTCTTCTTCAGTAATCGAACCAAATTGATAACCCGGCAGCGCAGGCACCGCGTCGCGCAGCGGACGCACATACAGCAGGCCGGTCAGGTTATTGCCGGACGCCGGCGCGCCGTACAGATAGCGACCGGTAACGTCGAAGGTTGCGTTGTCTGCGGGAGCAATCGGCGTGTCGCTGGCCTTGATTTCCAGCGCCATGCGTTCCGGCAGGAAGTCTTCGACCTGGAATTCATACAGCTGCGGCTTGCCATCCCCCAGGTCGAACACCAGTTGCCAGCGCCCGGTCGGCGCTTCATCCGACAGCTGCAGCTGATATTGATAGAGCCCGGTTTTGTCGGCTTCCCAGACAAACTTGCGACTGACCTGCTCGTCCGGGCGCCGCACCTCCACCGTGATCGGTTGCGGTTTGACATCCTTGCCATCGTTATCGCGCAGCAGGCCATTGAGCAGCACGGTTTCGCCGGGACGATACAGATCGCGCGGGCCGAAGATAAAGAATTGCAGCGGATGCGCACCCGGTCCGGTGATGTCGAACTCCGCCAGATCCAGCGCCGAGCTGTCCAGCCGCAGCATGCTGGTCTGTTCGTCTTTATGCGCCAGCACCAGCGCGGCCTTGGCCGGAAGCGGCAACTCGGCGTGGCCAGCCGAATCGGTCTTGGCCTGCCCGACCACTTTGCCATCGCTGTCGTAGAGTTCCAGCTCGATGCCGCTCAGGGCCTTGCCGCCTTCGAGTGCCTGGGTGAACGCGTCCAGCCGATTGGCGTAGCGATGCACCGACAACCCGATGTCGCTCAGGGTAAAGACTGTCGCGGAATTCGAATAACTGTAGCTACCCGCCGCTTTCATCACGGCCAGATAAACGCCCGGCTGCTGCAACGCCTTGATGCCGGCAATGGGCAGCAATACCGTTTCCCGCGTGTTGCGCGCCGGGTTCAGGTCGAAGCGACCGCCGTAGACCAGATCGGCCTGGGCCAGCAAGTCTTCGGATTCGTAGCTCTGCAAGCTGGAGGAGCCGCCCCAGTTGCTCAGGAAGGAAGGCAAGGCGTCGGATTTGACCCGGAAGAACTCGACGTTGACCTTGTCGACGTTCAGGGCGATGACCGGCAGGCCTTCCGCCAATCGTGTCGGCAACAGGCTGCCGCGACTGGCGAAGCCAACGGTTGCCTGCAAGTCCTTGGTTTCCAGACGGCTGACGAACTCGGCGGCCAGCTTGGCCTTGTTGACGGCCAACAGACCGGGATCAACGGTCAGCACCAGTTTGCGCTGAGGCTCCAGATGCCGCAGCCGCAGTTCCATCAGGTTGTCCGAAAGCTCCCATGCGCCATCGACCTTGCCGTTCTTGCTGTCCACCAGATGCAGTTTTTCAGCAAACTTCTGCTCCGGGTCCAGCGGTACGGAAAAGCTCACCGACAGCGTGCTGGCGCCGTCGACCTGGATTTCCGACACGTCGACAACGGTCAGCTCCCGTCCGGCGTAGCGCTTGCTCAACGCAGGAATGTCCACCGCCGGCTTGGGCTTGTTCGACTCCACTGCCGCTGATTGCGCGACGGGCGCAGAAACCGCAGCGGGTTTGTCGGACGTGGAGGAATCGCAGCCACTCAGCAGCGCAAGCACGCAGGCCAGAAACAATCCTTTGTTAAGCATGGGGCACTCATATGGCAACGATTGAGAGGGACAGACTATATAGCAGCCGCACGTCCAATATGACGCAGCGCGAAAATAGACATTGGGATTGAGACTTTGTTCTCAGCGCTAAACTGGTCGTGCTGGTCGTGGTTTCCGCCCGCTCTCAAAGAAATACCGAAACTCATCATGGAAGTGAGTTTAGCCACGACGAATCCGGAACATACGATACATATGTAGTGCCTCGATGAAAGCATTCGCGAATAAATTGGCTCCTACGGGATTACGGCGGCACTGGCCTTTACAATGCCCGCCTTGCCCGGGAGCCTTCATGTCCACTTTGCTCAGCGACTGGCGCCACCGCATTACCCATCAACGGGTCTGGGCGCTGGCGGCGCCGATGATTCTTTCCAATATTTCCGTGCCATTGGTGGCGCTGGTCGACAGCGCCGTGATCGGCCATCTGCCCCATGCCCATCAATTGGGTGCCGTGGCCGTGGGCGCGACGTTGTACACGTTTCTGGCCTGGACCATGGGCTTCCTGCGCATGGGCACCACCGGTTTTGCATCGCAGGCCGCCGGGCGCGGCGACGGCACGGCGTTGCGGCAGATTCTGATGCAGGGCCTGTTACTGGCGATGGGGCTAGCGGTGTTGCTGGGCATCGTGGGCCTGCCATTCAGCCATATGGCGCTGACCATGATGCAACCGTCCGCGGACCTGCAACTGCTCACCGAAGAGTTCTTCCATACCCGGCTGTTCGGGCTTCCCGCGTCGCTGGCCGGTTACGCGCTGGTCGGCTGGTTCCTTGGCACACAGAACGCCAAGGCACCGCTGGCGATCCTGCTGACCACCAACCTGGTCAACATTGCGCTGAATCTGTGGTTCGTCATCGGTCTGGACTGGGGCGTGGTCGGTTCCGCGCGCGCCTCTGTAGTAGCGGAGTGGACCGGCGCCTTGCTGGGGCTGGCACTGACGCAAAAAACCTTGCGCGACTGGCCCGGGCAGCTCGCCTGGAGCGCGCTGAAACTGTGGCGAAACTGGCGGCCGTTGCTGGCTGTAAACCGCGACATCTTCATTCGCAGCCTGGCCCTGCAATCGGTGTTCTTTCTGATTACCGTGCAAGGCGCGCGATTGGGTGATGCCACAGTGGCCGCCAATGCTCTGCTGCTCAACGGCCTGCTCTTGACGGCCCATGCGCTGGATGGCCTGGCGCATGCCGTCGAAGCGCTATGCGGCCATGCCATCGGCGCGCGCGACCGCGCGGCCCTGCGCCGTTCGCTGACGGTTGCTGGCGGCTGGTCGTTGATCGCCAGCGTCGCTTTCGCCCTGCTGTTCTCGGTCGCCGGACACCTGTTCATCCAGATGCAGACCGATATTGCCGAGGTCCGCGATACCGCTTTCATCTACTTGCCGTACCTGGCCGCATTGCCCTTGCTGGCGGTTGCGAGTTACTTGCTGGATGGCTTGTTCATCGGCGCCACACGCGCGCGCGAAATGCGCAACGCCATGATGCTGAGCGTGGCCATCATCGCTCCCATCGCCTACGCCGTACAAAACCTTGGCAACCACGGCCTGTGGCTGACATTGCTACTGTTCATGCTCGTTCGCGGGGCGACGTTAAGCGTCACTGCATGGCGCCTGAGCAAAACCGGCGAATGGTTCAGCGGCCCGGTTCATTGAAGCCCCCCGTGGGACCGGATTTATCCGGGAAGAGGCCGGTACATTCGCTGCATTTCGTCGTCAGAAATACCGCCTTCCCGGATAAATCCGGTCCCACATGTCCGGTATTTGCTGAGCGACAGCGCAGCGGAATCCCCTACAGCGAATCATCTGGCGGCTCACTCACCGCCGAAAACAGGATCCGCGGGCTGACCAGCTTCAAACCGTTGGCATCCAGCCTGAGACAGCTATCGCCAACGCTGACTGACCAACTGCAGCCGTCTTCATAGCTGATGCTCGGCCCGCCATCCAGCTGGATGCACTGCTCGTCACCGATAAACTGCTGCGCCGGCAGATTCGCTTCGATGCGCTTGACCTGCGGGGCGTGGGGAACCGCATCGACTGACGTATCTCCGGACTGAGGCAGTCGTGCCGTTATCAGCGGACGTTCAGGGTCTTCACCTACACAGCTCACCACCACCTGCATACCGCCGCGCACTATCTCCAACAGATGGGGCGCAACCGGCAACCAGCACTCGCCATATAACGCACCGCTGCCCTGATCGCCCCAATCGAGCCGGGCTTTTACGCGCCCTGCCGAGTCGCGCGCAACGGGTTCGTCTACCGGACCAACGATGCGTGCTCGCTGGATATCCGGCATCTGCCAGCGGGCCACGGGCTCAGGCTTGAAGACAACTTCCCAGGGCGTTGCCTGAAAGTGGTTGATGTAGAGCGCGGCGTCGTTGCTACGCCGCGCGCCCAGCTGCCGAGGATCGAAGCCGCGATGTTGCACGGCGGTGACCAGCCACAGATGATTGAATGCAACATCTGGATGCCCTTTGAGCGGCAGCAGATGCCCGGCCGCCACAAACGGCAACGTGCTTTCACCCGCTGCCAGCTGTTGTGATCGATCAGCACCGGCAGTGTCCACGGAAAAACGGCTGACACCGTTCTGCATGGGTATGCCCGAATAACGCGCCGTGGGAGTCGGCCGAAAGCCGCGCAAGCCATCCCCGAAAATGAGTTCATGGCCTTGAGGCGAGTGTTGGAAATGGTAGTGGATGCCCTCTTCACCGCACAGCCGCTGGACCAGCTGCAAATCGGTTTCGCGATATTGTGCGCAGTAGCCTCTGACCGGAAACTCAGCCTTGAGATCAAACCGGTAGCTGTCATCGCGAATGCCATGCTCCAGCAATACCCGGCTGATGATTTGCGGCGTCGTCATATCCTGAAAGATTCGTGGGGTATATCGCTGGCCCAGACAGGCAAGGCGCGGCCCGATGCTCAGCTGATAGCAGGCGGGGCCGGGCTTGAAGTGACTGCGTTCAATCCCGTGAATCTGCCCATGCACCCCCAGCGTACGGCCCATGAAACGCAAAAAAACCGCCCGATACATCAAGCTGTGCACATCCAGTTCGGGATCATCGATCAGCACTTCCAGCTCAAACGCAAACAGCTGGCTGATCGCTTCGGTCCCGGCAAAAGACAGCACCTGCAAGCCTTCCGATAGATCGGCGACGTCCAGGCGAAAGTGAGGTTGCTCATGCATTGGCGGGCGTCTCTACGTGGTCGCGACCGGGAATTCTGGCCGAGAACAGGCGCGGGGTAGAGAGCCAAACGCAGATTAGGAAGTTGCCTACAGCGCAAAGGGATGGGGATTACGCAATAGATGTTGTGGGAGCGAGCTTGCTCGCGAAGGCAACATTTCCGATACGAGGAATGCATCGGTCGAATGGCCCCTTCGCGAGCAAGCTCGCTCCCACGGGTGCTTCAATAGCAGATCAAGACGACAGGTAAGAAGACCGCGTCAACCCGAGGCGCAATGCGTCCAGGTATTGAGTGCGCTCACGCGGGCTGATCTTGGCGCTGGCGACTTTGTCCCGGTAATGGGTCATCAGTTCTTCCGGCGACAAGTGCACGTAGCGCAGCATGTCTTCGATGGTGTCGTGGGTTTCGATGCCCGCGTGGTAAACGCTGCCGTCCGGGTTCTGGTAGATGTTCACCGAGTCGGTATCACCGAACAGGTTGTGCATGTCACCGAGAATTTCCTGATACGCGCCGACCAGGAAGATACCCAGCAAATAGTCTTCGCCTTCGTTCAAGGCGTGAACCGGCAGGCTGGTTTCGATGCTTTGCTCGTCCACGTACTGCTTGATCTTGCCATCGGAGTCGCAGGTCAGGTCTTGCAGCACGGCGCGACGCAGCGGCTCTTCATTCAGGCGGTGCAGCGGCAGAATCGGCAAGACCTGGCCGATTGCCCAGGTGTCCGGCAGGCTCTGGAATACCGAGAAGTTGCAGATGTACTTGTCGGCGAGCTTGTCGTTGAGTTCGTCCAGCACCTGGCGATGCGAACGCTGGCGTGCCTTGAGCGAGTTGTGCAAACGGCGGCAAACTGCAAAGTAGCACTGCTCGGCCAGGGCTTTCTGGGCCAGACCGATCTTGCCATCGGCGTACTGGGTGGCGATGTCACTCATGTAGTGCGTGGCGCGCCAGTAGGTTTCGGTGACCATTTCGATGTCGGTCGGGCCCAACAGGTCCACCAGCCATTGCACGGTTTCCGGCAGGCTTTCCTTGTCTTCGATCTTCGGCACTTCGTCGTTGTGCTTCTCGACGTCAGTGACCTGCACCACCAATATGGCGTGGTGCGCGGTCAGCGAGCGGCCGCTTTCGGAGAAGATGTTCGGGTGCGGCAGGCCCTGCGCGTCGCAGAATTCCTTGAGCATACCGACCACGACACCGGCGTAATCGTCCATGTCATAGTTGATGGAGCTGGCATTGCGCGAGTGGGTGCCGTCGTAATCCACGCCCAGACCACCGCCGACGTCGATGTGATCCACCGGCAGGCCGAGGTTGCGCAGCTCGCCGTAGTAGCGAATCGCTTCTTTGAAGCCGTGCTGATAGTCAGCGAGGTTGGCGATCTGCGAACCCATGTGGAAGTGCAGCAGACGAATGCCCTGATCCAGCCCGGCCTTGCGGAAACGCTCGACCACCGACAGCAGTTGCGCGGCCGACAAACCGAACTTGGATTTTTCGCCGCCGGTATCCGCCCATTTGCTCGAAGCCAGGGACGACAGGCGCACACGCAAGCCGACTTGTGGCGCGACTTTGAGATCGGCGGCTTCTTCAATCACCAGCTCAACTTCGGATTCTTTTTCGATCACGATGAACACATTGTGGCCAAGCTTCTGGCCCATCAGCGCCAGGCGAATGAACTCACGGTCCTTGTAACCGTTGCAGACGATGGTCCCGCCTTTCGGCGCCAGCGCGAGTACGGCCATCAGCTCAGGCTTGGAGCCGGCTTCCAGACCGATGGAAACGTTCTGCGTGGCGATGATGTTCTCGACCACGGCTTCCTGCTGGTTAACCTTGATCGGGTACAGCGCGGTGTATTTGCTCTGGTAGTCCAGACGCGCGATGTTCTCGTCGAACGCGCCGGTCAACTGGCGAACACGGTCTTGCAGAATGTCGGGAAAACGCACCAGCAATGGCAGGGACAGACCGCTTTTGCGCAAGTTGTCGACCTGCTCGTACAAATCGATGGGCGAGCTTTTCGGCCCATTGGGGCGAACTTCAACGCGACCGGCTTCGTTGATCGCGAAATAACCGGCCCCCCAATGACGGATGCCATAAACACTGCGGCTGTCCGCAACGGTCCATTGGCTGCCATCGTCTTTGCGTGTGCGTCGTACGGACATCGAAGTCCCCTATAAAAAGTCAGATAGCGCCAGCCGGAAATCGGGCTGGGCGCAGTGTAAAGAGTGGAAATGACGATTTGGCGCCAACTCGCTACCGGCAATAGACCGGCAGCACGGGTCAGAGTTTAGAAACGTCGGTCAACCGCCGGACTTCCTGGCCTTGAAGCCCTGTTTGACCAGCTCGGCCAACAGTAACTCGACATGATCGCCCTGAATCTCGATCACGCCGTCCTTGAGCGAACCGCCAGTCCCGCAACGCTGTTTGAGGGTCTTGGCCAGATCCTTGAGGGCATCTTCGGCCAACGGCACGCCGGTGATGGTCGTCACCGTCTTGCCGCCACGGCCTTTGCTTTCGCGGCGCACACGAGCGATCCCGTCACCTTCGGGGATGACCGTCTTTTTGCAGATGCAGGCATCGACGGGCTGACGACAGTCGGGACAATGCCGTCCTGCGTCGGTGGAAAATACCAGGCCACCCAGGGCGGCGAAGGAAGCGGCTTTTTTTGCCACCACAAATCCTCTTGTTGAGGACTGAAGATCAGTCGACATAAGCATCGCGCAGTGTCGACCGCGAAGCCCCACTCATGCAGGGGCAGCGCAGCGAGGCCGAACAATCGGCCAAGCTTGAAAAGGTCGCGCAGTGTAACGGCAAAAAGCCCGGTTGCTAAGGGCCAATGTGCGCCAATTTACTCAACATTTGCGACGTTACCCAGATAGCGTTTCAACGCCGCCAGAGAGTCCGGGCAATAAGGCTTTTGCGCGGTTTCGCGCAGCACCTCGGCGACCGGGATAAAGCGCGCCTGGAGCACCTCTTCCGGCTGCAGGGTCAACGGGCCGTCCCAGATCGCGGAAAACACCGCGCACCAGAGGCGATTGCCCGGCTGATCGAAGAAAAACTGCTCATGGGCGCGCAAGGTCACGCCGCTCACGCCCAGCTCCTCGGCCAGTTCCCGAGCGGCGGATTCAGCATAACTTTCGTCGGCCTGCACCATGCCGCCGGCGGCCACGTCCCAATAGCCGGGATAAATCGCCTTGCTCAAGGTGCGCTGATGCACGCACAGATCGCCCGCCGAATTAAACACCAATATATAAGTGCCACGGCCAATCAGGCCGCGCTCACGTAATTCGGCCCGCTGGATGGAGCCGAGCAGGTTGTCCTGCTCGTCGACCCAGGCGATCTGTTCGGCATCGGAGGCAGCGCGATGCGCCGCCTCATGGGATGAAAACGGCATGGATCAGCCTTGCGACAGCAGTTGACGGAGGTCAATCACAGCCGCGTTGGCGCGGGAGATGTAGTTGGCCATGACCAGCGAGTGGTTGGCCAGCACGCCAAACGCGCTGCCGTTGAGCACCATCGGGCTCCACAACGGTTCTTGCGAGGCTTCCAGCTCACGAATGATCTGGCGCACACCGACAGTCGCGTTCTTCTTGGCCAGTACATCGGCGAAGTCGACTTCAATGGCGCGCAACAGATGCGACAGCGCCCAGGCCTGACCGCGTGCTTCGTAGAACACGTTGTCAATCTGCAACCACGGGGTCTCGACGATTTCCTCATCGACCTGTGGCACTTCGCCCGGTTTCACATCAGCCATCGCTTCAGTTTTCAGCGTGCTGTTGAGCTTGACGCGACCGACGCTGGCCGACAAACGCTGGGACAACGAACCCAAACGCGTACCGACGTCGCCCAGCCAGTTGTTCAGGTTGTCTGCGCGGGCATAAAACAGCGCATTTTTCTGGGTCGGATCGGACAGGCGCGCCTGATAGCGATTCAACGCCGCGATGCCATCACGATACTGCGACTCGCTGGAAGGCAGCACCCAACTGCGGTTATCGAAGTTGAACAGCGGCTCGGCCTTGGCCAGATCGCCGTCTTCCGCCGATTGCGACTGGGAACGGGCGAAGTCCTTACGCATGGCGCGGCTCAGGTCACGCACCTGGACCAGCACGCCGTATTCCCAGCTTGGAATGTTGTCCAGCCAGAGGCCGGGCGGCAGACGGTCGTTGGACAGATAGCCACCACGCTTATCGAGCAGGGTTTGCGCGACAGATTTCAGCGTTTCGACAGTGGTGTAGCCGATCACCATCTGCTTGCCTTCACGCTGGGCCGCAGCCTGAGCGTTCTGCTGGACCGGGAACAGCGCGGGCTCCTGGCTCCAGTACCAGCCGATCAGCAACGTGGCGATCAGATAAATCGCCACCAGAGCGCCCAGTGCACGGCTGTAAAACAGCCCGCCCAGATAGCCGCGACGTTTCACGGAAGCAGGTTCATCGACGCGTTCACTCGCGCTGCCTGCGCGGTTCTTCCAATCCAGCATGGCCATATCCTTTCAATCACGGAGTTCAGTGCTCTGACCGCAACCTTACAGCAACGTGCCTTTTGGGGGTACGTGGGGTGGGAGGTTTTGTTGTTTCCGGTGAGCCCGCTGGCGCGAGGCTCATCGTTATTAAAACGATCACAACAAAACCAGAAAAGCCCTACAGCATTGGGCATTGACCCAAATCCGCGGCTCTTTATCATTAGCGGCCTGAGCCTAAGAACTCATCAAGTACCGTACACCCGCCACGACAGATGCGGTTTTTCTGCGCCTGCGATAAGGTCTCTTTATCGCAGGCGCACTGCGATTCTGCTCGTCTGTTATGTCGGGAGTCGGCTAATACAAGACCCTTCGGGGGAATAGGCTGGCACTCTACTTGGTGTTCTTAGCTCCCGACGCCTTTACTCAACAGCGAGCAGCCCGCATGGACGCCATTTACGAACCCCTTGTCTTCACCCGCCACAACCTGCCCCTTCACGCCTTGATCATCGAGGGCCAGGCGTGGTTCTGCGCCAGGGATCTCGGACGCCTGGTGGGTATGTTCTTCGCAAACCGCTTCACCCGGAAACTCGACAGCGATCAACGGCGCACCGAGCGCCTGATCTGTTACGGGGACGTGAAGGAAGTGCAGATGATCAGCAAATCCGCCGTGTACGCCCTGCTCATCTACCACCATCACCCCGCCAACAGCCAACTGCGCCAATGGCTGACCTATGAAGTGATGCCCATCCTCAACGAAGCCCCTTCCCGCCACACCCACAACACCCCGACACCGGCACGCCTGGAATGGCAAGGCGCAGAATTGAGCGTGCTGCACTGGCAGAACGAACCGTGGATTCGCTTGCGCGATATGCCGAGTTTGTTGCCGGGGCGGGATGAGTCTAATGTTGGGACTGCGCGCAACTGGTGGTCCAGAATCATGCGGGGCTAGGCTGCTGAAATGCACATTCTGATCACGCTGATTACTCACGCCGCTCCAGCATTTGAAACATGATCGATGCAGCCCTTACTTTCTCCGACGGCTTCGAAATATGGGCAACTCCATAACTGTCAGTCCGGCGCTCACCCTTCTGACCGTCTATCACCGTAGCAAAATTGCAACTGGTTATAGGCTCGCGGGTTTCGCTATCCAGGATACGGAACTGAGTGATTATTTGCATTGGTTGAGGCGGTGGGGAATTCATCAGTTCCATTACCTGCTGCTCTTTAGCCTGTTTCACTATCCCGCCATTGTCGAAGTAGTACGCTTTTTCATTGATCAACAACCAATCGCCGCTTCCAACACGCTCCAATACTTCAGTGTCAGTATCCAATATCAAGCCATGCCTGAGTTTGTCCATACCTTCAATGCTGTACGCGGCCCCGAAAGAATCCCGAACCAACCCGCGAGCCTCCTCTGGAGAGTAAGCATTACGAAGTTCTTCTGGTAGTGGTTCAAGGCGGCTGATGAGTTTCATGCTTGCCCGGCACTCCGCCATTCATCGGAGGCAATTGTGCGACCCGTCTCGTGTTTCCAGGTGATTTCCTGATAAGAGAAGCGCACTTTTTCCATCGGGTTCGAGTGCGCAAATTTCGGATCACGACAATCATGCATGTAGGCGTCAGCGCCTATGATTACTGAGTTCTTCAACTCCATGGTATAAAAATGCTCCTCGCCTATTGCCGTCACTCGAAAAAACTCAAGACGACACTCTGCCAGCAATTCCCCATCACATAATGCTGCGTTAATCAGCGGTGATGACTTGTCGATATCTTTAAGGATGATCATGGCTTTGTGCATGCGCTGGCCTGAATCCGCACCGCCCGGTACCGCAATACCGTGCTCAAATGACTGAACAAGGATTTGATCCTCATGACCACGTTTCCAGGCCGCGCCAACCGAACCTTCGCTAAGAGCGCCTGCGCTGATACGGTTTCCATTCTTTCCTATTAGTGTGAGGTAGCAGGGAACTGGCATTAGAAATTCTCCATTAGTTTTTTAGGGCAAGGTTTTTTACAGAGGTAAGGCTTGAGAGTTATGTTGTCTAGCTCAGCTTCGCTAGGCATCCAGGCCGTTGATACATCTACAATTATTTGATAACGCTCTTGAGTGGGATGCCTCAAATCTTTAAATCGATGCATGACAAGCGCTGCCTGATATCTATCTGCGGCCTGCCAAAACGTGCGCTGCCCATTTTTTGCGTCGCGCACCGAGATACGCCATTCAGGAGTATCGGCGAATGGTGGATTGTCTTTTGGATATATCGGAAACCATCCGCCCGACCTAAATTGTTCTTGTATGGCCACTACGATTTCAACCGCTTCATCGATGAGCAAAGGTTGTGTGTGCGGGTAAATCACAGCGCTAGCGACCTTTTCATTATCGAACGTTATAATAAAAAAACTACCCACTGGCGTAATGAAACCATATTTTTCGTCTATAAACCTAAGCCGCGCATCGGCCTCAGGCGAAAGCCCCCAATAATGTCCTGGTATCGCTGGAGCGATCCGTACCGTAGAACGCCGGCGCATATCGTCCCAAGGCTCACCCATAATCAACGCAATTTCACGATCAGCGAAATACTGCAGAAAGGTCAGGTAAAAAACCATGAACGCTATTACCCCAGCCAACAACCAGGTTAAGCTAATTCGCCACCTTGCCAGATTCAAACAATGATTCACTGCACTCCTCCCCCAGCAGCGATATCTCTAATCGATTGCTCCAGATTACTGCGGTCTGAGCCATTAAGCATTTGATCAAACCGCGCGGCCGCCTTAAGTACAAAAGGCATTCGCTGCTTGAACGCTGACAAATCTGCAAGCGGATTGTCACTGAAGCCAACAGTGCGACCATCTTCGACAGCCTGGCAGTGGCTGGCGAGTGTCAGCTCAATGGCTTGAGCAAGCCCCGAGGGAAAATTGGTGACAAAAGAAAGATGATTGACACGCAGAGCCAGAACCAATTTCCAGTCGTTATACATTGAAGGTTGCAGAATGTTGCGCTGCTCATGCACGGCTAAATGCTCTACACCCCCAGCCAAATCCCCCCGGTCAATCGCATTAAAACCTTCCAATATCTCCTTGTGATCACGCCCAAATAAAAGTGCCTTTTCTCCAATAGGCCAAAGCACAGGAAACTTCGGATGACCAAAAATTCCCGCACGCTTTTTTAAGCATGTTTTTAGCTCCGCTAATCCGCGCTTCGCATAAAACATATGTAATGGATAGATATCGAGGAACAACGTCGTATTCCCCAAAGCCATCATTTCGTACACATACCTCAAAACTCCAGCGCACCCCGGAGTTCGGCAACCAAACCGGAATACCATCAACTGCATCAGCCTGCTTGTGATCACGCATGAGTTGCGCTTGTTCTGGCATTTTGTCGGGAGTAAACAGACCAGACTCGCTTCTGCTGTCGCGCATGTTCTGCAGGGCGTCTCTCTCCGCCTGAATCAGATCGATCGAGTCCGACGCATGCAACAACCCACAACCCACCTGCTTTGACGCAAATGCTGCCAGCCCCGCCCACTGGAAACGCGAGTCATGCAGCCACAATCGGGCATAGGCCGCATTTATTGCGCGGTTACGTTCCTTGGGGTCGGCGATAAGCACTCCGCCGGGGGCAACGATCTCTTCGGCCTCGCGCTGAAAGATGCGCCAGAGGCCTTCGCACGTGAGGATCGGCACTTCGATGAAGTCGGAGTCACAGTCGTAAAGGTTCTGGCTGCGGATTTCACATTCGGAGATCGGCTTGGTGTTCTGGTTCAGGACCTGCGTATCGCACTCGAGGTCTTTGAAGCATTGAGTCATGAAAGCTGGTTCCTGCTGAGGTATTCAGCACCCTACCAGCCCACTCCCACCCTCAGCTCACCCCCCCAAAAAATCAGAAATGCCTGACACGCCCGCAGCGTCAATTCCCGCATATGCCTGCATGGATGCCCACACAAATCTACGAAGCCTCGCTCGTGGCACGTATCACGCATATTAAGGAGGAGGTGCCACTGTCCAGCCCGCAAATACTTGCCAATTAATTGACTTATGGCACGCTTGTGCTTGGCAGAGGTGCTAGCATAGCGCCAGCATTCGTCCTCAGTGAACATTCACTACGTAGCCAGCCCATGACCGAGTCAGAAGATCCAAGCCGAGACCGGCTCAAGCATCACTTCGCTCAACGAGTCATCCATCAGGCGCGCCAGATCCTTGAGGCGTGGCAACGGCTGCAACAAAGTGAATGGTCGACCGATGACCTGGCCGAGCTCAAGGTTGCCAACGAGCGGCTGATGCGGTTTGCCGAGCGTTTCGAGCAGGTTGAGCATGTGGAGCTGGCGCGGGCGATCAGTCTGACGCTGGATGGGGTGGAGGCCAATCGGGGTCGATTGAGCAGCGATCTGATTACCGACCTCAATCGCGTCATGCAGCGTCTATCGCGTACCGGGCTGCGGCATGGTGACCGTTTCGAACAAACTTCGCTGCCGCCGTTGCGCAAGCCGATCTACATTGCTTTGCAGGATTCCGAGCGCGCCGAGCGGTTGGCCAGGCAATTGGAGTTTTTCGGACTCTTCGCGCAATCACTGAGTGACTTGGCCGCCTTCCATGAAGCCATGGCCCAGCGCCACCCGGCGGCCATCGTCATTGATGTGGATTTCGGCGGCCCCGGTGATGGCTTGAAACTGGCTGCGCAGGTTCAGGAAGGACTTGAGCAAAAGCTGCCTCTGTTGTTCTTCAGCCATCAGGAAACCGATACGCCGACGCGTCTTGCCGCTGTGCGTGCCGGGGGTGAGGAGTTTCTCACTGGTACGCTTGAAGCTTCGAGTCTG
This sequence comes from Pseudomonas sp. DSP3-2-3, assembly GCF_049898225.1. Lineage (NCBI taxonomy): Bacteria > Pseudomonadati > Pseudomonadota > Gammaproteobacteria > Pseudomonadales > Pseudomonadaceae > Pseudomonas > Pseudomonas sp. DSP3-2-3. The sequence goes on along the minus strand of NZ_JAFCXH010000029.1, from coordinate 4,976 downwards.
CTGGAGAAAATCGAGATCCTGACCTGCGTCGCCCAGTACGAACCTTATAAAGTGCTGATCATCGACGACTCCCGCGCCCAGGCCACGCACACTGAACGCCTGCTCAACAGCGCCGGGATCGTCACCCGCACGTTGCTGGACCCGATCCAGGCGATGGCGGAACTGGCGGATTTCCAGCCCGACTTGATCATTCTCGACATGTACATGCCCGGCTGCACCGGTGTGGAACTGGCCAAGGTCATTCGGCATAACGATCGCTACGTCAGCGTGCCGATCATTTACCTCTCGGCCGAGGATGATCTGGACAAGCAGCTCGACGCCATGAGCGAAGGCGGCGATGATTTTTTGACCAAGCCGATCAAGCCGCGCCACCTGATTACTACGGTGCGTAATCGTGCCGCCAGGGCGCGCAATCTCAAGGCGCGCATGGTTCGCGACAGCCTGACCGGGTTGTATAACCACACGCATATCCTGCAATTGCTTGAAGACTGCAGTTTCCGCGCGCGGCGGGAAAACCAGCAGTTGTGCTTCGCAATGCTCGATATCGATCATTTCAAGAAGGTCAACGACAGCCACGGCCATCCCATGGGCGACCGGGTAATCAAGAGTCTGGCGCTGTTTCTCAAACAACGGCTGCGCAAGACCGACTATATAGGTCGTTATGGCGGCGAAGAGTTCGCCATTGTGATGCCCGATACCAGCATCCAGAACGCGCACAAGGTGCTCGACGAAATCCGCCGCCGCTTTGCGGAGATACATTACCCGGCGCAACCGGTGGATCTGTTTTGCACGTTCAGCGCGGGTGTCGTGGCATTGCGCGACTCGGATGACAGCCTGATGCTCGCCTCCCGTGCCGACGAAGCGCTGTACCGCGCCAAGGATGCCGGGCGCAATCATGTCAACTCCGAGCATGACGAACCGTTTCTGGTGAGCTCCAACGAGCAGGCTTGAGGCCTGGAGTGGAAAAAGAGCTTGTTGGAGATTCTATGTCCGGGGGCAACCGCCAGGCGCCAGACGTATTGTCTGAACCGTCGCCTTCCCGGCTAAAGCCGGTCCCACTGTGGGACCGGCTTTAGCCGGGAAGACGGCATTCCAGTAGACGCATATGCATCGGCTGTACGTGCAGATCCGTTGGAGGCTTGCCCGCGAAGAACGATAACGCGGTGATTCTGGCCCACCGAGGCGTCTGATTCGCGGGCAAGCCTCGCTCCAACGGGCAGGCTTCTACAGTTCACTGTCCTACTCCGCTATCATGCGCGGACTTTCGCGACCCGAGACCGCCATGCGCCGCCTGCTATGCCTGCTGTTGTTGATCCTCGCCCTGCCCGCCACTGGTGCCGGGTTGCTGGATAGTCGCCCGAACGCGGTTCTGGGCGGTACGACGCTGGATAACAGCAAGGATTTCCTGCCGGTCCGTCAGGCGTTTCAGCTGAACCTGATTGAAACCACGCCCGAGTCGATCAAGCTGCGGTTTGTCGCCACCGAAGGCTATTACCTGTATCGCCACCGTTTTCAGTTCCGCACCGAGCCCGCCGATATTGGCCTGGGCGCCGCGCAACTGCCGGCTGGCGAGCAGAAACATGACGAGTATTTCGGCGACGTTGAGGTCTATCACGGCATTCTCGACGTCGACTTGCCGCGTAAACCCGGCGACAACCGCCCTTTTACCCTGCTGGTTACCTATCAAGGCTGCGCCGACAAGGGCCTGTGTTATCCCCCGGAAACCGAGCGGCTGAGCATTGGCGATGGTGACGCCAGTCCCGCTGAAATTGCCCCCGCCAGCCCGGTCAAAGCCGCATGGAGCTGGAAAGAGCTGGCGCTGTTTTTCCTCGCCGGTATTGGCCTGACGTTTACGCCGTGCGTGCTGCCGATGTTGCCGATTCTGTCCGGCGTGGTGTTGCGTGGACAGGTCGGCGGTTTGCGCGGTTTCAGTCTGTCCCTGGCTTACGTGTTGCCCATGGCGCTCTGTTTTGCCGCGCTCGGTGCATTGATGGGCGTGTTTGGCGCCGGTCTCAATCTTCAGGCGCGACTGCAATCGGCGTGGGTGCTGGTGCCGTTTTCGTTGTTCTTCGTGGTGTTTGCCATCGCCATGTTCGGCTTCTTCGAGCTGCGCTTGCCGCAGGCGATCAGCACGCGTCTGGATCGCATCGCGGGGCGCACCGAAGGCGGCTCGTTATGGGGCGCGGCGGTGCTGGGTGTGGTTTCCAGTTTGCTGGTCTCGCCTTGCGTGTCGGCTCCGCTGGCCGGTGCGCTGCTGTATATCAGTGCCAGCGGCGATGCGCTCGGCGGAGCCCTGAAACTGTTTGCCCTGGGCCTGGGCATGGGCGCCCCGCTGTTGCTGATCGCCACCGGCGGCGCAACCTGGCTGCCGAAAAGCGGGCCTTGGTTGGTGCTGGTCAAGAATGCCATTGGTGTCTTGCTGCTGGGTCTGGCCATTGCGCTGCTCAGCCGCGTCCTGCCCGGTGAAATCACTCTGTTGTTGACCGGTTTGCTAGCTGCCGGAGTCGCGCTGTTTCTCGGCGCGCTGCAATTTACCGAGAAAACCACCCGGCAGCGTCTGGGCCAACTGCTCGGTTTGTTTCTGCTGGTCTATGCTCTGGCCTGCTGGTTTGGTGCGTGGAGCGGGCAAACCGATCCGACCCGTCCGCTGGGTCGCACGCCAGCCACGTTCAGCAACGCCAGCGCCATCACGAATGGCGCCGAATGGCAGACGATTACGACGTCAGCCGAACTGGATCGCGCTTTGAGCGCGGCGAAAAACGCTGGCCAGCCGTTGCTGCTCGACTGGTACGCCGACTGGTGTATCAGCTGCAAAGTGATCGAACACGAAGTCTTGCCAGATCCAGCTGTTGTCAGCCAGCTCAAGGGTTATCGGCTGATCCGCTTCGACATGACCGACAGCAATGCCGAACAGCGCGCCTTGCTCGACCGCTACAAGCTGTTCGGTCCCCCCGCGTTATTGATCTTCGGCAAAAATGGCGAGGAACGCGCCGATGTGCGCGTCGTCGGCGAAATCGACGCGAACGGCCTCGCAGAGCGGTTGATTAGAGCAAATGACCAAATTTAGCGAATGAGTCACAAACTTTTCGCGAATGTCGCTCATCGTGCTGGCTATTGCAGTTAACTGGACAGTCCAATGCGCTTTCCGGCATAGTCGCCGGGCATTAGCGCTCGCAACCATAACAAGGAACATACGATGGCGACTTTCCTGGTCCTGCATGGCCCCAACCTGAACCTGCTTGGCACCCGTGAACCCGGGATCTACGGCGCGATTACGTTGGCCCAGATCAATCAGAACCTGGAACAGCAGGCCCGTGACGCCGGCCACCATCTGATGTACCTGCAAAGCAATGCCGAGTACGAACTGATCGATCGCATTCACGCCGCACGCGATGAAGGCGTGGATTTCATTCTGATCAATCCGGCTGCTTTTACTCACACCAGCGTTGCAATACGTGACGCGCTGCTGGGAGTGAGCATCCCATTCATCGAAGTGCATCTGTCAAACGTGCACAAGCGCGAACCTTTCCGCCATCACTCCTATTTTTCAGATGTTGCTGTAGGCGTGATCTGCGGCCTTGGCGCCAGCGGTTACCGACTGGCCCTGGAGGCCGCCCTGGAACAAGTGGCCATCAGTTCGAAATCATGACCGCCCAGCCAGAGGCTGCGCTGCACGATTCGAACCGCTAACAACTTTTACCCCTGACCGACCCTTGGGAGTTGATGATTAATGGATATCCGTAAAGTCAAGAAACTGATCGAACTGCTGGAAGAGTCTGGCATCGACGAACTGGAAATCCGTGAAGGCGAAGAATCCGTACGGATCAGCCGTCACAGCAAGACTCCGGCCCAGCAGTATTACGCTCCTGCTCCGATGCCTGCTCCAGCCGCAGCGCCTGTTGCTGCTCCGGTTGCAGCCGCAGAAGCGCCTTCAGCACCTAAGCTCAACGGTACCGTGGTCAAGTCGCCAATGGTCGGTACGTTCTACCGTACCCCTGCGCCGACTTCGCCAGCATTTGTGGAAGTGGGTCAGACGGTCAAGAAAGGCGACACGATCTGCATCGTCGAAGCCATGAAAATGATGAACCACATCGAAGCTGAAGTTAGCGGTGTGATCGAATCCATCCTGGTAGAAAACGGTCAGCCGGTTGAGTACGACCAGCCGCTGTTCACCATCGTTTGAACCGGGGAGAGCCTGCGATGCTGGAAAAAGTCCTGATCGCCAACCGCGGCGAAATTGCCTTGCGCATTCTGCGTGCCTGTAAAGAACTGGGCATCAAGACTGTCGCTGTACACTCCACGGCAGACCGCGAGTTAATGCACCTGGGCCTGGCGGATGAAACCGTCTGCATCGGTCCGGCGCCCGCCAACCTTTCTTACCTGAACATCCCGGCCATCATCTCGGCTGCCGAACTCACCGGCGCTACGGCGATTCACCCGGGCTACGGCTTCCTCGCGGAAAACGCCGATTTCGCTGAACAAGTGGAAAAATCCGGTTTCGCCTTCATCGGCCCGAAAGCCGAAACCATTCGCCTGATGGGCGACAAGGTTTCTGCCAAGGACGCCATGAAGCGCGCCAATGTGCCAACGGTTCCCGGCTCTGACGGCCCGCTGCCGGAAGACGAAGAAATCGCCCTGCGCATTGGCCGTGAAGTCGGCTATCCGGTGATCATCAAGGCCGCTGGCGGCGGCGGTGGTCGCGGCATGCGCGTGGTTCACAAGGAAGAAGACCTGATCGAAGCGGCCAAGCAGACCCGCGCTGAAGCGGCTGCCTGGTTCAGCAACCCGATGGTCTACCTGGAAAAGTACCTGACCAACCCGCGTCACGTGGAAGTCCAGGTCATCTCCGACGGCCAAGGCCAGGCGATTCACCTGGGCGACCGTGACTGCTCGCTGCAGCGTCGTCACCAGAAAGTTCTGGAAGAAGCGCCGGCACCGTTCATCGATGAAGAAGCCCGCAAGGCCGTGTTCGCCAG
>NZ_JAFCXH010000028.1:0-73305 GCF_049898225.1 Pseudomonas sp. DSP3-2-3 | reverse complement strand
ACGACCATAGAGCATTGGAACCACCTGATCCCATCCCGAACTCAGCAGTGAAACGATGCATCGCCGATGGTAGTGTGGGGTTTCCCCATGTGAGAGTAGGTCATCGTCAAGATTGAATTCCAGAACCCCTGATCGCTTACGCGTTCGGGGGTTTTGTTTGTCCGCTCGGAAATCTCTTTCTAGCCAGTACACAGTGCACTTAGTTGCAACCAATAAAAAAGGCCGCATCCACATGCGGCCTTCCGTTACTGCATTGAACAGTTATTCAGCAACTTCCTCAGCAACTTCTTCAACCACTATTGCCTTCACATCGTCACGACGACGAATGTATTTCCAGTCGGCCTCGTCGATGTAGATGCCGTTAGGCCCGCTGCCGCCTTCAAGGTCGATGGCGACATGGGCCGAGACTTGAGGCTTCACGCTGGCCAGGATTGGCACAAAGCCAAGCTGCAGGCTTGTTTCGAGGAGTGCCGCCTGATTCTTCTCGTCGATGTCAGCCGCTTCATCCAGGTAATAGGGCAAGCGAATGCGTCCAGCCTGATCGCGATCCATCAAGTGCAGCAACAGGTACATGTTGGTGAGAGCCTTGATGGTCATCGTGGTGCCGTTGGAGGCTGCACCGTCGATGTCGGTGTGGATGATCGGCTGACCGTTAACCTTGGTGATCTCAAACGCCAGCTCGAACAAATCCTTCAAGCCCAGCTGGTTATGATTCGCCGCCACCAGACGTGCCAGGTATTCCTTGGCCTCTTCGTTCTTGTTGTCCTGCTCGGCACTTTGGCTCAAGTCGAAGACCGATAGAGTTTCGCCTTCTTCATATTGGCCGGCACTGTGGATGATCTGGTCGATATGCTTGAGTGCTTCTTTGTTCGGCGCGAGCACGATGCGGAAGCTCTCAAGGTTGGAAACCTGACGCTTGTTGATCTCGCGGTTGAATAGCGCCAGTTGATGCTCAAGGCTGTCGTAGTCGCTGCGGATGTTGCGCAGGGTCCGCGCGATGTCTGTCACAGCAGCACGACGCGCCTTGCCCAAGGTGAGCGCCTCGTCGGTACGGTGTGCGTAAGCGTTGATCAGCAACTGCAAGCGACGCTCTACATCATCTTCGCTGTCGAACTTGGCCACGCCTTTGAGACGAACTTGCGCATACAGCGCTTCGATCTGGCCATCGCTGCGCAGCAATCCCTGCCAGCTATCCTGGTAGTCGTTAAGCAGCGGCAGCAAGTTCTCCAGCGAATCATCCACCGGATCCATGAACGGCGTGCCAAACGGCAGGTCGGCTGGTAGCAGCTGACGACGACGCAGTGCGTCATCCAGTGTGCGTTGTTTGGACTCAAGGTCACCGATCTGCCGTGCGATCAGTTGCAGCTTGGCCGAAAGTTGCTGGACGCGTTCGGTGAAGGCATCGCTGGAGCGTTTCAACTCGTCCTGCGCCGCCTCCATCTGGGCCAGCTGTTCCAGTTTGTCGGACTCTTCCGCGCTCAGGGTCTGGCAACGGCGGAAGTCTTCCAGCGCTTTCTGTGCATCCAGCACTTGTTGATACAAAGCCTCGGTTTGCGTCTTGCTGGCCGAGCGGTCAGCCGCAACGGCTTGCTGAGTCTTGAGTTGCTTGAGTTCTTTTTCAAGACGTTCTTTTTGATCGCGCAATGCCGCGCGGTCGGCCAGAGCCTGAAGTGCCGGTGGTTCGATGTTCGACAGATTGATCGTCAGACCCGGCACCTGGAATTGCTCGCCTTTGAAGCTATCGAGGATCAGTTCCAGGGATTTGACCCAGGCATCGCCATCGTCCAGCGCAATCCCTTGCTCACCCAGTGGCAAGCTGAACAGGGCACTGTTGAATAGGCGCATCAGGCGCTCGACGTCCGGCTGGGAAAACTCTTCGCGCAATCGGGCATAGCTGTTGTTGTCGGCATGATCGAGTTGCTGCTTCACCGACTTCAGGCGTTTTTCCAGATCCCGCAAACGTTCGTCGAGGTCTTCCGCACTGAATTGCCGGGACTGCGCCAGGGCACCTGCCAATTCATCATGGGCGTCTTTCGCTGCCAGCAATTGCTGTTCAAGAACCTTGGCGTCATCCACCAGCGCAAAACGATTCTTGAGCACCGCGAGTTCGCCAACCCAACGCTGAATGCCGCTGATTTCACGTTCCAGGCGCATCAGCTCCTGAGTGCCGCCACGCTGATCGTTCTGCAGTACATCCTGCTGGCCGCGATAATGTTCGGCCTGAATAACCAGTTCTTCCTTGCGGGCACCGGAGTAATCCATCCAGGTGCCGAGCAGGGAATCCAGCAGCGGAGACAGGCGATGCAGCTTGCCGCGCAGCAGGTCGCGTTGTTTCACGCCCGCCGCCAGAGCTTCTACCAGCGGACCGGCGAGGACCAGAGAGTTGTAGTCCTGCTCCATGCGGCGTACATCGCGGAAGGCTTCTTCGCACGCGGCGATGTAATCGACGCTACCGGAACGCAGGCTGTGCTCGAATGCATCGAGAAACAATTGCTTGAGCTTGGCTGCGGTGATTTCCCGCATGTGCAGCAAGTTGATGAACAGCGCGCGGAAGGTCTTCAGGCTCTGTTCGCTGGTGGAGCGCAGCGGAATCAACGTCAGGTCCAGCGGAATCGAAGTGTGTCCGCCAACCAGCAAGCGCCGCAACTCATCAGGCTTGAGCTCGTAAGCCTTCAGCCCCTGACTTTCCAGATTGCTGAACAGCTCTTTCTGACGCAGGCAAGTGTCGTTCTTCTGGTAGTGGCCCAGATCAAGCTCGCCCGCATAGGCGAAGAACTGGTGACCGAAACCGCCGCCTGGACCGCGGCCGACCACACCGATCACGTGTGGGCCATGGGGCAGCGACACTTCGACCAGAATGTAACTGGTGTCCGACGCAAAGTAGAAACGGCGTGATTGTTCCAGCGTGTATTTGCCGAAACTCATGTCTGACATGCGTGCCAGAATCGGGAATTGCAGGGCGTTGATCGAGGCGCTTTTACCGAGGTTATTCGCGCCATACACCGACAGCGGGTGTTCCAGCGGAAACAGCCCGAGGCTGTAACCGGCAGTGTTCAGCAGGGCAAAGCGGCGGATGCCGTAGCGTTCCTGGCTCATGCGTCTATCTCCTGTTGCTCGTCAGCGATAGCCCGGGCCAAGGCTTGTTCTTCGGTTTCCGATGATTCGTCGAACTCGGCCAGATCCAGTGGGTCATCGGTCTCCAGCAGTTTTTCGTCGCTGTCGTCATCGATGAGCACGGGCGTCGGCAAGGGCAATACGCTGTGGAGGCTGGCCGCCAGATCGCGATCCTGCTGCACCGACAGACAAACATCCAGAAAACGGTGCATGGGCGGCAGGAAACGGTAAATGCCGTTGTCCTCGCTGGCGAAACCCAGTTGAGTCATGCGGCGCATGATCTTTTCTTCCAGCTCGTCCGGGGTCTGGACTTCGGCCTGGATAAACAGGTCGCGGTATTTTTCCAGCAGCGAAGGCAGTTCATCACGGCCCAGGCTGCCGCCGTCGAGTACGGCGACCGGATCACGACCCTGATCGGCCAGATGCTCGACGAGGATGAAGGTGAACAGCGCCAGGCGTTGCGCGGTCTTGTTGACCTGCGCGGCAGCCAGGTCCGGGACGAAGTAATAAAAGCCACGGGTGTCGCACACCAGCTCGAAACCCAAGGCCTTGAACAGCGTTCGGTACTGATCCTGAGCGTTGGACAGTTGCGCATACAGCTCCGGGTCGCGGCGGCTGATGTGATAACCCTTGAACAGCTCGCGAAAGATCGGAGCCAGCTGGGACATTTCGGAGAGATCAAGATGCATTGACTGGATTCCCTGGCTGCTCATCACGGCTGGAGAGCAGGGCAAAAGAGCTCAGGCTGACCTGATGCTCCTGAGTGAAATAATCGCGTCGTTCGAGGCGTTCACGAGCGAAGCGTTTGTCCCGCGACAGACGCGAGAACCAATACAGCAATTCATCGGTAGCGCCGTCCGGCTCCTGTTCCAGCAGCCAGACCATCAGGTCCGGCAGCGGCAGGGCGTCTTCGCAACGCTCCAGCATTTCCTTGACCGTGCGCGGCGCTTGCGGCGGTTCGCCCTTGCGCTTGGCGTTGGCCTTGGGGAATTTGGCGGGCTTGGGTTCGAAGCGCGCCAGCGCATAGACATATGCCTCGACCTGACTCGCGCTGCCGAGAAAGGTGCTTTGCGGACGAGTGAACATCGGCATCGCCGCTTGCGGCACGGCGTCCAGGCCTTTACGCCGGATCGCCGACAGCGCCAGCGCCGCCCCGCGCGTCACGGCGTTGTGTCGACGGGCTTCTTCGCGCAAGGGCAGCAGCAGTTCCCGAGCGTGACGCAAGGTCAGCTGGGCGCTGGTCTGCATTTCGAGGATGCGCGCGTGGGTGCGCAGCAGCATGTCGTCGTCCACCAGATGGCCGAGGCGCTGCTGTTCGGTGAGCATGCGCAACAGGACGTTTTCGACCTTGCGCACGCCTTGCTCGAAAGCGCCGTCGGCATTCACCAGTTGAATCATCGGTTCGATGTATTCGTCCCAGGTCGCCAGCACTTCGGCATAGCGTTGTCGCAGGGGGATCTGCCGGTCGCTGGTCTTGGCCCGATCGGCAACGGCCACTAGCGCCTGTTCGTCATTGGCGAGTTTCTTCAGGACGTCCCGCACGCGCATGTCCAGCAGCCGCAATTGGCGGGCGAGGTCATCGGCGTCGCGGATATCAAAGGCGTCCTGGATGTAACCGGCCAGACGCTCCAGATGGCGCAAGTAGGCTTCGATTTCCAGGCACAGGCCCAAGCGGTGCTCGCGACGCAGATAGGACAGGAAGTCGTGGATCTGCGCGTTGAGTTCGAACCGATTGGGGCTTTTGGCCACGGGGACCAGGATATCCAGACGAATCCACACATCCAGCAGGTTGGTGATGTCCTGCGGCGTGCTGTCCATTTGTTGTGCGGCCAGTTGCAGGCGCAAATCGCTCAGGCTCAAGGTGCCTTGGTCGAAGTGTTCGCACAATGGCTCAAGAAGCGCCCAGTGTTCGGCAAGGGCGCGCAAGACGCGCTTAGGTTCGATCATTGGTTGGCCGGTGGTTGGCAAATAAAAGCAGCGATTGTACTGCATCGGCTGCTCAACATTTCACCTCCGGACGATCAACTGCGGCGGGAATCGGCGAAGGGCGGTAGAATCGCCTCCTTAACTTATCCACAGGTGGCTGACCTTTGCTAAACGAGTCCCGCCGCCGCGCTTATATGACCGCCATGCAGGTGGTCAATTGGCTGCCGCGCACTGAATTGCCTTTTGCTGCACCGTCACGCACTGAGCTGCTTGAACCGCTGCTCGCGGTCGAAGACGCGCCGGTCGCTGCCATCACGCAGACTGCCGAGCGCGCAGCGGTTGCCGCGCCCTCCGTAGCGCCGCCGCGTCCGGTCGAACGGCCGAAAGTCGAAGTGCCGCGTCCGTCACTGGCCAGCACCCGCGCACCTGCTGCCGTTGTCGAAACCGCAGCGCCTGCGCCGGTCAAAGCGCCTGTCGTGCCACCACCGCGCTTTGCGCTGCAACTGTTGCGTGCCGGGCGTTGCCTGCTGTTGGTGGAGTTGCCCACAGGCCAGGCGTTCCAGAGCCGTGATCCATCTTATTTGTTACTAAAAGACATGCTGCGTGCCGCCGGTTTGCCGGACAGCCCGCAAATCATTGGCGAGCCGGTGCGATGGCCGCTGCTGGTCAGGGGCAATCTGGACCAGGGCCCGGAAGCGGCGCGTGATTTCGTGCAAGGTTTCGTGTCAGCACGTCTCGAAGACGAACCCTGCGCCTGCCTGTGGTTGATTGGCCTGCCTTCGGTGCGTTTTGCCGGGGAAGCCAATGCGCAATCCTATAACCATGAACTGCAGGTCGATGGCCTGGGTTCAGCCTGGGCTTTGCCGGGTCTGGAATTACTGATGGACGAGCCTCAACGCAAGGCGGATGTCTGGCAAGCCATGCGTCGGCTAATGGCGCGCTGGAAACCGATAGATGAGTGACGCAGTAACCTTCCGCCCGATGACCGAGGCGGATCTCGACGCCGTATTGAAGATTGAGTACGCCGCCTTCAGCCATCCCTGGACGCGGGGCATCTTCCTCGATGGGCTCAAGTCCTATGAAATCTGGCTGATGTTTGAAGGTGCCCAGCAAGTCGGACATGGCGTTGTGCAAGTCATCATCGACGAGGCGCATCTGCTTAATATCACTGTCAAGCCGGAAAGCCAGGGCCGAGGTTTGGGGCTGCGCTTGCTTGAACAGCTGATGTCCCGGGCTTATGCGCTCAATGCCCGGGAATGCTTCCTCGAACTTCGCGACAGCAACCGCTCGGCGTATCGCTTGTATGAGCGATTTGGCTTCAACGAGATTGGCCGGCGTCGGGATTACTACCCGGCCGTTGGCGGGCGCGAAGATGCGCTGGTGATGGCCTGTACGTTGTTTGAGTAAATCAATGTAGGTGCAACGAAAATCCGGTAGGAGGGGACTTGTCCCCGATAACGTCGGATGAGCCGACATCATTTCGCCTGCCACACCTTAGTTGCCTGGGCCGACGCCTTCCCGGACAAGTCCGGTCCTACCGGATGTATCCGGGAAGAGGCCATTTCGTTCGCTGCATCCAGTTCACTTCTCCGGCTTGCCATCCAACGGATCAAGACGACCCAGCTCCGCTTCATCCAGCCCGTCACCACCGCCGATATCGTCTTCATCGACCACGCTCAGTTCGAAGTCCGCCGGGTTGTCTTCGCCTTCTTCTCTGGCAGAACGAGCGCCGTCTTCACGGATCAACATTTCCGGGTCAAGGTCATCGTCGGTGGAATGGTGATCGGGAGTCGATGCGCCAGTCAGGCCGGCTTCGCGAACTCGCTTCTCAGGAAGTTCATGCGCCAGCTCGTCCTCGGGCATCAGATCGCCGATGCGTGCGCTCGGTTCTTCCTCGTCAAAGTCCAGTTCTTCCATTGAGCCCATACGGTCTTCGTTGTCATCGATAGGCTCGGGCTGGGTGGCATCGAAGGGACGGCGTGAATCAGTCATGGCGAATCCTCGTTATTTGGGTCCTTAATAGGTGGACCGGCCACCACTCTGAAGATTCCTTTTTGTTCCTCCGGGCGAGTAGTGGCAAATAAGCGTGACCTGGGTCGCCGAGGCCTAGTCAAACGCTGGGCACATCTTCGAGGCGTACAAGCATGAACGAGCTACAAGAGCTGATCGACAACAACGAACGTTGGGCTGATGCGATCACCAAGGAAGATCCTGAGTTTTTCGCCAAGCTGGCACGGCAGCAAACCCCGGAATACCTTTGGATCGGTTGCTCGGATGCGCGTGTCCCGGCCAACGAAATCGTGGGCATGTTGCCCGGTGACTTGTTTGTGCACCGCAACGTTGCCAACGTCGTGCTGCACACCGATCTCAATTGCCTGTCCGTGATCCAGTACGCAGTCGACGTGCTCAAGGTCAAATACATTCTGGTCACCGGCCACTACGGTTGTGGCGGCGTGCGCGCATCGATGCAGGACCGTCAACTGGGCCTGATCGATGGCTGGTTACGCTCGATTCGTGATCTGTATTACGAGAACCGCGATGCCCTCGCGAAGCTGCCGACCGAGGAAGAACGGGTCGACCGCTTGTGCGAGCTCAACGTCATTCAGCAAGTGGCGAACGTCGGCCACACCAGCATTGTGCAGAACGCCTGGCATCGCGGGCAGAGCCTGTCCATTCACGGCTGCATCTATGGCATCAAGGATGGTCGCTTCAAGAGCTTGAACGCGACCATCAGCGGTCCGGAGCAGTTGCCGCCGCAGTACCGGTTGCGACCGCAGGGGGTCTAACCCCGAGCGCTCGCTCCAGCGATGTTACAGATACGGATGGCTGGCCGGAACGGTCAGCGGTTTCTGCAACTGCTGCAGTGAGCGCGTTACCTCGCCCGTGCTGCATTTGGCAGCAGCTTGTTCTGCGGTCAGGTCGCGTTCGGCGGTATAGAACAGCTCACACGTCTGCACCTTGTCGGTCACCTGCCATTTCTGCATGCATGCGCTCAGCGTAGTTGCTGGATCCGCGCCAGGTGTCTGCCCCATCGCCGCTTGCCAGCAGGCTGCGCTCAAATCCTGTCCCATTACCGCAAGGCCTGCCGCGTCGGCCTTGGCCTGGTCGCCGCCATAGTTCGCCTTGTTATCCGCGTACCAGATATAGCTTGGGTGGTTGGATCCCAGCACCGCGACTTTTTGTCCGGCGCTCGGACTGATAGTCGCCAGGCCCAGCACGGGCACATTGGCACCATATTGTTGGTTGATCCATTTCCTCACGGGAGCGCCAAACGCCACCATCGGCAAGGAGCTGCCTTTGGCGTTCTGACTGAGCTCCTTGACCATGGTGGTCTGGTAATTCTGGAAATAGCTGTAAACCTCTTCCAGCGAATTACCGGCATTGGCGGGAGCGGCAATCGGGGCGATGTCGATGATCGTCTGATAGCCCGGCGTCTGAGCGGCAGGAATTCCGTTGAGTGTCAGTAGCGTGGCCCAGCGATCAGTGGTGGCCGAGACCAGATAGTCCTGAGCCAGCGTCAGCGAAGTGTCCGGCGGAAAGTGCAGTAACTCGACGCTCTTGCGGTTTTCCAGGGCCATGCCCAATGGCAGGAAGAGGTACCAGTTGTATTGCCATTTGTGGTCGAGATTGAGCTTCTTCGCGCCGCTGATGGCCAGCTCGCCCGCGTCGAGCAGTGCTGTCAACGGTTTGCCGTACCCGTCAGGCACGCCACTGATATCGGCGTAGAGCACGTCGTTGTCACTTTTCACGCTGACGCCACCGGTATAACCGTCGCGCTGGACGCTTTGGGTCAGGTAATGCTCCGCAGTCTGCTCCAGCGTCCAGTCTCGGAAGCAGATGACGCTGCAATTGTTGGGGTAAGCGAAGAGTTGCGAAACCCGTTCCCGGCTGCCGAGCTTTATGTGGACGTCAGCCTGGGCGACGGTGCTCAACGTCAGTGCGGCGAGGGTTGCAGTCCATACAGCGGCTTTGTGCATGCTCATATCCTTAGTGGCAATGTGTCCCGAGACCGGGCTGTTTCAATAATGAAACACATTGCCATCATCAAGGAATGGCATTGCTGGAATAAATTTGCTGCCGTTCAGAGAACGAAGCGCTGAACCATGGCCTTGAGGTCGGTCGCCAGCATCGACAAGGCATTGCTGGCCATGGTGGTTTGCTGGGCGCCGGATGCGGATTGGTTGGACAGGTCGCGAATGCTGCTCAGGTTGCGATCGACTTCGCCGGCCACCTGAGCCTGCTGCTCGGCGGCGCTGGCAATCAACAGATTGCGGTCGTTGATGGTCGAGGTCGAACTGATGATGACCGTCAATGCCTCACCCGTGGCGGCCGCCTGTTCAAGCGTCAGGTTTGCCTGGTTTGCAGTCAGGCGCAGGGCGCTGGCGGTTTCCTGGGTACTCTGCTGCACGCCGGTGATCAACCCTTCGATCTCGGTGGTGGAAGCACTGGTGCGCTGCGCCAATGAGCGCACTTCATCGGCGACCACGGCGAATCCGCGCCCGGCTTCCCCGGCCCGCGCCGCTTCAATCGCCGCGTTGAGTGCCAACAGGTTGGTCTGGTTGGCGATGGCGCGGATCACGTCGAGAATCTTGCTGATGCTCAGCGTGCGTTCAGCCAGGCCTTCGGCCTGATGCGAGGTTTCCAGCACGTTGCCCGTCAATTGCTTGATCGAAACGATGGTGTCCGAAAGGCGCAGCTGGCCTTTGGCTGCTGCGTCGCTGGAGGCCAGGGATTCAGTCGCGGTATTGCTGGCATTGCCTGCCACTTCGACAGCCGCCTGGCTCATCTGATTGACGGCTACCGCCGCTTGCTCGATTTCCGAATTTTGCAGCCGCAGGTTTTCCGCGCTGGCTTCGGAGATGGTGCTCATTTCCTGTACCGACTGGGAAAGTTGCGTCGCCGCTGCGTAAATCTGCTCGATAGTGCCATGCAGGTTGCCGCGCATCTGGCCGAGCATAGTCAGCAACTGGGCGGTTTCGTCCTTACCTTCGGGGATGGTTTGCGGGCTCAGATCACCACTGGCGATGGTGCTGGCGATCTGCAACGCCTGACGCACCGGGCGAATGATGCTGACGCTCAAACGCCAGGCCAGCAGCAGGGTCAATGCCAGGGCGATGCCGATGGCGCTCAGGGCAATAATGCGGGTTTGCTCAAAACTGTTGCTGGCCTTTTCCACGGCAGCGGCGGCACTTTGTTTGTTGAGTTCGCGCAGCAATTGCACTTGCATGTCCATCAGGTCGCCCTGCAAGGACAGCATGGTGTTGGACAGCATGCGGGCGTCGTCGAGCTTGCGCTGCTCAATCAGGGCGATTTCGTCATAAAGGCCAGGAATGAAGGCTTTGTAGGCGTCTTGCAGGGCGACCAGCGAATCGCGCTCGGTGCTGTCCTTGACGTGCGCGAGGTACTCGGTGAAGCCTTTTTCGACTTCATTCTTGAGTTGTTCGACGTTGATTTTGCTGCTGACCACCGCGCCCGGATCGTCGGCGTTGGCGATCAGTCGTGAGGTTTCACCGCGCAGTTTGACCAGGTTGATAGCGATGGCATCGGCCATGGCGATGCTGGGCAGCGAGCCGCTTTCCACCGCTTCCCCCTGATTGCGGATCGCCTGCATTTGCAGCAGACAAAACACCCCAAGCGCGACCATCAACAGCGCGGTGATGCTGAAACACAGCACCAGGCGTTGCGTGATTTTGAAACGGCGCAAGATGGACGTCGAAGACTGCTGACGCGAAATACGAGGCAATAACTTTTTCACGGAGGACCAAGCCCAATTCAACGGAAATACCGGAGAGTCGGTTATAGGTCAATTGTGTGATGTCTTTGTGACATCGCTAAAGTTGGCGTCAAATTTCTATGAGATGAATTTCAAATCGGCAGCGGTACGCCAACTTCCTGCATCAGCTCGTTCAAAAACCGTTGCATTCGTTCATGGCGGACCTTGGCCAGACGCGCTCCCGTTTCAGTCTGGAAACCGTCGGCCAGATGAAAAAGCTTGGTGTTGAAGTGGTCCACTGCAAAGCGTTTGTCATCGTAAGGCCGCTGAGTCGCGTGCGGATCCGTCGGGTCGTACAAACCACCGCCCATTCGGCCCGAAACATAGAACATGCGCGCGACACCAATCATGCCCATGGCGTCGAGACGGTCGGCGTCCTGGAGGATTTTGGCTTCAAGGGTCGTGGGCGTAATCGCCGCAGAAAAACTGTGGGCCTCGACGGCATGGGCAACCGCTTCGATTCGCTCTTCGCTCCAACCCATCTCGGTCAACAACTCCGTGGCTTTGGCTGCCGCCAGACGCGATGCGTTGGAGCGAAACGGCGAATTCTTTTCCACCGCCACGCAGTCATGCAGCAGTGTCGCCGCAAGCAGGATTTCCTGATCGCCGCCTTCATCATTGCGGATCAGACAGACGTTGCTCCAGACCCGCTGCAGATGCGAAACATCGTGGGAGCCATCGACTTTCTCGGCCACGGTGTGGGGTATCAACAGCGAGGCGAGATCCTGAAATGGGGCGAAAGCTGCGGTCATCGGTGTATCCGGCGGCGTCTTGGGGAGTGAACATTGCAGAGCATAGCGCGGTTAGCGCAGGCCGGTTCCTGCGCAGCGCCAGCCAGTTAAAAAACCAGCTTGTAGCCGATGAACGCCAGCATCGCTGCCAGACAAGGACGCAGAACGTCGTCAGAAACCTTGCCGGACAAGTGACTGCCGAGGTAAATCCCCGGCAGCGATCCCATCAGCAAGTAGCCGAGGATGCCCCAATCCATGTTGCCCATGCTGGCATGACCCAGGCCCGCGACCAGCGTGAGGGGTACCGCGTGGGCGATTTCGGTACCGACCAGACGGCGAGTGGGCAGGAACGGGTAGAGGATAAACAGCGCCACGGTGCCCAAGGCGCCGGCACCGATGGAGGTGAGGGCGACCATGGTGCCGAGGATCAAACCGGTCAGGACCGTCAAGGCATTGAGGCTTGGGCCGCTTGGGTTGTAGTGGCCGCCTGCGCGATTGTGCGCAAAGGCCAGCAGCCGCTTCTTGAAAAATACCGCCAGTGCGGTGAGCAGCAGAACGACGCCCAAGGACTGTTTGATAACGGCATTCATGGCGTCCGGGGAGGTATGCAATGTGCTCAGGAACCACAACGTCAGCAACACCGCCGGAACACTGCCCAGCGTTAGCCAGCCGGTAATCGACCAGTCGATGTTCTGGTGTCTGCGATGAACCCACACACCACCGGATTTGGTAATTGCCGCATACAGCAGATCGGTGCCCACGGCCGTGGCAGGGTTAATGCCAAACCACAGCAGAATCGGAGTCATCAGGGAGCCGCCACCCACGCCGGTCATACCGACAATGAATCCCACCACCAGGCCTGCGACCACTAACCCCAAACCACCAAAATCCATTACTGCTTCCTACGATTGAATCGCGACTGCCAGAAAATTCTGGCGGCAGCATAACGATGTTTCTTATAACGGCTTATATCAATGCGATCTATCTTTATGCTTTTTTAACGTTGACGAATGTGCGAAGCCGCTGGAGCGAGGCTTGCCCGCGAAGGCGTGAATTCAGGCGATAAAGATGTCGATAACAGGATCGATTCGCAGGCAAGCCTCGCTTCAACGGCCCAACCTTAACAAGGTCTGCCAGTGATGCTTTCTTCAGGGCGGTTAGTGCAGTTCATTACACGATCCAAATCCGTGCCACCTTCCGGGCTCTGGTCGAGATTGCCGTTGGCGTCCAGATAGATATCGGTGCCGTACCATGTAGGGATGACCTTGACGCACTGCCTGCTGCCGCGATTAACCCACCAGTCTACGACCATGAAAAATCCGTCCCTGGGAAACAGCTCGCCAGGCTCGACCGCTAGTTCGCCCGGAAACAGAGTGCTTCGGTAAATTCTGTCATGCGTATTCCATTGATAGCGCACTTCTGCGCTGCCACTCTTGGGGAAGTGCAGGGTGGCTCTGGGGGGCATTGCGTACCAGATGACGAAGGGTACGAAAATTACGACAGAGAAGATTGCCCCCCATTTCATATAGAACATCCAAACTTTTCCCTATAACAGACGTGCGTCTCAACGGCGACGCTAGCATGCGTTTTGCGAGCATTTATCCCATTGCTGGTCGGACGCGCGTGTTTCTCTTGAGTGAAGTTTCCGAGATAATTCCGGCCCCTTGCGTCTGTGGATTTGGGCTATTAAGGTGCGCCCGTCGCTGAGAAATCAGTGATTGGGTTTAGTAGCCCGAGACCGTTGGACGCAAAATGCCATACCTAAACCGGGCGTTTCTCAAAGCCCGAACTATATGGCTGCTGCGCGCAGGGCACTCTTGGGTGCGCCGGTTCCAACGTCCCGGTCTACTAACCTGCGCACAGCTGCCACCCTTCGTTTAGTAGCGACCTGGCAGCTCCACTTGACGCTGGAATTTTGCACAATGACTAACCTCACACTCACCCGTTCTTCAACCCTCGAAGACGCCCTGAACCACGCATCCGAGCTGCTGCAATGCGCGGCCGCAACCGCCTAGGAAAGTGGCGACCGTTTGAGCGGACCCGACCGGCATTTGGTGTTTCCAGTGGTGCATCTGGTTGAACTCGCCAGAACCGTTATCGATCAATCCGTGATCAAGCTGGAGAAACAGCTCGCCTGAAGCGTTCTGCGCTGTTTGATCGGTCTCAAAACGCCTTATCGAGGACAAGTCCTCTCTTATCAAACACCGCAGAAATACCTGACCGACGAGAAACCCGTGGGACCGGATTTATCCGGGAAGGCGGCATTTCTGACGACGAAATGCAGTGAATGAACTGGCCTCTTCCCGGCTAAAGCCGGTCCCACATGCTTGGTGGGACACCAAACAAAAAAAAGCCCGACACAGGGGACGTGCCGGGCCCAACAAAAAGGGTTTATCAGAAACGTGGTTTAACGGCTTTCCAGTCCGGCTTGTAACGCTGCATCTGCTTCACGTCGTCTCGCTGGCGAATGCCGCAGGTGAGGTATTGATCGTGCAGCTTACCCAGCTGATCGCGGTCCAGCTCCAGTCCCAGCCCCGGCGCGCGGGTGATTTTCACGCAGCCATCGACAATCGGCAGCTTGCCGCCCTTGATCACTTCTTCGTCCGGTTCCTGCCACGGGTAATGCGTGTCGCAGGCGTAATCGAGGTTCGGCACCGAGGCCGCGACGTGGGCCATGGCCATCAGGCTGATACCCAAGTGCGAGTTGGAATGCATGGACACGCCGAGACCAAAGGTGTCGCACATTTTCGCCAGTGCCTGAGTGTCACGCAGACCGCCCCAATAATGGTGGTCGGCCAGCACGATCTGCACGCTGTTCAGCGCTACGCTGCGGCGGAATTCGTCGAAGTCGGTGACCACCATATTGGTCGCCAGCGGCAGGCCGGTGCGCTTGTGCAGTTCGGACATTCCTTCCAGGCCCGGCGTCGGGTCTTCGTAATACTGCAAGTCATCGCCCAGCAGTTCGGCCATGCGAATCGACGTTTCCAGCGACCAGTTGCCATTCGGGTCGATACGCAGCGGCAAACCGGGGAAGGCTTTTTTCAGCGCCTTGATGCACGACACTTCATGTTCCGGCGGCAGCGTGCCGGCCTTGAGTTTGATGCTCTTGAAGCCGTAAGCCTCGATCATGCGCCGCGCCTGGGCAACGATCTGTTCTTCATTCAGCGCCTCGCCCCAGCTGTCGGGTTTGTAGGGCGAATCGACATGCTCGGCGTATTTGAAGAACAAGTAGGCACTGAACGGAATTTCGTCGCGGACCGCGCCGCCGAGCAGGTCCACCAATGGCACGTTCAGGTAATGCGCCTGCAAATCGAGGAACGCCACTTCGAACGCCGAGTAAGCATTGCTGACCGCTTTGCTGGCGTGGGAACCGGGTGCCAGTTCCGCGCCGGCGATGCTTGCAGGTTTGTTGGCTGCGACAGTCGCCTGCACGATGCTGCGCAGTTGGTTGAGATTGAACGGGTCGAGGCCGATCAGCTGGTTTTGCAACTGCTGCTGGATCAACAGCGCCGGAGCATCGCCGTAACTTTCGCCCAGCCCGATATAGCCGTTGTCGCTTTCGATCTCGATGATCGAGCGCAGGGCAAAGGGTTCGTGAATACCGCTGGCGTTGAGCAGCGGTGGATCCCGAAAGGCGATTGGCGTGACGGTGACTCGTTTGATTTTCAAGAGGCTGCTCCCGATGGGCCAGATTTCAAGGCTTGGCGATTTACGGAGGTTTTCGAAACGGGGACTTCAACCGGTTTGCCGGTCAAAATGCCGGGTGCGTTGCCACGGGGCGTAGTGCGGGCGAAGAAGATCACCACGGCGGCGACCAGCGAGGTGATTGCCAAGCCGTACAAGCCGCCTTCGATGGAACCGGTGGTCTGTTCCAGGAAGCCAAATGCCGTTGGCGCAACAAAGCCGCCGAGGTTGCCGATCGAGTTGATCAAGGCGATCACGGCCGCAGCAATTCGTGCATCCAGATAACCCTGAGGGATCGGCCAGAACAACGCCGACGCCGCTTTGAAGCCGATGGCGGCGAAGCAGATCGCAACGAAGGCGAAGATCGGCCCGCCGATGGTGGACATGAACATGCCGAACGAAGCGATTACCAGTGTCACTGCGACCCAGGCTTGCTGGTATTTCCATTTACCAGCCATGGCGGCGAAACCGTACATCGCGATGATCGAGATGATCCACGGGATCGAGTTGAACAGGCCAACCTGGAAGTCGCCCAGATTGCCCATTTTCTTGATCATGCTCGGCAGCCAGAACGTGGCGCCATAGATAGTCAGGGCGATGGAGAAATAGATGAAGCAGAACAGCGCGATCTGTTTGTCGGCGAGCAACTTGAACATCGACGGCTTGACGGTCTGCGTCGCTTCGCGAGCCCGCTGTTCCTCGGCGATGGCGCCGATCAGTGCGGACTTCTCTTCGTCGCTGAGCCATTTCGCTTCGCTCGGGTGCGACTGCAACCAGAACCAGACAAATCCGCAGAGGGCGATTGAGGCGAAGCCTTCGATGAGGAACATCCACTGCCAGCCGTGCAGGTTCAGCCCGTTGACGTTAAGTAGCGCGCCTGACACCGGTCCGGAAATCACTGACGCAATCGCCGAGCCGCTGAGAAACACGGCCATGGCTTTGCCGCGATCTGCACCCGGCAGCCATTGAGTGAAGTAATAAATGATGCCGGGGAAGAAGCCCGCTTCAGCCGCGCCGAGAATAAAGCGCAGCACGTAGAAACTGGTCTCGCCCTGGACGAAAGCCATGGCCATGGCCGCGGCGCCCCAGGTGAACATGATGCGTGTCAGCCAGGCACGAGCGCCGTAGCGTTGCAGCAACATATTGGAGGGTACTTCGAATATCGCGTAGCCGATGAAGAACAGCCCGGCACCCAGGCCGTAGGCGGCAGCGCCAATGCCCAGGTCGGTTTCCAGATGGCTGCGCACGAAGCCAATGTTCACCCGGTCGATGTAGTTGACGATAAACATGATGACGAACAGCGGCAATACGTGACGCTTGACCTTGGCAGCAGCCCGGGCAAGCGGTGTGGCATCCGTCGGTGTTTGGACTTTGTTCACTGGGGCGACTCCCGATCATTATTTTTTTGGGGACGAGTCGATGATGGACGCACTCTTTGTTCCGGTCTAATCTAGATTGGCACTTGATTGATACCTGGATTGAATCAATGTTCGAACTTGCCCAGTTGCGCTGTTTCACCACCGTGGCCACGGAACTCAACTTTCGCCGTGCCGCTGAACGCCTGAACATGACTCAGCCGCCCCTGAGTCGGCAGATTCAGCTGCTGGAACATCACCTGGGCGTGGCGCTGTTTACCCGCAGCACGCGCAGCGTGGCGTTGACCGCCGCCGGTCGGGCATTTTTCATCGAAGCGCAGAACCTGCTGGAGCGTGCGCAACAAGCGGCGGCAGCGGCCAAGCGCTTCGCGGAAGGGGATATCGGCTCGGTGACCATCAGTTTCGTAGGCAGCGCGGTGTACGAATTCCTCCCCAAGGTCATCGCCGAGGCGCGACTCAAGCAGCCCCACGTGAAAATCTCCCTGGAGGAGATGAACACCTATCAGCAGCACGAAGCCATGCGCGCGCGACGCATCGATCTGGGCATCGTTCGCTCGCCGTTGCTGCAACCCGGTTTCGCCACTGAATGCCTGGTGCGCGAACCGTTCCTGCTCGCCGTGCCCAGCACGCATCGGCTGGCGACGTCAGCGACGGTCGCGGTGACCGATCTGGATGGCGAGCCATTTCTGATGTACTCCCACGCAGCTTATCCGCCGTTCAACGAGCTGCTCACCGGCATGTTCCGTTCGGCGCGGGTGGCGCCGCAGTATGTGCAATGGCTGGGGTCATCGTTGACGATTCTGGCGCTGGTCAACGCCGGTATGGGTCTGGCCCTGGTGCCGCGCTGCGCCGCCAGCGTGGTGTTCAAAGGCGTGACCTTTCGCGAGATCGATCTGGGGGAGGGCGTGCAAAGCGAACTGCATTTGATCTGGCGTTCGGACAACGACAACCCGGCGTTCACCATGCTGCTGGAAGCGATTCGCGGCGCAGTGAACGCGGGCGGGACTGCCTAAACGCTGGCTGACTGCCGACGCTGCCACTCATCCGCCACATCACCCATAGTCTTCGGCCGACCATCGTTGATCCAGGCCATGAGCGGTCGGTCGAACTTGAAGCCATCCCCACACTGCTCCGTCAGAAACCGCCGCACGTTCTGGGTATTTTTGTAGTGCCTGTCGACTTCGGTGGTGCGGGTAATGGGATCGCTGTGCCAGTTGAAGGTCATTTTCAAATCTCTGTTTGGATAGATAGTGGGCGCTGAAGCTGTTGCGATTCGTTGAGCGAGGCTTGCCCGCGAAGATCGATAACGAGGTGGGTCTGGCACCACCGGTGCGCCTGATTCGCGGGCAAGCCTCGCCAACGGATCTACGCATGCACCATTCACGATAGGACGTACAGTCGATGCATTTGCGTCTATTGGAATGCCGTCTTCCCGGATAAATCCGGTCCCACAAAATCAGCGCAATCCAGTGGGACCGGCTTTAGCCGGGAAGGCGTCGGTTCAGACAATACGTCTGCGGCGCCTGGCGGTTGCCCCCAGACATAGAATCTCCAACAGGCCGATGTTTGATGGGCGACATGGTCATTAGATTACGCCTTGTTTCCCCGCCCCCTTGCGACTCTCCAGCACCGCCTCGCGCAGCACGTTGGACATCGCTTCGATGGAGTAGGGTTTGGGCAACAGCCTGAACTTCTCCACACCTTCCTGGACGAATACTTCGCTGTATCCGGTGGTCAGTACCACCGGCAGGGTCGGATAAAGATGTTCCACTTTGCGTGCCAGTTCCAGTCCGGTGATGCCGGGCATCATGACGTCGGAAAAAATCACGTCGTAGGCAGCGGCGTTTCTGGACAGTTCGGCCAGTGCCTCGTGGCCGTTGGCGGCGCGGTAAGCGCTGAAGCCCAGTTCAATCAGCGTCTGGGTGGCGAAATCGCCAACGTCGTCGTTGTCCTCGACCACCAGCACGCTCAGGTCAGTGATGTCATCGAGGGAGATGCGCAAGGCGCGCAATTCATTGGCGCTCGGTTGCGTGGCGCAGCGGGGCAGAAACAGTGAAAACTGCGTACCGCTGCCGACCTGGCTATGGACCAGAATGTCGCCTTCGGACTGCTTGGCAAAACCGAATACCTGAGATAACCCGAGGCCCGTTCCATGGCCGACGCCTTTGGTGGTGAAGAACGGCTCAAAAATGTGCTCGATATCTTCGGGCTTTATACCTCTGCCGGTGTCGGTAAGGTCGATTCGAATGAAGTCTTCTTCGCGGCCGGGATGCGAACGCGCAGCAGGCAAGTGGGTAACTGCACTGACCTGGATTGTCAGCGTGCCTTCGCCTTGCATGGCATCCCGGGCGTTGACCGCCATGTTGACCAGCGCGTTATCGAACTGACTGGTGTCAGCTTTGATAAAGCAGGCGTAATCAGGTACTTCGATGACCACCTTGACCCGTGTGCCGGTGAACGAATCCAGCATGTTGCCGATGGAGTGGATGTTCTGGCAGACGTCGAAAATTTCCGGCTTCAGCGCCTGGCGCCGGGCAAAGGCCAGAAGCTGACCGGTCAGTTTCGCGGCCCGGTCCACGGTCGAGGAGATGGCTTCAACGTAGCGGATGCGGCGCTCTTCCTGGACATTAGGGCGCTTGAGCAGGTCGGTGGATGACTTGATGACCGTCAGCAGATTATTGAAGTCGTGGGCGACGCCGCCGGTCAGCAAGCCGACTGCCTCCAGTTTCTGCGATTGGCGCAGGGCTTCTTCGGAGAGGCGCAACGCTTCGGTGGCTTCCCGTTCGGCCTGAATGTCGCGGCCGACGGCATGGATACAGGATTGGTCGGGCACCGCCGTCCAGGATAACCAGCGCCATGAACCGTCTTTATGTTGATAGCGATTTATGAAGTTCGGGATGCTGTTGCCATTGGACAGTTCGGTGGCAGCGGCTTCTGTGTCTGCAACATCCTGGGGGTGTACAAACTCCATGAATTCGCGGCCAAGCAATTCCACTTCTGTCCAGCCCAGCAGCTTCGTCCAGGCTGGGTTGACTGCCATGATGCATCCATCGAAGCGCGCCACCAGCATGATGTCGGCCGACAGTCGCCAGAGGCGGTCGAGCTCGCAGGTACGATCCGTGACCCGTTGTTCCAGGGTCTCATTCAAGATACGCAGTTCGGCTTCAGCCTGTTTGGTGTCGGTAATGTCCCGTGACACGCAGAGCAACTTCTCCGGTCGGCCGTCGCTGCCCAGAATCGGGCTGACGCGCACGTCCCACCATTTGACGATGCCAGTCATCGTCGCGGCCTGACCCTCGAAAAAGCCTTCGCGACCTGATCGGGCCAGCTCGACCGCATTCACTGCTTCGAGATTGCCCTGATCCTTCCAGAAATCCGGCCACGGACAACCACGGATGGCATTGAAGTCGCTGACTTCCATGACGCGCTGTCCGCCCTCGCTCATCCAGGCCAGCCGGCCGTCGAGGTCGAGCACCTTGATGCAGTCGGTGCTGCTGGCGAGCACTCTCCTGTTGAATTCCTCGCTTGAGCGCAATAGGGCAGCCGAGCGAACCATCTCGGTGGTTTCGATGGGTTGGCACAGCACGCCATCCACCGAACCTGCGTCGCCGTAGATCGGCGAGAAGGAGAGGTTCCACCAGGTCTGCTGATCGACGCCCGAGCGCTGCATGACCACCGGATGATTGTCGATGCGGCAGGATGACCCGCCCAGGGCTTTTTCCACCAGCGGCCGGACTTGCTCCCAAACGTCGCCCCACAGTACAGCAACAGGCTGTCCCATGGCGTCGCGTTCGCGTCCACTCAGCACCGGACGATAGGCATCATTGAAGAAGAACCGCAGTTCCGGACCCCAGATCAGATACATGCTGTCTGGCGAGTTGAGCATGAGCCCGAGCGCATGGCGCAATGTCGCCGGCCAGGTCGACAGCGCGCCGAAACCGGATGTCGACCAGTCATGAGCGCGGATCGTTTCACCGGACTGACCGCCGCCGGGCAGCAGGGATAATAAAGTGTTCACTGTATAAAACTCATCGTTCGGTTCATCAGGCTGACCATGCACCTCGGTATTCAGATGCGCAGGACACTCAGACTCAGGTGAAACGGCTTGAACGCAGGTTTACCGAGCTTTTTCGGATAATTCAGTCATCCAGAGTTCTGACACTGCCGGAAGCAATAAATTGGCAATTAATAATAGATATTTATTATTTGTGACAGACAACTGTCGGACGACAGCACCCAACGGCAGTGTCCAGATATATGGGTTGCTTATTTATGCAATGGTTGAGGTTTCAATCACTTAGGTTTGACAAGGATATAAAGCACCGGAATAGATGCGTGCATCGTACTAATCCGTTCATATCGATTTAATTGGGTACAAGTTGCGGGCGGTTGAGCGCAAGTCCCGAAGGGATTTAATGTGCGGAGGCTGGTGAAATGCTAGCGATGGCGTCAAAGAACAAAACGTAGGTGGGTGGTAAAACTTCAGGCATCGGACGTTGAATGCAGCCGATGCCTGGTGTTTTTAATTCAGCCTGAGGACCAGGCTTGGTCGTTCAGGGTCAGAGTGACCACTTCAACGAGAACATCAGGTTACGTGGATCGCCATACTGCCCGGCGCCGCTGGCATTGGGGATGCCCTGCCAGTAGCGAGTGTTGAGCACGTTGTTGAAATTGATCCGACCGTCCCAGTGCTCGTCGAACTTGTAACCTGCCATCAGGCCGACAACGCCGTAGGCGTCCTGATCCGCAGTGCCGTTACCCACGCGGTTGAAGGTTTTGCTCTGCGCGAACACATCTGCGCCGACGCGAACCTTGCTCAGCTCGCCTTGCAGGTTATAACTGGTGGCGGCCTTGAACAGATGCTTGGGCTGATCCGGCGCGAAGAGTTTGCCTTCATTGCCTTCGGTGGCATCTTTGACGTACTGGCTGAGCACATAGGTGTAAGACGCAGAGAACTGCCAGTTTGGTGTCAGGGCGCCGGTGAGTTCCGTGTCGATACCACGGCTGCGAACCTTGCCGGCTGCACCATAGCAACTGGTTGCCGGGTAAGACGGGCAATTGCTCTGGTTCTGATTGTCGAGCAGGTAAGCACGGTTTTCCTGTTCCATTTCGAACAAGGCCACCGAAGCATTCAGCGCGCCGTCGAAGTACTCGCCTTTCAGACCGATTTCATAGTTCTTGCCGGTCATCGGGGCCAGCACAGTGCCACCGGAGTCCTTCTGGGTCTGCGGCTTGAAGATTTCGGTGTAGCTGGCGTAAGCCGAGTAGGTATCGTTCAGGTCATAGATGATCCCGGCGTACGGCGTCACTTCACGGGTGACTTTATAGTCGCCATCGCTAACCCGGTCGTTGTATTCATACCAGCTGACGCGGCTGCCGATGATGACGTGCAGCGGGTCGATGGGGTTGAAACGCGCGACCGCATACGCGCCTTTTTCGGTGGCGGTATTGCGGCTTTCGTACAGGGACTCGTCAACAGTAGGCTTGGCGATCCGGCTGTGATCGAAGTTCCAGATATCCACCGGAGTGCCGTCGGTCCAGCCGCCCCATTGATCAAACTTCTCCTGACGATGGCTGACGCCGACGGCCAGTTCGTGCTCGCGACCAAACAATTGGAAGGGGCCTGACAGCGAGGCGTCCAGGTTGGTCTGGTCATCGTCGTCGCGGTATTTGCCGGCGTACTGCTGGAAACCGGCGCCGTTGTAGTTGCCTAGATAGGTAGAGAACGTGTCGGCCTTGGCCCAGATCTTCGCGGCGGCAAGCTTGGCGGACCAGCCATTGTCGAAGCGGTGGGTGATATCACTGAACAGGCTGTAGTTGTCTTTATCCCAGTACGACCAGTTGTTGCTGAGAAACGCCGAGCGCGGCAAGTGCAGGTCTTCGCCATTCGGGCCGCTCGGCAAGCCACCCCAATCCGACGTGTTGTCGTCGCGCTGCTTGGAGGCGCCGATGGTCCAGGTCGTCGAATCGTTGAGATCCGCTTCCAGAATTCCGTAGAAGGTCTGGCGCTGGTTTTCGCGCACATCGGTGAAGCTGTTGCCGTCCTGGTACGCCGCTACGACGCGGCCACGAACGGTGCCGGACTCGTTGAGTTTGTTCGACGCATCGACTTCGGTGCGATAGCGATCCCAGCTGCCCGCGCTCGTAGTGATGCTTACTTGAGGAGTAGCAGTGGGGCGCTTGCGCACCAGGTTGAGTGTCGCCGCCGGGCTGCCCGCGCCGGTCATCAGGCCGGTCGCACCACGGACCACTTCAACGCGATCGTAGATGCTCAGGTCAGCACTGGAAATCACATCCTGGGTGTACGTGCTGATACTCGACGGCAGGCCGTCGTACATGATGTTGTCGATCTTGAAACCGCGCGCCAGAAATTCCTGACGGTCCGAAGCGGTCTTGTGCAGCGTGATACCCGGCGCATATTTGACCACGTCGTTCAGGTCATTCATGCCCTGATCTTCGATGCGCTGGCGGGTGATCACGCTCACCGACTGCGGCGTCTCGCGGATCGACAGCGGCAGCTTGGTCGCGGTGTTCATGGACCCCGTGGTGTAGGACTTGCTGTCTTCAGTCGTCGCTTGGCCAGCAATGCCGTAGTCAGCATTGATGTTTACGCCGTCCAGCGCGATTGCGCCCGGGGTTGCCTGCGTCGGCTGTATCACGCGTGCCGAATTGCCATCGACGCTGGCCGTCAAACCGCTGCCCGCCAACAAGCGCTGCAAGGCTTGCGCCGGTTCCAGATCGCCACGCACGGTGGGCGCCTGTTTGCCGGAGACCTGCCTGGTGTCGAATATCACCCGCATCCCGCTGGCCTGGCCCAACTGCGTGAGAGAAGTCGCCAACGGTTGGGCCGGCAAGTCCAGATGAACCGGAGCAGCCATTACGGAAGTGGACAATCCGAGCGCGAGCGCAGTGGTCAAGACGGGCAAAACGGGACGGAGCATCGGGTGATTCCTACGTTAAGCGAAAAGCACGTGTCGACCCCACAAACAGCTACGCCGCGCTCTATCTCGCGCATGTTTGGGAATTGGACTACGTGGTGAATGGGCGCAGACTACGAAATTTTCACATTTAAGTAAATGGTAATTAGTTGCAGTTGAGATGTTTTTTCAGGCGCGGAGATTTGAAGGGTTATCGGCTGACCAGTGGTAATGCGTTGCGTTGATCCAGAAGGTTCACCATCAGCCAGGCATACAGCGTCACGAGGATGAAAAGGCCCATTCGCACCGCAAATGCTGTGTATACGTCCTTGCCCGCAGCGCTGTCCTGAACCGATTGGCCGAGCAGGATGATCAGCGTGATCATGCTGTTTAGCCAGAACCCTGGCGTTAGCCGCGTGGGGCTCAAGGCATACAGTTTGCGCGCCAGCACCAGGCCAAACAGCAGCATCCACAGAAAAAACATCCATAGATGGACAAACAGACTGAGGGCGCACCAGAACAGGATCGCCAGCAGACCGCCGAGCAGCGTTGAACCAACCAGCTCGCGGCCGGCATTGCGAGCGGTTGTCGTGGAGGTTTGTTGGCCAAGGCTCACGGCCTTGAGGATGATTGGCAGATAACTGGCTGGATCGTGCAGCGCGAGCAGGAACGTCGGCATGACGATTAGAGTGGCGCGCAGTGCCATTTGACCGACAACCATCGCGGGCAAGCTTTGGCGAGCGGGTGGCGCGACTGCGTTCGCTGATTCGGGAAACAGCCAGTGACTGACGGCAACCATCACTACGGCGAGGATCAAACCTTTGACCAGCGCCTCAATGACCATCGCCGCCAAGGCAAAGCTCGCGATGCCTGCCGAGGAGATCATGGTCAGGCCGATGATCAGAAAGGTGACGATCAGGGGGTTGCCGCCGCGCAGCCCCAGGCGGAATGCCAGGAACAGACCTGCACTGACCAGCAGCACGCCGCTGAGCGGGTAATAACGCAGAATCGGGATCAACACCAGGCCGACACCGGTGGTCAGCAACGCGGCCAGCGCAAGGACCACGCCTGCCTTGAACGTCAGCGGGCGAGTAAGCGTGGACAAGAGCAACAAGGCCAATACCGGAGCCATGAAGGGAATCGGCAATCCCAGGCCGAAACTGGCCGCCAGGCACAGCGCCGTGCCGGTCGCCAGGCGCAGGGCGCGCTGATCACGTGGTCCACGCTCAATAGCCACGCGCTTAATAGGCCCGCGCTTAATAGGCATAGGAGAGCCAACTCATCATTGCCACGAACAAACGACCCAGCAGGTTCAGTGGATTGCCCTGGGTAGGGAACGCCATTATCTCGGCCTGGCCTCCGGCGCGGATTGCGCCGCTGTCACGTAATCGGGTCTTCGACGCAGCCGAAAACTCGATGATCACCGGAAAGCGTTGTGCCGGACGCAACCAGTCGCGGCTGTTCTGAATGCTCGGCAAGGTCCCAGGCGCGGGTGGTTGCCCGACGCTCACACCGAAGCCGATGCTGCGCACGTGCCCGGCAAACACCTCACCGGGCAGGGCATCCAGAATGATTGCCACCGGCGTCTCGGGCTTGATCCGGCCGAGGTTGTTCTCGGTCATGTCCGCACTGATCCACACGTCATGAATGGCGATCAGGGTCATCACCGGCGTCCCGACGCCGGCGAATTGTCCGACGTCAGTGCGTAAATCAGTGACGAGTCCCGAGGAGCGCGCGCGCACGCTGGTATTGGCCAGATCCAGCTGGGCTTTGGACAACGCCGTGGCAGCACTGCGCAAAGTGGCGTTGACCTCGTCGTTGCCGCCTTCCTGTTCCCGCGCCCGCTGAACCTCGGCGCGGGCAGCGGCCACCTGGCTGACCGCCTGTTCGAGGCTGGCGCGGGACACTTCCAGCAGGCGTACCGAGATGGTTCCGCGATCCTGCCGATACAAGCCTTCAAGACGCTGATTGTCCTGCCGTGCCTTGAGTTCGTTCGCTTGCGCCGCACGCAGGGAAGCTTGCGCGGAGACAATTCCTGCACTGCTGGCGCCGATTTGCCGACGTGTGGATTCGAGGTCGGCTACGGCCCGATCCACAGCAATCTGATAGGGCTGCGGGTCTACCTCGAAGAGCACATCGCCGGTCTTGATGTCCTGATTGTTACGCACGTTCACCCGGATGACGCGGCCCGCGACTTCTGCGGCCACCGGCACAACAAATGCGCTGACTCGCGCCTGTTGCGTGTAGGGCGTGAAGCGGTCCGCCAACAAATACCATCCCAGGCTCAGGACGATCAGCAAGAGCACCCATTTGATGCCTTTTTTGCTCGGATCAGCTGGCGGCGGCGGTGCTTTGGCAGCGGGCGCATCGCAGGCATCGGGCGAGGGCGGGGCGACTTCACTCATGTTCGTTCACCGTATCGGGTTGGCGAATGACAGGCGCCGCAACCTCTGGCTCATCCAGGAGTCCGCCCCAGTCAGAACGTTCCTGCATGACCTTGCGGGTCGCTGGATCGACTTTAGGTCTAGGGCTGTACCAGCCGCCCCCCAAGGCTTTGTACAAATCGATGAGATTGTTGACCGCATCGCTGCGGGCCAGCAGGTAATTGTCCTGTTGATCGAGCAAGGCCCGCTGCGCGTCCAGCACCCGCTGAAAGTCGGAATAACCTTCGCGATACTGCGTATTGGCCAGGACCAGCGAGCGTCTGGCCGCCGACTGGGCTTGCTGCAGAATTTGTTCGCGCTGCAAGGATTTGATCAGGCCGTAGGCGGCATCGTCTGCCTCGCGTGCAGCCTGGCGCACCTTTTCGCGGTAGACCTCGATCAACTGCTGCAATCGTGCATCCTGAACCCGCACGTTATTGCTGATTCGGCCGTGGTCGAACAGGTTCCAGCGCAGACTTGGACCACCCACGCTGTCCAGGCTGCGCGACGTGCCGCTGAGTGAGTCAGCCGACCAGACGATGCTGCCGAGCAATGTCAGCGACGGGTAGAAGTCGCTTTGCGCCACGCCGATCAGCGCGGACTGGGACGCGACATCCAGCTCGGCGGCGCGAACGTCGGGGCGGCGGGTCAGCAGCATGGCCGGTACTTCCTGCAACACGGCCCGGTCGACCAGCGGAATCAGTCCTTCATTGCTGGCCAGCTCCGAAAAGGCACCGGGAGGTCGCCCGATCAGCCCCATCAACGCATTGCGCAAACGCTGAAGCTGATCTTCAAGGCTGGGAATGATGCTCAGCGTTCCCAGGTACTGGGTTCGGGCTTGCTGGAGATCCAGCTCGGCAGTCTGGCCGCTGGTGAACAGTCGCTGCGTTATCTCGAAGTTGCGTTTTTGCTGCTCGGCGTTTTCCCGGGCCACACGCAATCGCGCCTCGGTAGTACGTACTGCAAAGTAAGTGGAAGCGACTTGAGCACGCAGCAGGACCAGCGCGTCTTCATAGTTGGCTTGCGCAGCAAACCAGGCGGCGTCGGACGACTCGATGGCGCGACTGAAGCGTCCCCAGAAATCCAGCTCCCAGCCCAGGTCAAAGCCGGCGCTGTATTGCCAGAAATGGCTGTCTTGCGGATTGCTCCCGCCCGATTGCCGGCGATTGAAGTACAAGGCGTCGGCACTGGCCTGCTGTACTTGCGGGTAGCGGTCGCTTTGCGCGATGCCCAGTTGCGCGCGCGCTTGCATCACTCGTAGTCCGGCGATTCTCAGGTTGGCGTTGTGTGCATCGGACTCGGCGATCAGCAGGTCGAGAACCGGATCGTTGAAAACTTTCCACCACTGGCGCCAATCCGGGTCCGCCCCGCGTTGGCTGGATTGCTCAAGCGCCGGGCTCGTCCAGCGCTCGACCCAGGCTTGCCCCGGAGGCTGGAACTCCGGTCCCACGCGCATGCAACCTGCGAGACCGAACATCCCCAGCAGAAGAAGCTGGCCCAGCGCAATCAGCACGGCTTTGCCTGGCTGCATCAAGTGTTTTCCTTCAACGAAGGTCACTGAAGCGTGGCGGACCGGATGGCGACCCGAATGGTGTCATCACGATCTGAAAACTACCTGGACCTGTTTGCCTCAGCAGGGTCGGTCGTTTTAGCGTAGCCCCTGCTACGCTACTCGGAGGGTCGTACGAGCAGCTGAAAATCAATAAAAAAGGGACGATGACAATGAACACCCAAGACAGTGTCGCGCCTCACTCCGCCAGTTGGCGCTTCAAGGCAGGCATCGCAATTATCTGTGTGATGGCAGGTTCGTGGTTGACAGTACCGATCATGGCGGCGCTCGACGTGCCTGGTTCCAGGATTGCAGCCCTGACCGGCATCCTGTTCATCAGCAACAAGGTTCTGCTTATTCTGGTCATCGCCATCATGGGCAAGTCCGGATTCCAGCAATTGAAACGCAGCGTGTTCGGCTATGTGTCCAATCTGGCCCCCGCTGTCGACCTCGAAGTGGGTCCGACGCGCCACAAGATCGGTGTCGTCATGTTCTGCCTGCCGCTCATCGCAGCATTTCTCGAACCCTATATCGACACGATCTGGCCTGGACTGCGGCCCAACCTCTGGCAGGCGCAGGCCCTGGGCGATGCAATGTTCATCGGCAGTTTCTTCGTCCTGGGCGGGAATTTCTGGGACAAAGTGCGCGCGCTGTTTATCCGAACCGCACGTGTGGTGAATGAGGCTGCGGGTTGAGCAGGGGCTCAATCACGTCAAACAATAATGGTATGAGGGTAAGCGTGCATGGCGCTGATCCTGGGTATCGGAGGCCTTTGCTAGGCTGTTCGCGATACTCCTTGGTGTCAGGTTCCAGCCCTGCCAAGGTCGTATCAGAGAGCGAGCGACGTTTGAGGTCGGATCGCTGCATGAGTTTGTATCCCTTCCGTTCAATTTTTTGCGAAGGGTACAAGCCGGGATACGCGGCGATGCGATAGACAGTCATACAAGGCTATACGCCAGACACAAGAAAGCCCGCACGAGGCGGGCTTCTTGATGGGTCTATAGACTTCCGAAGATGTCTGTAAACCGGTACTTGGTGGCTACACAGGGACTTGAACCCCGGACCCCAGCATTATGAATGCTATGCTCTAACCAACTGAGCTATGTAGCCAAGTGGCGCGCATTATTCGTGGATAACGGATATGTGTCAAGCGTTGTTCTGAAAAATTTATGCGTGTGATCAAGCGGTTAGGTTTTCGCCTTCAATCCACGGTGTGTAGATTCTTCCCGGCCTAGCGGAACAGATCATCCAGCACACTCCGGTTGTCCCATTCATCGAACATTTCCCGCTGGGAGCGCAGGAAGGCTTTTATGTTCTTCGCATCCAGCTTCAGGTCTTCGACCACGTATTCAAGATCGAAAAGCTCCTCGACCAGTTCGCCCAGTTTTCTGTCACATTTTCGGGGGATACCGGCGGGCTTGGTGGTCTCGAACGGCGGCAGGTTGAATTGCTCGTTGAATATGAAATTGCGAAAGCTGATCTCTTCTTCCAGCTCCTTTACCTGCTCAGCCAGGATCCGGTTGTAATGCTTGATGCGTTCCTGCGGCAGGTTGCTGGCGTGATCACTGTCGATCTGTTCGATCTCCAGCTGCAGCTCCAGCAGGCCCAAAAGATCCTTGGCGGCATAGGCATGGTTTACCCGCTGCATGAGCGCAGTTTTTCGCTTGCGCTCGGCTTCGTCGGTTTCCCGGTCGGGGTGAAGGGCGCTGGCAAGCTTTCGATAGATTTCGCGAACTGACTGGCTACCTTTCGCCAGTTCCTCTTCCTGGCGGATTTCGCGCGTCGTTTTCTTCCGGTCGGCTGATTGTCGGGGAGCTTCGCCCGCATCATCGCTCAGCTTGGCAAATAAAATCTGGGCGAGTTCCTCGGGGGTAGTTGCGCTGTCGTCGTCGAGTTCGACATCAAGTTCGCGCTCCAGAATAGCCTTGAACTGAGCCGTCTCTTCTTCTTGAAGAACGTCGAAATCAACACCGGCGTGCCGGGTGAAGATCTCTTTCACTTCCGCCTTCTCCGGGTGATCGCCAGCGATCAGCTCCTCGGCCAGCTCACGAACGATTCGTTCCAGCGTTCCAAGGTCTTTTTTGCTGAATTTCATTCGTGTGCTGGCGACGTCAAGGATGATCAGTAACTCCAGCTGATAATCCTGCAGCTTATCCAGCGTTGGGATGAACTCTTGCGCCCACAGCTTTTGGTACGCCAATTCGGCGCTGTTCCAGGCTTCAAGGGAGCCACGATGAGTTTGAATCTTCTTTAGAAGGCTGTTGAAGCGTTTCTGATAGGAACTGGGTTTGGGCCCATTGGGTTGGGAAGTCACACTCAGTTGCGGATGGTCGCCAGCCATTTTCGTATCCCTCATGCCTAAAGTGCTGAAAGCGTAATCTTCATTGATGTATATGTGCAGTGCTCGCTGAAAAAACCGAGGTTTCCTACAGCGAGGTGACAGCCGGTCCTACGGTCCGAATCTTGCTTTGTTGTCCCATTAGTCAAAGTGTTGTTCCCGACAGTCCGCTCAGATTCCGTTGGTCCGAATCAGAAGAAATCAGGCGACTAACGCCGTTTAATCAATAACATGGCATTTTGCCGTTAGCGGGTTTCAGTGATAACTGCCACGGCCGCTGCCGTGTTTGCAGAGCGTCCAGGGGAGTAGTCGGGCATGTACAGTGTGTTGTCGCCAGGAATGCGTTTGCTAGGACGATTCCGTTTTGCTCGCAAGTTTCAGGTTTTGTTTCTGTTATTCATGCTGCCGCTGGTGGGCAGTCTGTGGATGATCGGGCAGGACTACCGCAGCAAACTTGCGTTGATTTCGGGCGAGCGTTCGGGTGTTCGCCAGTTATTGGCGCTGGATGTGCTTGATCGCGAGCTTTCCGGGCAACGTGATAACGCTGCGCGCTGGAAGGCTGCCGACATTCTTCGCGAGCCGACGCCGGCCGCTAAAGCGGCGATGTCTGCCATGGATGCGGCAAATCCGCGTATTACGCAGGCGCTTGAAGCGTTGGGTGCCACGCTCACAGCCGAGAGTGCCGACGTAGACGTTACGAAGCGCTATGAAACGCTGCAAGCTTCAGTCACAGGCATGGACATCGCGTCATTGCGTACGGTGGGCTGGTGGCCGGACGGCTACGACCGTTTCACCACGGCACTGAGCAATCTTCAGGCGTTGCGCGAGCAGATCGCCACAAGCAGTGGCTTGATCCTCGATCCCTGGCTTGAAACCTATCTGTTGATGCAAATGTCGACGCAGCAGATCCCGGAGCTGATCGAACGAATCGGACGCATGGCGAGTATCGGGCAAACGTCGGTGGTCACCGGGCAGTTCAGCCTGCAAAGCCGCCTGCAAGTGCGTGAGCTGCGTGGCCGGATCAGCGATGCCCGCGATCAGATGCTCAAGACAGGTGCATCGCTACAGGCCAAGCTGCCTGCGGAGTTGCGCACCTGGGCGGACGAGTACAACGCCACCATGCAGCGCCTGGATACAGAGCTGAAAGTCCTGGATGACGGTGTCTTTGGCGGCAGTATCAAACTCGATCCTCCAGCATTTGAGCGAAGTGTCGACGCGTTGCTGGGTGATCTGGCTACGCTGCGTAATCACTCTTTGGATTCGCTGGATTCGCGCCTGGCGTATTACCGCGAAAAATCCAACATGCAGTTCATCCCCATCGGCATCTGCTTTGGCTTGCTGCTGTTGGCGGCGCTTTATCTATTTGCCTGTCTGCAGGCTTCGATTCGGCGCAGTGCCAGCGGCATTACGACCCTGGCGGAGTCCCTGCGCGATGGCAACCTGTGTGTTCAGGTGCAAGTGGAAGGACGTGATGAGCTGGCCGCAATCAGCACTGCGCTTAACGTTGCCGTGATCCAGTTGCGCACCAGCTTGCTGGGCGTCAATCACGAAACCTTGCAGCTTGGCCAGGCAGTCCTGACCCTCAATGCCCAGTCCAGCGGCACGCTTAATGAGGTCGAAGAGCAGCAGCATCAGATCAGCCAGATTGCCGCAGCGGCCACCGAATTGGCGGCGACATCCCAGGGCGTGGCCAGAAGCTGTGAGCAAGCGTCCGACAGCGCCCGGCAGACACGCAAGATTGCCGAGGAGAGCAGCCGCGACAGTCAGCGCACCACGGACAGTATTCAGCAGCTCAATCAGCGTCTGACCGATACCGCTTCTGCGTTGGGACGGGTCAGCGAGCAAGGCCAGCAGATCCAGTCGGTGGTGGATGCCATTCGCGGCATCGCTGAACAGACCAATTTGCTGGCGCTTAACGCGGCTATCGAAGCGGCGCGGGCCGGCGAGCAGGGCCGCGGTTTTGCAGTGGTGGCCGATGAAGTGCGCAGCCTGTCGCAGCGTACGCAAGCGTCCACTGCGCAAATCGCCGGCACGGTCGACAGCCTGCGCTCGACAGTGAGTCAGGCCGTCGGGCTGATGGAAGCCGCATGCGGCCAGGCCATCACCGATGCCGAGTCGGTGACCGGGCTGGGTCAGCGCCTGGTGGAAATCGCCAGTGCAGTGCAAGGCGTGACCGACACCCTCGCGCAGATTTCCACGGCAGTGGAAGAGCAGGCCAGTACCGCCGATGAAGTCAGCGGCAATATCCAGCAAGTCGATCAGGCGGCGGGGCGTTTGCTCGATGGCGCGCGTGCGGTGAATCAGGCGGCGGATACCCTGAGCAGAGGCAGCCGTGCGTTGAGCGACAACACGGCGCGGTTCCGTCTGGATTGATGACCAACCAGATCGTGGGACCGTATTCCACCTGTGGGAGCTAGCTTGCTAGCGAAGGCGATGTTTCAGGCGCCGAAGATGTGTCGGGTTTGCCGACCTTTTCGCGAGCAAGCTCGCTCCCACGGATTGTGAGGTGACGGACCTGAACACATGCTCGACTGTAGACCCGTTGAAGGCTTGCCCGCGAAGAACCATAACGCGGTGATCTCGTCCACCGAGGCACCTGATTCGCGAACACGTTCACTCCCACAGCTTCTGTTTTCCCGCGCGTTGAATGCGCCGAATTCTTATGCTGTCCCGCTTTTGGTGTTCTGTTTAAGGCAACAATAAATCCAATCAGCAATATTGGTGTGAGCCCTCACGCTACCCATACTCGAACTGCACCGCAGAGTGGTCAGGCGCGTTGAAGTTCCCTTCGACAGGGTATTTTTTCGCCTCGCCCGTTGCGGTAGCCAAAGGCCGGTCTGCTCGACAGATTCGCGCGATAAGAGATATGGCCCGCTAGCGTGAGCCTCCATGCCTGGCATGGATTTGAAACTGCCCTGGGTGCCGTCGGCGCCTCCTGAAAAACAACAACTATTGAGCGACCGCATGACGGCTGCTCAGCAGGTGAAGGGGATTACCATGCAACATTCGCAAGCCGTGACACTGGGTGATAGCCGCGCCGTTTCGTCGACGGTCAAACTGTACGTCTGGGCCGCAGTCATCCTGATTATTGCCGAGTCGATCGGTGCCATCAGTATTCCCCTGGGCCCCGGCAAGGTCGTGTTGCTGCCAATGGTCTGGGCATTGCTGATCGGTGCGGGCATTGGCCTGATCAGTCGTCGGATACCGGGCACCATCGGCCTCGATTACGGCGATCAAATGCGTTCCGCTTCGATTCTGCAACCTGCGTTGCTGGTGTTCATCGCCAAGCTGGGCATGGTGGTTGGCGGCTCCTTGCCAGTGGTGTTTGCCTCCGGCTGGGCGTTGGTGTTTCAGGAGTTCGGCCACTTTGTCGGCACGGTTATCCTGGGTCTGCCGGTCGCCTTGGTGCTGGGTATCAAGCGCGAAGCGATTGGTGCGACGTTCTCGGTGGGTCGCGAGCCTAGCCTGGCGATCATCGGCGAGCGTTACGGCATGGACTCTCCCGAAGGTCGCGGCGTGTTGGCCGAATACCTGACTGGCACTTTGTTCGGTGCGCTGTTCATCGCTATCGTCGCCGGCTTTATTGCCAGCCTGGGGATCTTCCATCCCAACTCGCTGGCGATGGGCTCCGGCATCGGTTCGGGCAGCATGATGGCCGCCGCCGCTGGCGCCATCGCAGCCCAGCAGACGCCGGAAGTGGCCAAGGAAGTCATGGCGCTGGCCGCCGCGTCGAACCTGATCACCACCACCATTGGCACGTACTTCACGCTGTTCATCTCGTTGCCGTTGGCAGTCTGGGGCTACCGCGTGCTGGAGCCGATCATCGGCCGCACCACCAAGGCCTCGGTCCTGACCTCCGGGCCCAGGCATGACGACGTGCAGCTGGAAGTTCGCGAACTGGGCTGGCCCGGCAAGATCAGCGCGTGGCTGGCAGCGGGCGCATTGGCCTTGATCGCCAACTATGTGGGCTACAAGACGCTTTCGTCGGCAGCCTTTGGTGGTGTGGCGATCATGATTCTGGCCGTGTTCATCGGCGAGATGCTGTGTGTTGCCTTGCGGCGCAAGATCCCGGCGGTCTGCACCGTCTCGGTGGTCGCGATGTTCATGACCTCGCCGCTGTGCCCTTGGGCGGCGCAGGTGTCGCAGATGGTCGGCGCGGTCAACATGCTGGCGGTGATCACGCCGATGCTGGCCTTCGCGGGCCTGTCGATTGCCAAGGACTTGCCGGCCTTCCGCCTGCTGGGCTGGCGCATCGTGCTGGTGTCGTTCCTGGCGAACTTCGGCACGTTTATCGGTGCCGTGATGATTGCCGAGTTCTTCCACTAGACCACGGATTGTTGGAGATTTTATGTCTGGGGGCAACCGCCAGGCGCCAGACGTATTGTCTGAACCGACACCTTCCCGGCTAAAGCCGGTCCCACTGTGGGACCGGCTTTAGCCGGGAAGACGGCATTCCAGTAGACACAAATGCATCGGCTGTATGTCCAGATCCGTTGGAGGCTTGCCCGCGAACCGGAACAACAGCTTCGCGGGTAAGCCTCCAACGGTAGTTGGCATCAACGCATCAACGCCTGTTCCACCAACCAGTCATGCACCGCACGCCGCGCCGGGGTGTTGAGTGCGCCTTCGCGGTAAACCAATACGTATTTTTTCCGCGCTGCAATTGGATGGCCGAACGGCACGATCAATGAGCCTTCTTCCAGCTCGTTGGTGATCAACGCCTTGCGTGCAATGGCCACGCCCATGCCCATGATCGCCGCTTCGATGGTCAGGTGATTGCGATTGAACGTGTGGCCGCGCCGCACATCGATGCCGGATGCGCCAATGGCGTTCAGGTAAAACTCCCACTCCGCATATTCGTAGCTGCCACGCCAGGCGGTGATGTCGTGCAGCAACGGGTAATGCACCAATTGGCTGGGCGTATCCAACGGTGGCTTGCCTTGCTGCAGGGCAGGGGAGCAGACCGGAAACAGTTCCTCTTCCAGTAGTGACGTAGTCATCAGGCCCGGATAACTGCCGTCGTTCAGGTCGATGGCCAGATCGAAGTCGTCGTCGCGCAGCGAGCCGCTGCTGTCTTCGGCAACGATACGCAATTGAATGTCCGGGAACGCCTGTTCCAGCAATGGCAAGCGCGGCATCAGCCACTTGCTGAGGAACGACGGAATGCAGCGCAGCTTGAACACCCCGCCGATACGGCCGGAGTGCAGCAGGCGCAGTTCGTCATCGATGCGGCTGTGCACTTCGTTGGCGACCACCGCCAGGCGCTGGCCTTCAGCGGTCAGTTCCAGCCCGCGTCCGACCCGATGAAACAACGCGAACCCCAGGCGTTCTTCCAGCTGGCGCATCTGCTGGCTGATGGCGCCGGGCGTGACATGCAGCTCATCCGCGCAGCGGGTGAATGACAGGTGCCGGGCTGCGCAGGCGAAGACTTGAAGCCAGGCGTGCATTTGCGCGTTGAGGATTTTGCTCATTGATCAGTTCTGCTTAACCGTGGCTTAGGAAGTTTCGTTTGTCGATCAGCCGGGCAATGCCAAGAATGCCAAGCATAGAAAAGTGGTTCCTCAAGCCTCTCACGAATCGAGAAATCTGTATGGCTATCAGCGTCTTCGACATGTTCAAAATCGGCATCGGCCCGTCCAGTTCTCATACCGTGGGACCGATGCGGGCTGCAGCGATCTTCAGCACCCAACTGCGTGAAATGCAGCTGCTGGACAAGGTCGAGCGCGTCGAAGCGCGTTTGTACGGCTCGTTGTCGGCAACCGGGATTGGGCATGGCAGCGACCGGGCCGTGGTCATCGGCTTGATGGGCGAATGGCCCGATCAGGTCGACCCGGCTCAAGTCGCCCCGCGTGTGCAAGCGGTGCTTGAGGCGCAGGAGTTGCTGCTGGCGGGTGACCATCAGATCACCTTCGACTGGCAGCGTGACATGCGCCTGCTGGAAGAGAGCCTGCCTTATCACCCCAACGGCATGACGCTCTGCGCCTATGGTGCCACTGGCGAGCTGTATGAGCAGACTTATTATTCGGTGGGCGGCGGTTTTGTCATTGATGCCGAACAGGCGGCCAGCGGCGTCCTGGACAGTGATACCACCGAGCTGCCTTACGATTTTTCCAGCGGCGCGCAATTGTTGCGTCTGTGCAAAAAGCACGGGCTGAGCATTTCCGGTCTGATGCTGGAGAACGAAAAAGTCTGGCGCACCGAGACAGAAATCCGCGCGAAGATTATGCATATCTGGAGCGCGATGCAGGACTGCGTGAACAAAGGCTTGAGCGAGGAAGGCATTCTGCCCGGTGGCCTGAATGTGCGGCGTCGTGCGTTCCGTCTGCATCGCAGCCTCCAGGAGCTGGGCAAGCCCAACGTGATCAGCTCGACCTTGAGCGCCATGGAATGGGTCAACCTGTTTGCTCTGGCGGTCAATGAAGAGAACGCAGCAGGCGGGCGCATGGTCACTGCACCGACCAATGGTGCTGCGGGGATCATCCCGGCAGTCCTGCATTACTTCATGAAATTCAATCCCGATGCCAACGAAGATGACGTGGTGCGGTTTTTTCTGAGCGCGGCAGCGGTGGGGATTCTGTGCAAAAAGAACGCGTCGATTTCCGGTGCGGAAGTCGGCTGTCAGGGCGAAGTCGGTTCGGCGTGCGCCATGGCGGCGGCGGGGTTGGCGGAGATTCTCGGCGCGACCCCGGAGCAAGTGGAAAACGCGGCGGAGATCGGTCTGGAGCATAACCTGGGGCTGACCTGCGATCCGGTGGGTGGTCTGGTACAAGTGCCATGCATCGAGCGCAACGCCATCGCCGCCGTCAAAGCGATCAATGCCGCGCAAATGGCCATGCGCGGCGACGGCGAGCACTTCATTTCCCTGGATCAAGCCATTCGCACCATGCGCGACACCGGTGCCGACATGCTCGACAAATACAAGGAAACATCACGCGGCGGGTTGGCGGTGAAGTGGGTGGAGTGCTAGTTGATTTGATTCGTTGGAGGCTTGCCCGCGAATGGACCTATCAGGAGGCATCTCCATCGCCTGATCTGACGCCTTCGCGGGCAAGCCTCGCTCCTATAATGCTGTTAGCGCTGCGGCAATTCCTGCTCCACCAGGCTCGTCCACACCGCAACACCGGGCTCGATGGCCTGGTCGTTGAAGTCGTAGTACGGGTTGTGCAGCGCCGCTGAAGGTTGTTCGCCATCTA
Organism: Pseudomonas sp. DSP3-2-3; assembly: GCF_049898225.1. Taxonomy (NCBI): domain Bacteria; kingdom Pseudomonadati; phylum Pseudomonadota; class Gammaproteobacteria; order Pseudomonadales; family Pseudomonadaceae; genus Pseudomonas; species Pseudomonas sp. DSP3-2-3. The sequence goes on along the minus strand of NZ_JAFCXH010000028.1, from coordinate 36,281 downwards.
CGCCGAGCCAGACATACGCACCCGGACATTCATTGAGCATGAACGCGAAATCTTCGGACGCCATGGACGGATTGCAGCCCCACTGAACCTTCTCTTCGCCGACAGCCGCAATGGCCGCTCGACGAATCGTCGCGGCTGCATCGACATTGTTTTCCGTGACCGGGTAACCGACTTTGTAGGCCAGCTTGCCGCTGACACCGAACGCCGTCGGCAGCTGCTCGACGAATTCGCCGATCAGTTTTTCGACCTTGTCGCGTACCGGCGATTGCAGGCAGCGTACGGTGCCGCGCAGGACAGCGACTTCCGGGATCACGTTGATCGCCTCGCCCGCATTGAACTGGGTGATGCTGATCACCGCCGAATCCAGCGGCGAGAGGCGTCGCGAAGTGATGGTCTGCAAGCCCAGCACCAATTCTGCTGCGGCAACAATCGGGTCGGCGCCTTTGTCCGGCATGGCGGCGTGGCTGCCTTTGCCGGTCAGGATGATCTCAAAGGTGTCCAGCGACGCCATCATCGGCCCCGGATTGATCACCACGTGCCCGGCCGGCACGCCCGGCCAGTTATGCAGACCGTATATCGCCTGCATCGGGAAACGCTTGAATAAACCGTCCTCGATCATCTTGCCGGCACCGCCGAGATTTTCCTCGGCAGGCTGAAACACGAAATGCACGGTGCCGCTGAAATTGCGCGTCTCGCTCAGATGGCGCGCGGTGGCGAGCAAGATGGCGGTATGCCCATCGTGACCACAAGCGTGCATGCAGCCCTTGTGATTCGAACTGTGGGAATGCTTCGCCAACTCTTGAATCGGCAGCGCGTCCATGTCGGCGCGGATGCCAATCGTCGGGCCATCGCCGGTGCGCAGCGTACCGACCACGCCGGTGCCGCCGAGGCCGCGATGGACCTCGATGCCGAAGCTTTCCAGCAACTGCGCGACCCGTTCAGAGGTGCGCAGCTCTTCGAAACCCAGCTCCGGTGCCGAGTGAAAGTCGCGACGCCAGGTGATGGCGTCTTCGATCAGATTCTTGGAAACAGTCATGCGATTTACTCCAGGCTCGCGCCGTAGCCAAAACTGACCGCAGGCACGGCAGCGGTTTCGACCCAGACACTTTTGACTTCGCTGTACTCGCGCAATGCATCAAGGCCAGACGAACGGCCATAACCGCTTTCGCCATAGCCGCCGAACGGCGAGCTGACATGAATGGTCTTGTAGCCGTTGACCCAAAAGGTCCCGGCCCGCACTTGTTTGGCGACGCGGTGAGCGCGCCCGACATCACGGGTCCACACGCCGCCCGCCAGGCCGAAGCGGCTGTCGTTGGCAATGCGGATCGCGTCGGCTTCGTCCTTGAACGGGATGGCCACGACCACCGGACCGAAAATTTCTTCCTGAGCGCAATACAGCGCGTTATTACCTGCCAGCACTGTCGGGTTGACGTAGTAACCCGGCCCATCCGGCAGCGGATCGGCATCGACGCCGACCAGTTTGGCGCCGTCTTTCAACGCGCCTTCAACCATGTTTTTAACGTGGGCGTATTGCTTGGCGTTGTTGATCGGGCCGATCTGGGTTTCCGGGTTGCTCGGATCGCCGACCTTGAACTGCTTGCCAGCCGCCGCAAGGGCGGTGGTGAATCGCTCGAAAATCGACTCCTGGATCAGCAGTCGTGAACCGGACACGCAGCTTTGTCCGGCGCCGGAGAAAATCGCCGCCTGCGCGCCACGCAGGGCGACTTCCAGGTCAGCGTCTTCGAAGACGATATTGGCGGACTTGCCACCCAGTTCCATCACGCACGGGATACAGCGTTGCGCGGCGGCAATGGCAATGTGGCGGCCAGTGGCTGGCGAGCCGACAAACACCACTTTACGAATATCGGCCTTGGCGATCAGCGCCTGGCCGATGGTATGGCCGAACCCGGCAATCACGTTAACCAGCCCTTTGGGGATGCCCGCGCGTTCAATCAAAACGGCAACCGCCAGTGAAGACAACGCAGTCAGCTCGGACGGCTTGAGAATCACTGCGTTACCGGCAGCGATAGCCGGAGCGATCTGCCAGCCGCAGGTGAAAATCGGTGCGTTCCACGGGGTGATCTGCAGGACCGTGCCCAGTGGTTCGTAGGTCACGTAATTGAGGTGCGAGGTCGGCACCGGAATCACTTCGCCGTGCAGCTTGTCGGCCCAGCCCGCGTAGTATTCGAACATCTCGGCGACTTTCGCCACTTCAACCGTTGCGTCGCGGATTGGCTTGTTGGCGGTCAGGGATTCGATCTGTGCCAGGTTGGCGGCTTCCTGGCGAATCAGCGCGCCGACCTGATACATCAAGCGGCCGCGCGCCTGGGCGGTCAATGCGGCCCACTGGATTTGAGCGGTTTTCGCTGCCTTGTCGGTCACGTCGACCAGCGAAGTGTCGGCATCGGCGTAGCTCAGCATCAGGCTGTCATCGTGAGCGTTGCGCACTTCAACCGGGGCGCCATGGCCGGCGACGAATTCGCCACCGACATAGCTGCCAACCGTGCTGCGGTCGCCCCAATACGGGCGCATCAGTTCAAGGATTTTTTGCGTGCTCATGGGTTATTCCCCTTTGCCGAATAGCTGGGCATCGGTGCGCTGCACGATGCAGTTGAAGTCTTCGCCATCCGGCAGCGTTTCGCTGCTGGCGGCCCACAGTTGCGCGACGATGCGTGCCAATGGCAAGTCCAGATCGAGGCTTGCAGCCAGATCGGTCGCCAGGCCGACGTCTTTGCGCATCAGGCCCATGGTGAAACCGGAGTTGTAGGTTTTGTTCAGCACCCAGGTCGGAAACATCACTTGGGTCGCGCCGCTACGGCCGGAACCGGCGTTGAGGCCGAGCATGAGCTTTTCCGGATCGACGCCGGCCTTGGCTGCCATGCTTACCGCTTCGGCAGTGCTGATCAGGTGGCAAGCAGCAAGCATGTTGTTGGCAATTTTCGCCACGTTGCCTGCGCCGCATTTGCCGACGTGTACGCGAGTGCCGCTCATGCCTTCGAGGACCGGCATGACTTTAGCCAGATCATCGTCTTCAGCGCCGATCACCATCGACATGGTGCCGGTGGCTGCGCCTTTAGGGCCGCCGGAAACCGGTGCGTCGATGAAGCCAATGCCTTTTTCTGCCAGGGCAGCGGCGACCTTGCGGCTGGCCTCAGGTGTGGAAGTGGTGGTGTCGACGACGATCAGGCCACGGTTGCCTTGTTCGAGGATGCCGTCAGCGCCAAGACATACCGCTTCGACGTGTTCGGCCTTGGGCAGCGACAGAATCAGCACGTCGACCTGTTTGATCAGCGCAGTACGGTCCGTTACAGGTTTGACGCCCTTGCTCTCGGCAGTGGCCAGCGCTGCGGCCGACAAGTCGAAACCGCTGACATCGAAGCCCTTGCTCGCCAGGGTCGCAGCCATGCCGCCGCCCATGTTGCCCAGGCCAATCACACCTACTTTTATAGTCATCTAGAAATGCTCGCTTAGCTGTTTGACACGCAAGGCCGCATGTTCAGTTTTAATTGCGGATGGCCCGAGTATGGACATCGGTCTGCCCACGCAGCAATAATCGCTAAATTCATTTTTGTTGCGTTCAGCGCAACGCAGGTGGTTATGAGTCTGGTTCAAGATCGACGCATCCTGTATTTCTTCGAAGCCGTGCGATTGGGCAGTGTGCGCGGCGCTGCGGATTTTCTCGACGTGGCGCCGTCAGCGGTCAGCCGGCAAATCGCTCAGCTTGAACACGAGCTGGGCACGCCGCTGCTTGAGCGGCATCGACGCGGCGTGAAGCCGACGGAGGCGGGGGAGAAGGTGCTGGGTTATTACCGCCAGCGCCTGTCGCAACAGGAAGTTTTGCTCGAATCGCTACAAGCCCTGCGCGGGCTGCAAAGCGGCTCGGTGATCCTCGCAATCGGCGAGGGCTTCATCGACGGATTGGCCGAACCGCTGGCCAAATTCTCGACGCTTTACCCCAAGGTCGAGCTGCAAGTGAATGTGTGCGGCACCAACGAAGTGATTCGCCAGGTCGTTGAAGACGAGGCGCATATCGGCCTGGTGTTCAATCCACCGACCGATCCGAAAATCCGTTCACACGCCCATCAGAAGCAGCCGGTTTGCGTGGCGGTCAGCCCCGAGCATCCGCTCGCACAGACGCAGGGCCCGCTGCCGCTCAAGGGGCTGGACGCGTATCGTCTGGGATTGCTTGGCGTGTCCTACGGCATTCGCCAGATCCTGACTCAGGCCGAGCAGCAGTCCGGGGTTTCCCTGATTCCGACCCTGACCTGCAACACCTTCGCCATGCTCAAGCGCTTCGCCATGCAAGGCGGCGTGACCTTGCTGCCGACCTTCGTCATGGTCGATGAGCTGGAAAGTGGCAAGTTGCGGGCGCTGCCACTGGAGTCCGAGGTGTTCAGCAATTCTCAGGTGCATCTGATCAGCCGCCTGGGTAGGCAACTCAGCGTGGGATCAAGTCGCTTATTGAATCAACTGATGCAGGAAATGACGGCGTTTCAGAAGCATTGAGCTGTCCTGCCGCCCGCTTGTGGCCAGGGCGGCAATCCTCTGCAAACCTGTGTTCACTTGTGAGTCAGCGCGAGTCGAACGCCCAGTCCGATGAATGTGATACCGATCACTCTATCTATCCATTGCCTGACCTGCGGACGTCCGCCGACAGCACGTGCGGCTTTCGCGGCTAACCACGCGACGGCAATATCATTGACCAGCCCCAGGAACACGAACACTGCACCGAGCACCAGAAATGCCGCAGTTTTGTCGACGCTGTCGGGCGTAACGAATTGTGGAAAGAATGCGACATAAAACAGCAGGACTTTGGGGTTCGACGCGTTCGTCAGGAAACCACGAAACAAAAGCGCCCGATGGTTGAGCCGGGGAGGCGCACCACGGATGTGGCCTGGCGTGGCTTTTGCGAAGAGTGTTCGCAGGCCCAGATATATGAGGTATAGCCCGCCCAGGTACTTGATCGCGATGAACGCTGAAGGTGAAGCAGCCAGCAGGGCGGTGAGCCCGACCGCACAACAAATCGTGTGCAGGCATCCGCCCAAGGCAACGCCCAGGGCGGAAAGAATACCTGCGCGCCGGCCATGCACCATACTTTGGCCCGCGACATAGGCGACATCTGGCCCTGGCGTAGCATTGAGGGCCATGACTGCTAATACAAACAGCGGAAACTGGACTATGCCTAACATGGAAGCATCCTTCTTCAACGGTGATCGGTAATAACCTGATGCCGGGCCAGCTGCTTGAACGGATCCTCACCATAGTCCTAAACGCTGTGATCAAGAAGGTGTGTTGGTCAGCGAATGACTTCTCTGATACGCAAAAGCCCGGATGTACGGGGCTTCTGCGGTCTTCGTCAGGGTTCCATGCGATCTCTGGAAACCCCGGAAAGCGCCACTTTCTGGTCACGCGTTAAACCAGAAGTCATGGGGTTTAGACCTTGTAAAATCATATCCCACAAGGCCTTTCAGGGCTGACAAACGAGTCGGGCTATGGGGTCGCTGACAGGCTCAGATACTGCTGTTGCGGAAACTGCCGGGTGTGATGCCGACTACTTTTTTGAAGGCTCGGGTCATGTGGCTTTGATCGAAGAAGCCGCAAGTGAATGACGCTTCTGCGAGACTGGACCCGGTGCGCAGCAGGTTTTGTACCTGGGCAATTCTTTTCTGGATTTGATAGCTGTGGGGAGAGACGCCAACGCTTTTTTTGAACACCCGGATCAGGTAAAGAGGGTCGAGGTTCACCAGTTGCGCCAGTTCTTCCAGAGAAAGATGTTTGTCGAACTCGTCTTCGAGCTTCTTCTTGATCTTTTGCACGGCATGCTGCTCAGCCGCACTGACTGGTTCGATGGGCGCTCCGCTACGCTCGAAGACCTGCGTCACCAGATCCAGCAGGATAGTTTCCCGTTCAAGGCTGGAGGGGGATTTTTCAATGATTTGATGTTGATGCAAAAAGGTCCGGGCGAAGTCGGGGACCTGGCTCAGAGCTGTTTGAAAAAGATGAATATGATCGTCGGAAAAGCGCCCTTGAAACACCATCCGATTGACCCATTCGGGGTCGATATAGAGCATTCGATACATCCAGCCCTCATCATTGCCTGGCAAGCCGTCGTGGATCTCCCCGGGGGTAATGGTGACCACACTGCCAGCGCCACCCATGTAGTAACTGCCGCGATAAAAAAGTTTTTCAATACCGCTACTTATAACGCCGATAGCGTACCGGTCATGCGAATGTCGGCCGAAAGTTTGAGTGCTGTAACGGGCAGATAGCAACTCACAGTCACCTTCTGGTATACGCCAGAATTGAACAAAGTCCTTGTCTTTTTGAGGGGCTTTGTTATGGCGATTCTCGTCCATGAATTGTCCAGTTTTGTGCAATACGTATGAAAAAAAGGTCGCTAAATTTAGCACCTATTTCATAAAACAGGCTAGGGGATGCGATGTCTACAAAACTGGTGGTTGGGGATTTTAATAAATCTTCATGGTCATTTCGTGCGTGGCTGGTTCTTGTGACAGCGGATGTTGCATTTGAAACCCTTCAGATCAAACTGGAACAAAGCGACACCCACCAGCGCATTCTGGAGCACTCGCCTTCCGGCAAGGTGCCGGCGCTGCTGCTTGATGATGTCGTCATCAGCGACAGCCTCGCCATCAGCGAATACACTGCCGACACGTATCCGGCCGCCAACCTTTGGCCCCAGGATTCACGGGTCAAGGCGTTGGCACGAGCCGCTGTGGCAGAGATGCACTCCGGTTTCACCCACTTACGCACGCAGATGTCGTTTGGCCTGAACAGCGGTGACATCCCGGAAAGCCTGACCGCCGAGACCCGAGAGGAAATCATGCGGGTATTCGCTATCTGGAACCAGCTCCGTGAGGTGAGTGGTTCAACACAATTCCTCTGCGGTGACTTCGGCATTGTGGATGCGATGTTTGTTCCGGTGGTGTTCCGCTTCCGTCGTTATGGTATTGCCATCCCCGCACAACTTCAGTGCTATGTTGAAAATATTCTGGGTTATGCACCGGTACAACAATGGTTGAAGTTGGCCGCGCAAGAAGTTTAAAGCGTTGTGTTGCTGCTGACTATTAAAGCCAATTAAAAGTCAGTTGTTTTTTCGGGCCCGTGGCAGAAAAGCCCTTTGGGGCTTTTCTGCTTTGTCGAGTCTGATGTTTGTTGCCCGGGGGAGTTGTGAGTGTTCATAAAATTAATACCGGTATTTATCAATGAGGTTTCTCATGTCGACTACTAACAATCGGGCAATCATTGAATTGACCATCGGTGGACTGATGCTCAGTCTGTCTGCTCTAGCCGTCGCTTTCGCCCATATCGGCGCGGGTGGCGCAGGGTTCTATCGGATGGTGTTCGCCTCGATCCTGTTCTTCCTGCTGCTCAAGGTGCGCAAAACACCGGTGCTGCTCAAAAGCGCCAAGGCGCAACTGTACACCGCGTTGGCTGGGGTATTTTTGGCCATTGACCTGGTGCTCTGGCACCAGAGCATCTATATCGTCGGCCCGGGTATCGGCTCGATCCTGACCAACTGTCAGGTGTTCTTCATGACCCTGCTGGGGTTGTATCTGTTGAAGGAAAAACCTTCGATCTACTTTCTGGTATCCATTACCTTGGCATTTGTTGGGCTCTATCTGTTGTTGCTACCCGAGATGACCAGTGCGGTAGGGATCAAGGGCGTGGTGTATGGCGTGCTGTCGGGGCTGGCGTATGCCATCTGTGTGTACTTCCTGAAGATCAACACCCAGTTGCCTGACGGCGGGGGTGACAAGATCGCACAGATGCTCAATTTGAGTCTTTGGGCGGCACTGGTTCTGCTGACATACGCGTTGGCAACTGGGGAAAGCCTGGCCATCGTGGATGGGCAAACCTTGCTGATGCTGATCATATACGGGGTACTGGTGCAGTTTGTAGGCTGGTTGCTGGTCAACCGTTCGATCGGAGCCATCAGCCTGGGGTTGGCCGGACTGATCCTGTTACTGGAGCCGGTGATCACGTATTTCATTGATGTCACCTTTCTCGGCAAGGCCAGCTCCACGCTGCAGATTTGCGGCGCGCTGGTGACTATCGTTGCGGTTTACATCGGCTCAATCAAGCCGCCTGAGAAAGCGCACCCTTTACCCGAAGCGACCCGGTAGCGTACCCATCAACAACCCAGATCACAATGGAGGAGGATGGTGATCCCTAGACGCAAAAATCCCCGTATCAGCAAGTGATTACGGGGATCTTCGGTCTATCGAGTTCCGTGTAAATCCACGGTCACCGTTACACGTTAAAGCGGAAGTGCAGCACGTCACCGTCTTTGACGATGTAGTCCTTGCCTTCCAGGCGCCATTTGCCTGCTTCCTTGGCACCGGCTTCGCCCTTGTACTGGATGAAGTCGTTGTAGGCAATGCACTCGGCGCGGATGAAGCCTTTTTCGAAGTCGGTGTGGATCACGCCAGCGGCTTGTGGTGCGGTGGCACCGACGCGGACAGTCCAGGCGCGGACTTCTTCGACGCCAGCAGTGAAATAAGTCTGCAAGTGCAGCATTTCATAACCGGCGCGGATCACGCGGTTCAAGCCGGGTTCTTCGAGGCCGAGAGCTTCGAGGAACATGTCCTTCTCTTCGCCGTCATCAAGCTCGGCAATTTCGGCTTCAATCTTGTTGCAGACCGGCACCAGCATTGCGCCTTCTTCTTCGGCGATGGCGCGGACGACGTCCAGCAGCGGGTTGTTTTCGAAGCCGTCTTCAGCGACGTTGGCAATGTACATGACCGGCTTGGTGGTCAGCAGATGGAAGCCACGAACCACTGCCTTGTCGTCGGCGTTCATGGTTTTCATCAGCGTGCGCGCTGGTTTGCCTTCGGTGAAGTGAGCGATCAATTGCTCCAGCAGGCCTTTCTGGACCACTGCGTCCTTGTCGCCGCCCTTGGCATTGCGCGTGACTTTCTGCAGCTGTTTTTCGCAGCTGTCGAGGTCGGCGAAGATCAGTTCCAGGTCGATGATTTCGATGTCGCGCTTTGGATCGACGCTGTTGGAAACGTGGATCACGTTTTCGTCTTCAAAGCAGCGCACAACGTGTGCGATAGCATCGGTTTCACGGATGTTGGCCAGGAACTTGTTGCCCAGGCCTTCGCCTTTGGACGCACCGGCAACCAGGCCAGCGATGTCGACGAATTCCATGGTGGTCGGCAGGATGCGCTTCGGGTTAACGATGGCCGCCAGTGCCGCCAGGCGCGGATCCGGCATTGGCACGATCCCGGTGTTCGGTTCGATGGTGCAGAAGGGGAAGTTCTCCGCTGCAATCCCGGACTTGGTCAGGGCGTTGAACAGAGTGGATTTGCCGACGTTGGGCAGGCCGACGATGCCGCAATTGAAGCCCATGATGTTTCCCCTCGAGTGATGTCAGGCCTTCTGGCTGTGCAGGTTTTTCATCGCTCGGTTCCATTCCCCGGCGAAGATATCCGGCAGCACGCCGAGGGCAAAGTCGATACTGGCGTCCAGTTTTTCCTGTTCGGCGCGAGGCGCTCGACCGAGGACAAAACCGGAGACCTTGCTGGCGTCGCCCGGGTGGCCGATGCCAAGTCGCAGACGGTGAAAAGTATTCTGATTGCCAAGCTGCGCGATGATGTCGCGCAGCCCATTGTGACCGCCATGGCCGCCGCCCTGCTTGAGCTTGGCGACGCCCGGAGGCAGATCGAGTTCGTCATGGGCCACCAGGATCGCCTCGACCGGAATACGATAGAAACCGGCGAGTGCCGCGACGGACTGGCCGCTGCGGTTCATGAACGTGGTGGGGATCAATAGACGAACATCCTGACCCTGGTGACTGAAGCGCCCGGTCAGGCCAAAAAATTTGCGCTCGGCGACGAGACTGACTCGTTGCGCGTCGGCGATACGTTCAACAAAAAGAGCCCCTGCGTTATGCCGGGTCTGTTCGTATTCAGCGCCTGGATTTCCCAGGCCAACGATCAGTTGTATGGCAGTCACGACAGGGGCCCTTCTTTTGAGCTGTGGATAACACCGCTGATGACAGCGGCAAACGGGGACAAAAACTGCTCATTTACCATGATGTAAACTCCGCGATCCTGCCCGATTTGCCTGCTGTCTTTCACGATGCTTCCCGAGCAACTCCGGCGTTACCAAGTAATGAATTACTCGGCGGCGCCTTCTTCTGCTGCGTCTTCGGTCGGTGCAACGCGTGGAGCGTGAACGTTGGCAACAGCCAGGTCGTTACCGTGCGCCAGTGCCACGAACTCAACGCCTTTAGGCGCTTTCAGGTCGGACAGGTGAATGATCGAACCGATTTCCAGAGCAGACACGTCTACTTCGATGAACTCAGGCAGATCTTTCGGCAGGCAGCTTACTTCCAGTTCGGAAGTCACGTGCGAAACTTCGCCGCCTTTCTTGACTGGCGCTTCTTCACCAACAAAGTGTACAGGCACGATAGCGGTCAGTTTCTGGCCAGCTACAACGCGTACGAAGTCAGCGTGCATCACGTGGCCTTTGGCCGGGTGACGTTGCAGAGCTTTGATGATGACGTTTTGCTTTTTGCCAGCAATGTTCAGCTCGATGATGTGGCTGTACGAAGCTTCGTTTTCCAGCAGCTTGGCAACTTCTTTAGCCAGCATGCTGATGGACTCAGGGGCTTTTTCGCCACCGTAGACGACAGCTGGAACCAGGCTTGCGAGACGACGCAGGCGGCGGCTCGCACCTTTCCCCAGGTCGGAACGCAGTTCAGCATTCAAAGTAAAATCGTTCATGTTGTTTCTCCAAATTAACCACATTCGTCTTCGCGTTTGCGACCAGCGCTAAGACGGTATGGGCAAAAAAGCCCCGCCCTGACCGAATGTCAGGGCGGGGCGCTTTTCGTCAACGAGATATCTGCCGGGCTAAACCCTAGCGAAACATCGCGCTGATCGATTCTTCGTTGCTGATGCGGCGGACCGCCTCGGCGACTACCGGAGCGATATCCAGTTGACGGATACGGCTACAGGCCTGTGCAGCAGCGGACAACGGAATGGTATTGGTTACCACCAGTTCGTCCAGCACGGAATTTTCAATGTTTTCGATGGCCCGACCCGACAGCACAGGGTGTGTGCAGTAGGCAAAGACCTTGGCAGCGCCATGCTCTTTCAGGGCTTTAGCCGCGTGGCACAGAGTGCCGGCGGTATCGACCATGTCATCGACCAGAATACAGGTACGCCCTTCGACATCACCGATGATATGCATCACTTCAGAGTGATTGGCTTTCTCACGGCGCTTGTCGATGATCCCGAGATCGACGCCCAGGGATTTGGCAACGGCCCGTGCACGCACGACGCCACCGATATCCGGGGAGACAATCATCAGGTTTTCGAAGCGTTGATCTTCAATGTCATCCACCAGAACCGGGGAGCCGTAGATATTATCTACCGGAATATCGAAGAAACCCTGGATTTGGTCAGCATGCAGATCAACCGTGAGAACACGATCGATCCCGACCACGGTAAGCATGTCAGCGACGACTTTCGCGCTGATAGCCACACGTGCGGAACGCGGACGGCGATCCTGACGGGCATAACCAAAGTAAGGAATCACCGCAGTGATTCGGGACGCTGAGGAGCGACGGAAGGCATCAGCCATCACGACGAGTTCCATCAGGTTATCGTTGGTCGGAGCGCAAGTCGGCTGAATGATGAAGACGTCTTTACCGCGGACGTTTTCATTTATCTCAGTACTGATTTCGCCATCGGAAAACTTGCCGACGGAGACATCACCTAGTGGGATATGCAGCTGACGTACGACACGTCGAGCCAGATCGGGGTTAGCGTTCCCCGTAAAGACCATCATCTTGGACACGCGCAGTACCTAGAGGCTGAGGGTAACCTGGATGAGTATAGAAAATGGCAGGGGCGGCTGGATTCGAACCAACGCATGGCAGGATCAAAACCTGCTGCCTTACCGCTTGGCGACGCCCCTGTATTTGTTGCATCGAGTACCCAGTACTCGGTTCCTTTTAGAGCAGGTCTTGCAGCTTGCGATGCAACATTGACACGTTGCTTCCCTTTGCTACAAACCCTGTAAGGGTCTCTGTCAGAAGGGCCGAGACTTTATCAGCTTCAGCTTTGTTTGGGAAGGCCCCAAACACACAACTTCCAGTTCCGGTTAATTTTGCTTCAGTAAAATTACCTAACAAATTCAAAGCGTTATGTACTTCTGGATAACGCCTTGCTACAACCGGTAAGCAGTCATTTCGACTGTTTCCCTTGGGAACGGGGCGCACTTTAATGGGAGGAGTGTTACGTGTCAACAGCGGATCTGAAAAAATTTCTGCTGTACTTACAGATACTTGCGGCACGAGCACCAGATACCACGGTTCTTCGGGGTCTACGGGGGTGAGTTTTTCGCCCACACCCTCAGCAAATGCGGCGTGTCCACGCACGAAAACCGGTACGTCCGCGCCGAGCGTCAGGCCCAGTGCGGCAAGCCGGTCTTCGTCCCAGCCCAGCCGCCACAAATGATTCAAGCCGAGCAGCGTCGTCGCCGCATCGGAGCTTCCACCGCCGATTCCGCCGCCCATGGGCAGGCGTTTTTCCAGCCAGATGTCCATGCCGAGGGTGCAGCCGGATTGTTGTTGCAGCGCGCGGGCCGCCTTGACGATCAGATTGCTGTCGTGCGCAACACCGGGAATGTCGGTTTGCAAGCGAATCTCGCCGTCTTCGCGAACGGCGAAACTGAGTTCGTCGCCGTAATCGAGAAACTGAAAAATGGTTTGCAGTTCGTGATAGCCGTCAGGGCGACGGCCAAGAATGTGCAGCATCAGGTTCAGTTTTGCCGGGGCGGGCAACGTCAGGCGGGGAGCGCTCATGCTTATTGCCCCAATTTGCGCGGTTGCCAGTCCTTGATCACCAGCGTGACATCGAGGTCCTGGCCATGCAGCTTGACGCGTTCGGGCAGCCAGTAGCCGTTCTGTTCGACGTAACTCAGGTATTCAACCTGCCAGCCATCCTGTTCGAGACTCGCCAGGCGGCTGTCGCCGTCCAGCTGCAGACGACTTTTGCTGTCCGGCGCGGGAAGGCCGCGTACCCACCAGACCAGGTGCGAGACTGGCAGTTTCCAGCCCAGTTGATCCTGCAAGAGTGTTTCCGGGTCCGGCGATTCGTAGCGGCCCTGGTTGGCGACTTCCAGGCTGACGGCGCCAGGACGGCCGGTCAGGCGTGCCGCGCCACGTCCCAGCGGGCCGGACAGGCGAATGTCGTAGTAGTCCTGACGTTGCAGCCAGAACAGCGTGCCGCTGCCGGAATCCTTGGGGGCGCGGATACCGACCTTGCCGTTGATCTGCCAGCCATCAAGGCTGCTCAGTTGCTGTTTGTGCTGGCGCCATTGCGCCGGGTCGCCCTTGCCCTCCAGGGCTTCACGGGAGGAAATACCGGCGCAGCCGGCGAGCAGGGCGATGAGGCTGAATACGATTACGTGGCGCAAAAACATAGAATTAAAGAGTCTCGGATCCGGTCAGGCGCTTCATGGTGCTGCGCAAAATAGGGCTATCGGGTTGCTGTTCCAGGGCCTTGCCCCAGATTTTACGGGCTTCGCGCTGTTCGCCTTTGGCCCAGAGCACTTCGCCCAGGTGGGCGGCGACTTCATGGTCCGGGAAGCGTTCCAGGGCCAGGCGCAGCAGGCGTTCGGCTTCATCCAGGTTGCCCAGGCGGTAATTCACCCAGCCGAGGCTGTCGAGAACGGCCGGGTCGTCCGGGTTCAGGGTGTGAGCCTTTTCGATCAGGTCCTTGGCTTCGGCGTAACGCGTCGTGCGGTCGGACAAGGTGTAGCCCAGGGCGTTCAGGGCCATGACGTTTTCCGGCTCGCGCTTGAGAATCGTGCGCAGGTCTTTTTCCATCTGCGCCAGATCGTCGCGCTTCTCGGCCAGCATCGCCCGGGTGTACAGCAGGTTCAGGTCATCCGGATATTGCTTGAGCGCCTGGTTCAACACTTGCCAGCCACGTTCGGCCTGGTTGTTGTTGGCCAGGGTTTCGGCCTCGATCAGGTACAGCTGAATGGCGTAATCAGGCTGCGCTTCACGAGACTCGGCCAGGCGTTTCGAGGCTTCGGCGGCGCTGCCGTTGCCCATCAGGATATCGGCCTGACGCAGTTGCGCGGGAAGGAAGTCGGAACCGGGTCCAACCTGGGCGTATTCAGCCAGAGCGCTTTGTGGATCGTTGCGCTCTTCGTGGATGCGCCCCAGATTCAGGTGCGCCGAGTCGACGTGCGCGCCACGGGCGATCAAGTCTTCCAGATAGCCAGCCGCTTCGTCCCAGGCCTTGGCTTCCAGGCATACCAGCGCCAGGGAGTAGCGCAGATCGTCGTCTTCGGGAAACTGCTCAACGAGGCTGGAAAACTGAACCTTGGCGTCCGCCATGCGGTTCTGTTCAACCAGCATGCGCGCGTAAGTCAGGCGCAGGCGTTTGTCGTCCGGGTATTTCTTGATGCTTTTTTCGAGGATCGGCAGCGCTTCCTTACCGCGATTCATGCCTTGCAGAAGGCGGGCGCGCAGCAGGATCGGCGCCACTTCACCTTCTTTCGGCGGATTGTCTTCGAGCAGCTTCAGGGAGTTTTCGGCGTCGCCGTTCTGTTGCAGCAGCAGCGCCTTGCCGAAAATCAGCTGGCCGTTATTCGGGTATTTGGCGAGCAGCCGGTCGAAACTTTTGAGCAGCGCACTGCGCGTCTCGGGGTCGGTTTCGGCAGCGGACAACGCAAGAAAATCGAAGTGCGTGTCGCCCTGGCCCTGAAGGACTTTTTCCATGTAGACCATGGAGTCGTCATAGCGACCGGCGCGGGCCAGCTGAATCGCGGCGGCGCGCTGGGCTTCCAGATTGGTTCGGTCGTTCCTGGCCCAGATCAGCGAGGTGTCCAGCGCAGCCTGATCGGCGCCCAGGTACTCGGCAATACGGAAAGCGCGCTCGGAAACACCCGGATCCTGAGTATTGATCGCCTGGGTGACGTAGTTGTCCAGCGCGATATCAAAGCGATTGCGCTGTCCCGCGAGCTCGGCGCTCAGCAGGCTGACAAAGGTTTCCTGAGTGAACGATCCATAGACCTGAGGCTTGGCGTCAGGCGCTGGAGTCGTGTCCTTCGGCACAGGCGTTGCCTGTGGTTCAACGGGGGCCATCGACTGGCAGCCGCTCAGAAAGACAAGGGCGAGGAATAACGCGGAGGATCTATTCATATATAAGAAGGGACGACTTACCTGCGGTCTGGGCATCATGACACAAGGCTGGAAGCAAACCCACAGCCGGTTGGAAAACTGCTGGGCGTGCGATTTTTTGCAGGCCGCAGGTCCCGTTTTGAGGCGTTTATGCAGCGGCTCTGTTAGGACAATAGTCTGCGGTGGTTGTTCTGAATCTATTGAAGTAGGACAATTGCCGGCTTCACGTCACCATCAGCGACCTTGAATGGCCTTCCTTGCACTTGGTATTAACCATAAGACTGCCTCGGTAGACGTCCGCGAGCGCGTTGCATTTACGCCTGAACAGTTAGTTGAGGCCTTGCAGCAGCTCTGCCGCCTGACCAACAGCCGCGAAGCTGCGATCCTCTCGACCTGCAACCGCAGCGAGTTGTACATCGAACACGATGAACTCGCGTCCGAATCCATCCTGGCCTGGCTGGCCGACTATCACCAGCTGAGCCTTGAAGAATTGCGTGCCAGTGCCTATGTGCACGAGGACGATGCTGCCGTGCGCCACATGATGCGCGTTGCGTCCGGCCTCGATTCGCTGGTATTGGGCGAACCGCAGATCCTGGGCCAGATGAAATCAGCCTATGCCGTGGCCCGGGAAGCCGGAACCATCGGTCCGCTGCTGGGCCGGCTGTTCCAGGCCACGTTCAGCGCCGCCAAACAGGTGCGCACCGACACGGCCATCGGCGAAAACCCGGTTTCCGTGGCGTTTGCCGCCGTCAGCCTGGCCAAGCAGATCTTCAGTGATCTGCAACGCAGCCAGGCCTTGCTGATTGGCGCCGGGGAGACCATCACCCTGGTCGCCCGCCATTTGCACGACCTGGGCGTCAAGCGCATCGTGGTCGCCAACCGGACTCTGGAACGCGCCAGCATCCTGGCCGCAGAGTTCGGCGCCCACGCGGTGTTGCTGGCGGATATTCCGGCCGAACTGGTCAACAGCGACATCGTGATCAGCTCCACGGCCAGCCAGTTGCCGATTCTGGGCAAGGGCGCGGTGGAAAGCGCGCTCAAGTTGCGCAAGCACAAGCCAATTTTCATGGTCGATATCGCCGTACCCCGGGATATCGAGCCGGAAGTCGGCGAGCTGGACGACGTTTACCTGTATACCGTCGACGACCTGCACGAAGTGGTCGCCGAAAACATGAAAAGCCGTCAGGGCGCCGCGATGGCTGCCGAGCAGCTGGTGACCATTGGCGCCGACGAGTTCATGTTTCGCCTGCGCGAACTGGCAGCGGTCGATGTGCTCCGGGCTTACCGCCAGCAGAGCGAACGCCTGCGTGACGAAGAGCTGCTCAAGGCGCAACGCATGCTGGCCAACGGTGCCAATGCCGAAGAGGTGCTGGTGCAACTGGCGCGTGGCCTGACCAACAAATTGCTGCATGCACCCAGTGTGCAACTGAAAAAACTGTCTGCTGAAGGTCGCCTCGATGCGCTGGCCATGGCCCAGGAACTTTTTGCCCTTAACGAGGGCTCGACGGATAAACCCCCGCAATGAAAGCGTCACTGCTCAATAAGCTGGATATCCTCAGCGACCGTTTCGAGGAATTGACTGCGTTGCTTGGCGACGCGGAAGTCATCTCCGATCAGAACAAGTTTCGCGCCTATTCCCGGGAATACGCCGAGGTGGAGCCGATCGTCGAGGCCTATAAACAGCTGCTCAAGGCCTTGGCTGATCTGGACGGCGCGCAGGCGCTGCTCAAGGACAGCGATCCGGACATGCGTGAGATGGCCGTCGAGGAAGTCCGCGAAACCAAGCAATTGCTGGTGGAACTGGAAAGCCAGCTGCAACGCATGCTGCTGCCCAAGGACCCCAACGACGGGCGCAACGTGTTCCTGGAAATTCGTGCCGGTACCGGCGGCGACGAGGCGGCGATTTTCTCCGGCGACCTGTTCCGCATGTATTCGCGTTACGCCGAGCGGCGGGGCTGGCGGGTGGAAATCCTCTCGGAAAACATCGGTGAGCACGGCGGCTATAAAGAAGTGATTGCCCGGGTCGAAGGCGAAAACGTCTACGGCAAGCTCAAGTTCGAGTCCGGCGCGCACCGCGTGCAGCGGGTGCCCGAAACCGAATCCCAGGGTCGCATCCACACCTCGGCCTGTACCGTCGCGGTATTGCCGGAGCCCGATGAACATCAAGTCATCGAGATCAATCCGTCGGACTTGCGCGTCGATACCTACAAATCTTCCGGCGCCGGCGGTCAGCACGTGAACAAGACCGACTCGGCGGTGCGCATTACCCATCTTCCATCGGGTATCGTCGTCGAATGTCAGGAAGAGCGTTCGCAGCACAAGAACCGCGCCCGCGCGATGTCCTGGTTATCTGCCAAACTCAATGACCAGCAAACCAGCGCAGCGGCCAACGCTATTGCCAGCGAGCGTAAACTGCTGGTGGGTTCGGGTGATCGATCCGAACGCATTCGTACCTACAATTTCCCTCAGGGGCGAGTAACGGATCACCGCGTGAATCTGACCTTGTATTCGCTGGATGAAGTTTTGGCCGGCGGAGTCGATGCAGTGATAGAGCCGCTGCTCGCCGAATATCAGGCAGATCAACTTGCGGCATTGGGTGAGTAAATGACCATCATCGCCAGCTTGTTAAGAAGCGCAGAGCTTCCCGATTCACCTACCGCGCGTCTGGATGTCGAATTGTTACTGGCCGCCGCGCTGGGTAAACCGCGCAGTTTTCTGCACACCTGGCCCGAGCGCATCGTCAGCAGCGAAGCGGCGCTGACCTTCGCGTCGTACCTGCAACGCCGCCGGACCGGCGAACCGGTGGCCTACATTCTGGGTCAGCAGGGTTTCTGGAAGCTGGACCTGGAAGTGGCGCCACACACGCTGATCCCCCGTCCGGAAACCGAAATGCTGGTCGAGGCGACACTGGAACTGGTACCGGGCTTTGCGCCGACCAAAGTTCTGGATCTGGGCACCGGGACCGGCGCAATCGCCTTGGCACTGGCCAGCGAGCGCCCGCTCTGGCAGGTGACTGCGGTGGATCGCGTCATCGAAGCCGTTGCCCTTGCCGAGCGCAATCGCCAGCGTCTGCACCTGGACAACGCCAAGATCCTGAACAGCCATTGGTTCAGCGCCATCGAAGGCCAGCAGTTTGACGTGATCATCAGCAACCCTCCTTATATTGCTTCGGCAGATCCGCATCTGGACGCCGGGGACGTGCGTTTCGAGCCCAGCAGCGCACTGGTAGCCGGTGCCGATGGTCTGGATGACCTGCGCTTGATCGTCGATCAGGCGCCAGCGCATCTGCATGCCGGTGGCTGGTTGCTGCTGGAGCATGGTTACGATCAAGGCGTCGCCGTGCGCGATCTGTTGAGCAGCCATGGTTTCGAAAAAATCCAGACCCGTCGCGATCTGGGTGAGCATGAACGCATCACCTTCGGACGTATGCCGTGCTGACTGACGCGGAGCTGTTGCGCTATAGCCGACAGATTCTGTTGCAGCATGTCGACATCGACGGTCAGTTGCGCCTCAAGCAAAGCCGGGTATTGATCGTTGGCCTCGGTGGTCTGGGTTCGCCAGTGGCGTTGTACCTCGCGGCGGCGGGTGTCGGCGAGATTCATCTGGCGGATTTCGATACGGTTGACCTGACCAACCTGCAACGCCAGATCATTCATGACACGTCCAGCGTCGGGCTGAGCAAGGTCGATTCGGCCATTGCCCGGCTGACGGCGATCAATCCGGAAATCAAGCTGGTCGCGCATCGCCGCGCCCTGGACGATGATTCCCTCGCTGCGGCCGTCGATGCCGTGGACCTGGTGCTGGACTGCTCGGATAATTTCGCCACCCGCGGCGCGGTCAATGCGGCCTGTGTTGCGGGGCGCAAACCCTTGGTCAGCGGCGCGGCAATTCGTCTGGAAGGGCAGCTGTCGGTATTCGACCCGCGCCGTCCGGAGAGCCCGTGTTACCACTGTTTATACGGCCACGGCAGCGAAGCGGAACTGACCTGTAGCGAAGCCGGCGTGATCGGGCCGTTAGTGGGCCTGGTCGGTAGTCTGCAAGCCCTTGAGGCGTTGAAGCTGCTGGCTGGATTCGGCGAACCGTTGGTGGGACGCCTGTTGTTGATCGATGCGTTGACCACCCGTTTTCGCGAATTGAAGGTCAAGCGTGATCCGGAATGCAGCGTCTGTGGCGCAGCCAGCGAACAGGACCAGCATGAGTAGAGCGAGTGATGCGCCGGTGGGTGTTTTCGATTCAGGCGTTGGCGGGCTTTCAGTGCTGGGTGAAATCCGCAGCCTGCTGCCAAACGAATCGCTGCTGTACGTCGCCGATTGCGGGCATATCCCGTATGGCGAGAAGACCCCGGAATTCATTCGTCAGCGCTGCTTGATCATCGCCGACTTTTTTCATCAGCAACGTGCCAAGGCGCTGGTCCTGGCGTGCAATACGGCGACCGCTGCGGCTGCCGCCCAATTGCGCGAGCGTTATCCGGACTGGCCAATTGTCGGCATGGAGCCCGCAGTAAAACCGGCAGCGGCTGCCACGCGCAGCGGCGTGGTCGGTGTATTGGCCACCACCGGAACCCTGCAAAGCGCCAAATTTGCAGCTTTGCTTGATCGCTTTGCCGGCGATGTGCGAGTCGTCACCCAGCCATGCCCCGGCCTGGTGGAGCTGATCGAAAGCGGCGATCTGGTCAGCCCGACCATTCGCGCATTGCTGCAAAGCTACGTTGATCCCTTGCTGGCCGAAGGCTGTGACACGATTATTCTCGGCTGCACCCACTATCCCTTCCTCAAGCCACTGCTGCGCGAAATGATCCCGGAGTCGATCAGCTTGATTGATACGGGCGGCGCAGTTGCCCGGCAACTCCAGCGGCTGCTGACCCAGAACGACGTGTTGGCCGATATTCCTGCCCGGGAAACGCTGTTCTGGACTAGTTCGAATCCAAATAAATTCAGAAACATCCTACCGGTACTCTGGAAAAAATCTGACAGTGTGAGAAGCTTCGATTTGTAAAAAAATCGTGAATTGCACTGTTTTGCACTGAACTATCGTGCGGCTCCGGATTTCTATAGCGAATCTGGTGAAGTAAGAAATCCTTATAACTGCAATCGAGTAGGAAGTTTCTGATGAAGCGTCTTCTTTGTTTGGCCGCGATTGCGGCCGCACTCGCGGGGGTCAATACAACCGCTCAAGCCGCAGGTGTCGAGTTCTCGGTGGGTCAAACCGGCGAAGAGACACAAACCTATCGGCTGGGTATGAAGTTTGACTGGGACAAAAGCTGGCTGCAGAGCGATGTAGGCCGTCTGACTGGCTATTGGGACGGGGCTTACACGTACTGGGATGGCGACAAACGCTCCAGCAACAACAGCTTGTCGTTTTCGCCGGTGTTCGTTTATGAGTTTTCCGGCGAAACGGTCAAGCCCTACATCGAAGCGGGCATTGGTGTAGCGGTTTTTTCCCACACGCAAGTAGAGAACAACAAACTGGGTTCGGCCTTCAACTTTGAAGACCGGATTGGCTTCGGTCTACGCTTTGCCGGCGGACATGAAGTCGGTATCCGCGCGACGCACTATTCAAACGCAGGGATCAAAGAGCCAAACGATGGTATTGAAAGCTACGCGCTGCATTACACGATGCCGCTGTAAGCTATTCGAGTCGATCGGGCATTGAACTGTGGGAGCGAGCTTGCTCGCGAAGAGGCAATCATATCCGACCTGATTTCTGGGTCTGAATGACGCCTTCGCGGGCAAGCCTCGCTCCAACGAGCATTTCAATTCAACGGTTGTTCGTGTTTGATGTGAGCGGGGCTCGTCACAGATAAGCCGTCTCAATCCCCCGCCGTTCATTCATGCAATCTTCCGAGCCGGTCTCGAATTCACGGCAGATCAATGGGCGCAGCTCATAGATCGTGCACATCATGCTGTTGCGATCCAGTGCCGCACACCAACCATCATCCAGGCGCAGCATGACTTCGCCGCCCCAGTCGTCATTGTCGATGTAGCGTTCAGGCACGCCGGTATCGGTGATCAGCATCACTTCCAGCTGGCAGCAACAGGCCGCACAGGTCGAGCAGGTCACTGCGGTTTCTGTGGGGATTTGATTGGTCGGGATCAGGGTCAGCGTCATAGGCGCGCAGTGTATGCCAGCGCAGGTCACTCGTGTGGAATGCCTGACCGGTGCCCGCGCAGTTTATCGGGCTGCAACGCCTGAAAATATCCGGCCAGCCATTGCATCAACGGGAACACCAAGGCCCAGATCACGGCCAGGATAAGCATGCTCGGCCACAGGCCCAGTGGAAGATGCACGCCTGCCAATTGCGAGCCGGCGTAATACGACATCGGCCCGCCGACCGCGCCCAGCAGGCTGGCGCGCCACCAAGGCTTGGCGGTCCAGCTCAGGCAATGATTCAACGTCGTCGCCAGTACCGCCCACAGCAGCATCAGCCATAGCGGAATCAACGGCCCGCCCGCATCGAAATCAAACACCCCCAGCATCAGCAACGCACTGTCGAGAAGCGTGCCCAACCCGGTTATCCACAGCAGCAGCTTGCCTTCTGCTGCCCAGGAACTTATCCACAGCAGATGCGCGAGCAATACGCCAAGCGGAATCAGCAACCAATAGCTGTCGCCACCGATGACGCAGGCGAACCAACCCGCCTGGAACAGGGCGGCGTTGGCGATTTGCTTAAGCATCGAAGCGACCGAGCAGCGGCTGGGGCAGGGCGGCCGGTTTGGCCAGCAGCAATTGCGCCGTGCCGATGGTGCGTTCGAGAAAGCCGCCTTCGCAATAACACAGGTAGAACTCCCACAGACGCAGGAAGTAGTCGTCGTAACCCAGCTCCATCAGATAGCCATGAGCGTGGCTGAAGTTCTCGTGCCACAGGCGCAAGGTCCGCGCGTAGTGCAGGCCGAAATCCTCCATGTGCAGCAGATTCATATCGGTGTCGCGGCCGACGATTTCGATCATTTTGTGCACCGACGGCAACGCACCGCCGGGAAAGATATAGCGCTGGATGAAGTCGACACTGCGCTTGGCCTGCTCGTAGCGCTGCTCACGAATGGTGATGGCTTGCAGCAGCATCAAGCCGTTGTCCTTGAGCAGGTGCGAGCATTGCTTGAAATAAGTCGGCAGAAAACGATGGCCGACCGCCTCGATCATCTCGATGGAAACCAGTTTGTCGAACTGCCCGGTCAGGTCGCGGTAATCCTTGAGCAGCAAGGTGATTCGGTCCTGCAAACCCAGTTGAGTGATGCGCTGTTCGGTGTAGGCGAATTGCTCTTTCGACAGGGTCGTGGTGGTGACTCTGCATCCATAATGCTGGGCTGCATAGATCGCCATGCTGCCCCAACCGGTGCCGATTTCCAGCAAGTGGTCGTCCGGTTTGAGTACCAGTTTCTGGCAGATACGCTCCAGCTTGTTCAGCTGCGCCTGTTCCAGGGTGTCGTCGGGGGTGAGGAATTGCGCGGCGGAATACATCATCGTCGGGTCGAGGAATTGTTCGAACAGCTCATTGCCCAGGTCGTAGTGTGCCGCGATGTTTTTCTGCGAGCCTTCCCGCGTGTTGCGATTGAGCCAGTGCAGGCTCTGAATGAACGGCCGCCCAAGACGGGCCATGCCACCTTCCATGCCATCGAGCACATCCAGATTGCTGACGAACACCCGGATCACGGCGGTCAGGTCCGGCGAAGTCCAGTAACCGTGGATAAACGCTTCGCCCGCGCCGATGGAACCCGAGCTCGCAACCATGCCCCAGGTGGCCGAATCCAGCACATGAATCTCGCCCAGCAGTGGCGCGCCGGTGCTGCCGAACACATGACGTTCATCGCCCTCAACGACGACCAATTGCCCGGCGCGCAACTTTGCCAACTGGCGCAGCACTCCACGGCGCAGGAGGTTGGCGGTCAGGCTGTTGGTACCCAGGTTGGCCGAAAACCCACTGCTACTGCTTTTCATTGTGCTGATCCTTGGGTTGCGCGGCGGCGGTGCGATAGTCGCCTTCTGCGGCCTGATGCGGAAAAATCGGGATACGTTTGATGAACAGACGCACGGCCTGCCAGTAGATAGCCAGACAGGTCTTGGCGGTCATCCAGGGGAATGTCAGCAGATAGCGATGCAGCGTCTGGCGATTCAGATCCTGGCGTTCCAGATTCAGCGTGGCGTCGAACATCTTCAGCTCGCCCTGCCAGTCGGCCATGTGCACACCAAGCCGGGCGGCGGGCTGGCTAAAACTCATGCGGTATTCAAGGTCCCGTGGCAGGAACGGCGACACGTGAAATGCCTTGGCTACCGCGAAATGCTGATGACCTTCGCCGTTGGCGGGCAGCACGTAGTGATAACGCTCGCCCCAGGGTGTGTTGGTGACTTCGCAGAGAATCGCCGCGAGCGTGCCGTCCAGCTCATGGCAATAAAAGAAACTGACCGGGTTGAATGCCAGGCCCCAGCTACGCGCCTGGGTCAACAGACAGACTTTGCCCAGCGGCATGTGGCCGAGCGCCGCGCCGACCCGTTCGCGCACGGCTTCGATCAGCGGCACGCCGCGTCCGGTCAGCGCGTGCAGATAGTCCGTTTCGCGAAAGGAAAACGCCGCAAAACGTCGCTCCCCCGCCAACGGCGACAAACCGAACACCGCTGCTTGTTCGTCCAGATCCAGGTACAGCAGGCCGATCCGATACCGGAAATCATGAGCCTTCGGCGCGAATCGACGATGGCTGATCCAGCCGCTGTACAAGGCGCTGTTCACAGGGATTCTCCGAATTCGGCGGCCACACGCAGAGCGCTGACCACGCCGTCTTCGTGGAAGCCATTGGCCCAGTACGCACCACAGAACCAGCTGTGGTTGGCGCCATTGAGCTCTTGCCAGCGCGCTTGCGCAGCAACGCCGGCCAGACTGTATTGCGGATGGGAATAGCTGTAACGGGCGAGGATTTTCTGCGGATCGATGGCGGCGGTCTGATTCAGGCTGACGCAAAAGGTGGTGTCGCTTTCGATGCCTTGCAGGATGTTCATGGCGTAAGTGACGGCGGCCATCTGCTGCGCATCGCCACCCAGTCGATAATTCCAGCTGGCCCACGCCAACGGCCGTTTGGGCAGCAGGCCGATGTCGGTATGCAGCACCACGTCATTGTCGGCATAGGGCAGGGCGCCGAGAATTTCCTGTTCGGCAGCTGTCGGTTCCGCCAGCAGCTTGAGGGCCTGATCGCTGTGGCAGGCGAAAATCACCTTATCGAAACGCTCGCTGCCCGCTGCACTGTTGATCGTCACGCATTGCGCGCCGCGCTGAACGCTGTGAACCGGGCAGGCCAGGCGAATGTGTTGGCGAAACGAAGCGGTCAGCGGCTCGATGTATTGGCTGGAACCGCCTTCGACGACGCACCACTGCGGGCGATGGTTGACGGACAGCAACCCGTGATTCTTGAAAAACCGCAAGAAGAACTGCAATGGGAAGGCCAGCATGTCGGCCAGGGACATCGACCAGATCGCCGCGCCCATGGGCACGATGTAATGCTCGGTAAACCGTTGTCCGTAACCCGCGCTTTGCAGGTAGGCGCCCAAGGTGGTGTCGGCGGCGATGCGCTGGCTTTGCAGGTCATCCAGCGCCTCACGATTGAAGCGCAGGATGTCGCGCAGCATGCCCCAGAAGCTTGGCGACCACAGATTACTGCGCTGGGCGAACAGGCTGTTGAGGTTGTTACCGTTGTATTCGGTGCGGGTTTTTGGATCGTTGACTGAAAAGCTCATCTCGGTGGGTTTGAAGCCGACGCCGAGGGTTTCGAGCAGGCGAATGAAATTCGGATAGGTCCAGTCATTGAACACGATGAAGCCGGTATCAATGGCGTACTCGCGGCCGTTGACCTGCACATCCACTGTATGGGTGTGACCGCCGATCCAGTCCGCCGCCTCGAACACCGTGATGTCATGCGAGCGGTTGAGCAGATAAGCACTGGTCAGGCCAGCAATGCCGCTGCCAATGATGGCAATTTTCATCGTGCGTCCTTGGCCGGAGCCGGAGCGCGCGCCATGCGTTTGCCCAACGCCAGTTGCAGGCGCGTCGGCAACAGCGACAACAGGCGCAGCATCAGGATGAAAGGCATGGGGAAAGCGATTTCCAGCGGACGGCGACTACGCTGCAGACGTTCGGCGATGTGCGTGCCAGCCTTTTGGGCCGACCAGCGCATAGGCATGGCAAAGTCGTTTTTGGCGGTCAGCGGCGTATCGACAAAGCCGGGGCTGACCACGGTGACATCGATCTTTTCCTGGGCCAGATCAACGCGCAGCGATTCGAACAAATAGCGCAACCCGGCCTTGGATGCACCGTACGCTTCGCTGCGGGTCAACGGCAGGAAGGTAACCGAGCTGCAAACGCCTACCAAATGAGGCTCTCGGCCCTGGCGCAGCAACAGCAGCGCTTCCTGCACGCAATAGGAGCTGGCCAGCAGATTGGTGCGAATCACACGTTCGAACAGCGCCGCGTCGTAGTCGCTACTGTCGATGTATTCGCAGGTGCCGGCGTTGAGTATCGCGGTATCCAGCGCACCCCAGACCTGGTTGATCCGGTCGCCGATTGCCGTGACTTGCTGGCCGTCGGTGATATCGCCCGGGGCCAGCAACACTTGTCCGGGATACAAGTTGTCCAGGTCTTCAAGGGGCTTGACGGTGCGGGCGGTCAGGGCCAGCAAATGACCGTCCTTGAGCAGTTGCTCGGCCAGTGCCAGGCCAATGCCACTGCTGGCGCCAGTCAGCCAGATGCGGCGGGCGTTCGGATGGGTCATGCCAGTCTCCCTTTCAGCCACGAAATGCCCCGACCCATGATGGGCAGATGCTCGTACAGCAAAGCGCCGGCATCGAAGTAATCGCGGTGTTGATAAACTTTGTCCCGCCAGAGCAGATGCGAGCAGCCATCGACGCGGATCAGGCGCCCTTTGGCCAGGCGCGGGTGTGCGTAACTCATGGTCCAGCGCAGATAACCGCTGCCCGTCGCCACTTCATCGAAGCCGTAAAAATCGAAATGCAGCTGAGTGACATTGGCGTACAGCTGGGCGAAGTAATCCTGCATGTTCTTCAAGCCATGGATCTTGTGCAGCGGGTCGGTGAACACCGCGTCGTCGCTGTACAAGGTGCCGAGTCGATGCAGGCTGGTTTTGTCCAGCGCGGCAAAGTCATGGGCGAAACGCCGCAGGAAATCACTCATGGCCTGGCTCGGCAGCAGGTTGGCGATGCGGCAGCGCTTTGAACGCGGCCAGGGCACGGGCGCGGCTGCTGCGCAGATCGACGATGGGTTTCGGGTAGTCAGCCACACCAAACAGGCCGCCAGCCGCTGATGGGGCATGCACTTCTTTTTTGTTCAGCCCGGCCAGTTCCGGCAGCCATTGCTTGAGAAAGCGTCCTTCGGGATCGAATTTCTCCGACTGGGCCAGTGGGTTGAAAATCCGGAAATAAGGCGACGAATCGGTGCCGGTGGAGGAACTCCACTGCCAGCCACCATTGTTCGCCGCCAGATCGCCATCAATCAGGTGCTGCATGAAGAAGCGCTCGCCTTCGCGCCAGTCGATAAGCAGGTTTTTGGTCAGGAACATCGCCACCAACATGCGCAGCCGATTGTGCATCCAGCCGGTTTCCAGCAATTGGCGCATGGCGGCATCAATGATCGGCAGGCCGGTGCGGGCTTGTTGCCAGGCCGCCAGCTCATGTGGGGCGTCGCGCCATTTCAGCGCTTCGGTTTCCGGACGAAATGCCCGATGCCGCGAGACGCGCGGGTAGCCCACCAGAATATGTTTATAGAACTCGCGCCACAGCAGCTCGTTGATCCAGGTAACCGAGCCAACACTGCCGGTCTCGAACTCGCCGTGGTTGCTGATCAACGCCGCGTGCAGGCACTGGCGCGGGGAAATCACCCCAGCCGCGAGATACGCCGATAGCTGGCTGGTCCCAGGCTTGGCCGGGAAGTCCCGTTCGCTGCGGTAGTAGTTGATCTGTTCGTCACTGAAGGCTTGCAGTCGCCGCTGTGCTTCATCTTCGCCAGCGGGCCACAAGGCTTGCAGCGCGGCACTCGGGGTCGCAAAACCCTCGATCTGCGCGGGCACGGAATCACTGGCGATGGCCAGCGCTTGCTGTTTTTGCGGCGTGTGAATCAGGCGCGGCATGGCTTGATGCATGCGCGCATAACAGACCTTGCGGAACTGGCTGAACACCTGGAAATAATTGCCGGTCTTAGTCAGCACCGTGCCGGGCTTGAAGAACAGCTGATCCAGATGACTGCGCCAGTGGATGCCATCCTGTTCAAGGGCATTGGCCACCGCGAGATCGCGGCGCGTTTCGTTGATGCCGTATTCCTCGTTGGCGTGCACGCTCTCGATGTGCAGTTCGCGGCACAATTGCAGCAACACGTCCGGCGCCTGGTCCCAGGTGTCAGCGTGGCGAATCAATAGGGGCACATTCAACTCGCCCAGGACTTTTTCCAGTTCCGCCAGGTTGCGTAGCCAGAAATCCACTTTGCACGGCGCATCGTCATGGCGCCGCCATTGCTCGGGGCTGATCAGGTAGACGGCCACGGTCGGACCCTGCTCCATGGCAGCGGTCAGTGCAGTGTTGTCGTGAGTACGCAAGTCGCTGCGCAGCCAAAGCAGTTGCATGGTCATTCCTTAAATAAGCCCGAGTTCTTGCAATGCGGTCTGGGCACCCAGCGGACCTTCCGCGAGAGCCAGGCCCTCGATGCGGGTCGGTGCGACGTTGAGTTCGTTGTAATGAATGCGCACGGCCGACCCGGCGAGCAGGACAGGGCAGGTGATATTGGCGAGCAACTTGGGCAGCAGACTGATATTCAAGGCTTTGCTCGAATACAGCAGCACCGCGCGCGGTTCGAGCAGATCACTGGCCAGGGCCAGTTCGCCGACCGGCAGCGGCCAGTCGAATACCTCCACCGCACAGTCGTTGTTGCTCAGCAGCCAGGCCGTCAGCCACAGATGAGGTTCCAGTGGCAGATCGGAATGATTGACCAGCAACACCGGTGCGCCGCTTAGCTGGCGATTGTTGTGGTAGATCCGGGCGCCCAGCTTGCTGCGCAGCCAGGAATAAAAGAACGCGCGCTCCATTTGCCCGCCGAACTGCCCTTGCCAGCGGCATTCCAGCTCCGTCAGTAACGGCAGCAGCAGCTGTTCGCACAGCGTGCGCGGCGGATAAAGCGACATCGCCTGATTGAACACGTCGTCCACGCGTCGTTCGGCCAGTTCACCGATGTGGGTGATCAGGGTCCGCCGCAACGCATCCCAATCGTTGCCCGGCACGCTGGCCTCTGGCTGGCGACTGTCGATCAAGTGCTTGACCTGGCTCACCGAAACGCCGCGGTTGAGCCAGGTCAGAATGTTCATGACCCGCAGCACGTGGTAATCGGAATACAGGCGATGGCCCTTGGGCGTGCGGTGCGGGACGATCAAGCCATAGCGGCGTTCCCAGGCGCGCAACGTGACAGCGTTGACGCCGGTTTGCCGGGCGACCTCTCGAATCGGCAGCCAGCCGTTTGCAAACTCGGGGGCAGCGTCGTCTTCGGGACCGGGAGGGGGAATTTCATTCATGGTTCAGATCGCATTCCGCAGGCTGAGGTTTTCCGGATGCGGCTGCATGTACACCTGCAGCGCCACATAGGGATCGGGGTGTTGGCGGAAGTGATGCTTGAGCAGGGTCAGCGGGACGATCAGCGGCACGATGCCTTGATGGTATTGGGTGATCAGTTGCTGGATTTCCTGCTTGTCGGCGGGGCTGATGGTTTGTTTCAGGTAGCCGGTCAGGTGTTGCAGGACATTGGTATGAGTGCGGCGGGTGGCACATTTTTTCAGGGCGCTCATCAGGTCGCTGAAGTACTGCGCGGCGATGTCCTTTGGATCGCTGCGACCCATGTTGCCGAGCAGATTGCCCAGCGCCTTGTACTGCACCGGGTCGTTGGCCATCAGCTGATATTTATAGCGCGAGTGAAATTCGGTCAGGCTGCGGCGGGTCAGGCCAGCGTTGAGCAATTCGTGCCAGGCGGCATAGGCGAAGACTCGGGTGACGAAGTTTTCCCGTAGCACCGGGTCGTTGAGGCGACCGTCTTCTTCGACTGGCAGATTGGGGTGACGCGCGCAAAACGCCTGGGCATAGATGCCGCGCCCGCCGCCATCCACCGGTGCGCCGTTTTCCCGGTAGACCTTGACCCGCTCCAGACCGCACGACGGCGACTTCTGCATGAAGATATAGCCACTGATGTCGCCCAGTTCAGTGGCCATCTGCACGCCGTAATCGGCCAGCGCCTGTGTGACGTTCAGTTCGCGGTTGACGCTGCCCAGCGCCTGAGGATGTTCCGCGTCACCCACCAGCCGGATCGGTTCACGGGGAATGCCCATGCCAATGGCGACTTCGGGGCAGGCCGGAACGAACTCGAAATATTCGGTCAGCGCGCGGGTACACAGATGGGATTCTTTATGACCGCCATTGAAACGCACCTCGGCGCCCAGCAGACAGGCGCTGATGCCGAGCTTCGGTTTATGGAGTGCGGGCGTGGTCATGGCGAAACCTCTGATCAGGACTTATACAGATTTAAGTCTCTGTACAACTTCAGCTCATCATAGGTTCGCATTTGTACAAGTCAAATTATTTGTACAGGATTTGTAGGGCTGTTGGAGCGAGGCTTGCCCGCGAAGGCGTCGTGTCAGGCAATGGTGTGCCGACTGATCTATTGATTCGCGGGCAAGCCTCGCTCCAACGGGGTTCGGATTGGATGGAGGATAGATTTACTTCCAGCCCATCCGCCACGCGTCGGCGTTCTGCAAGGTTTGCCACGCCAGGCGCTCGCTGCGTTGCGTCAGCACCGCCTGTAATTCGATCTCCAGCACCGTGCCTGCTTCATCGCGAAACAGTTCGGTAACCAGAAAGTGTTTTTCCCGATTGACCGGCTGTGCTGCTGTCCACTTCGACAGCAGCAGCTTGGCGGGATTGAGGCGGTTCAATCGAGGTGCTCCATGAGACGTCGTGCAGCTTCCTGGCCGCTGAGCCAGGCGCCCTCGACGCGTCCGGACAGGCACCAGTCGCCGCATACGTAGATGCCCAGATCGGAGTCGGACAACGCACCCCACTCGTGGGCGCTGGCGGGTCGGGCGTACAGCCAGCGATGGGCCAGGCTGAAGCTCGGGGCGGGCACTGCGCAGCCGATCAGCTCGGCGAACGCGCCATGCAGGTGCTCGATGACCGTTTCCTTGGGCATGTCCAGATGCTGCTTGCTCCAGCTGCTGGTTGCATGTAACACCCAGGTATCGAGCGTCACGGCGCGGCCGGGTTTGCTGCGGTTGCGCGCCAGCCAGTCCAGCGGGCTGTCCTGCACGAAGCAGCCTTCCAGCGGGGTTTCCAGGGGGGGGTTGAATGCCAGTGCGACGGCCCAGGTCGGGTCCATTTTCACCCCGGCGGCCACGCCAGCGAGTTTCGGCGCGGCAGCCAGCAGCGTCGTCGCTTGCGGCGCCGGAGTGGCGATCACTACATGGCTGAAGGGACCATGGCTCTGGCCTTCGGCGTCCTGCAGATTCCAGTGATGTTCACCCTGGAAGACTTCAGTGATGCGGCAGGCAAACGTCACTGGCAGATCGCCGAGCATGGCGCGGGTAATCGCGCTCATGCCGGGTTTGCCGACCCAGCGCACTTGCTCGTCCGGGGACGGACTGAGCTGGCCAGCATGAAAGTTGTAAAGCGAAGGTGTCCACTGTTCAACGCAACCCTGGGCTTGCCATTGCTGAACAGCAGTCATGAAGCGACGGTCGCGAGCAGTGAAGTATTGGGCGCCCAGATCAAGCGAGCCTGCATCACTGCGCTTGCTGGACATTCTTCCGCCACTGCCGCGGCTTTTGTCGAAAAGATGTACGGAATGCCCAGCGGCGTTTAACGCCTGGGCGGCGGAGAGTCCGGCGATGCCGGTACCGATGATTGCGATAGGTACAGTCATAGGGGCCTCGTTACCTTGTCTGCACAGACTACGCCGTAGTTAAAACCTGTACAATATTGTTTTTTGGTATAACTTGCAGCCGTCTGCTGTTCGCAGGCTGCTGACCTTGCTCGTACGGCTCGAGCTTGAAGTCGGGTGTTTCTCAAAGCCTTTAGTGGCGATGCGAACGGATAGTCCCGCTTCACGCTCCTCAGGTTTGGCCTATCGTTCAAGCAGGGCCTTGGCTTATGAATTCATGGGTCCTGAAAAATAGACTACGCAACAGCCCCGAACGCCACGCAAGGAAACCTGCCATGCACATATTGCTGACCGGCGGTACTGGTTTGCTAGGACGTCAGCTCTGCCGACTCTGGCAAAAACAAGGTCATCAACTCACCGTCTGGAGTCGACGCCCCAGAGAAGTCACGCGTTTGTGCGGCGATTCGGTGCGGGGCATTGCGCATCTCAACGATCTCGGTGAAGAGCACGTGGATGCAGTCATCAACCTGGCTGGCGCACCGATTGCCGACCGTCCCTGGACCCGCAAGCGCAAGGTGCTGTTGTGGGACAGCCGCATCGGGCTGACCGAACAACTGCTCGCCTGGCTTGAACGCCGCGAGCAAAAACCGCAGGTGATGATTAGTGGCTCCGCCGTAGGCTGGTATGGCGACGGCGGCGAGCGTGAACTGGATGAGACTTCGCAACCGGTCAACGAAGATTTCGCCAGCAAGCTGTGCGGCGCGTGGGAAGAAACCGCGCAGCGGGCCGAGGCCTTGGGCGTTCGCGTGGTGATGATTCGCACGGGCCTGGTGTTGTCCAACGAAGGTGGTTTTCTACAGCGATTATTGTTGCCCTTCAAGTTGGGCATGGGCGGGCCGATTGGCGGCGGTCGGCAGTGGATGCCGTGGATTCACATTCAGGACCAGATTGCCGCGATAGATTTTCTGTTAACAAAAGATGACGCCCAGGGTCCGTATAATGTCTGCGCGCCATCACCGATGCGCAATCGTGAATTCGCCAGGATCCTCGCTGGCGTGCTGCATCGCCCGGCGTTCATGCCGTTGCCTGGCATTGCCCTGAAAGTATTGATGGGCGAACTGTCGGTGCTGCTCCTGGGAGGGCAAAAGGCTCGCCCGGCGCGGCTTGAAGCGGCTGGTTTTACCTTTCGATTTACCGAACTGCACGCAGCCCTCGACGATTTGCTGGGCCGCCACTGAAATAGGATGTTGCATGACCGATCACGCGCTGTTGCTGGTCAATCTGGGTTCTCCGGCCTCCACTTCGGTGGCGGACGTACGCAGTTACCTCAATCAATTCCTCATGGACCCTTACGTTATCGACCTGCCATGGCCGGTTCGTCGTTTGCTGGTGTCGCTGATCCTGATCAAGCGCCCCGAGCAGTCTGCTCACGCTTACGCCTCGATCTGGTGGGACGAAGGTTCGCCGCTGGTGGTGCTGAGCAAACGCCTGCATCAGGCGATGACCAAGGAGTGGACGCACGGGCCGGTGGAGCTGGCCATGCGTTATGGCGAGCCTTCCATCGAAACGGTGCTGATGCGCCTCGCCGGTCAAGGCATCAAAAAGGTCACATTGGCACCGCTGTATCCGCAGTTTGCCGACAGCACGGTGACCACCGTTATCGAAGAAGCCAAACGGGTCGTACGCAGCAAAGGCATGAAGATGCAGTTCTCGGTTCTGCAGGCATTTTACGACCAGCCGGAATACCTCGACGCATTGGTGGAAAACGTCCGCCCGCATTTGCAGCAGCCGCATGATCACCTGTTGCTGAGTTTTCATGGCTTGCCGGAGCGGCACTTGCTCAAGCTTGACCCGACGCGCAGTCATTGCCTTAAAGGTCCGGATTGCTGCATGACCGCGCCACCGGAAGTACTGGCGACCTGTTATCGCGCGCAGTGCATTCAGTCTGCCGCAGCGTTCGCCAAGCGTATGGGCATTGCTGATGGCAAGTGGTCGGTGTCGTTCCAGTCACGACTTGGCCGGGCGAAATGGATCGAACCCTACACCGAGGCGCATCTCGAAGAACTGGCCGCGCAGGGGGTGAAGAAGTTGCGGGTGATGTGCCCGGCGTTCGTCGCCGACTGCATCGAGACTCTGGAGGAGATCGGTGATCGGGGCGCTGAGCAGTTCAAGGCGGCGGGGGGCGAAGAGCTGGTGTTGATTCCGTGCCTGAACGACGATCCGAACTGGGCGGCAGCGCTGAACCGCCTGTGCGAGCGTGCGCCGGTGATGCTGTAAGCCCGCAAGCTCGGCACCGTGTGACCAGGTTCAGCTGGGAAAATGTCTTCCCGGCTGAAGCCGGTCCCACAGATTGCCGTTACGGCAACTGATCATCCAGGTGCTTATTCTTCCAGCTGTCATTGCCCGGCAGTAGCAGGTTCAGCGCTATCGCGGTCACGGCGCACAGGGAAATCCCCTTGAGGCCGAAGTCGTCGGGGCCGTTGCCGGTGCCGATCAACACGCCGCCGATACCGAACACCAGCGTCACTGAGACAATCACCAGATTGCGCGCTTCGGCCAGATCGACCTTGTGGCGAATCAGCGTGTTCATGCCCACCGCCGCGATCGAACCGAACAACAGGCAGAGAATCCCGCCCATCACCGGCACCGGAATGCTCTGCAACAGCGCGCCGAATTTGCCGATAAACGCCAGGCTGATGGCAAAGATCGCTGCCCAGGTCATGATCTTCGGGTTGTAGTTCTTGGTCAGCATCACTGCGCCAGTCACTTCGGCATACGTAGTGTTGGGCGGTCCGCCGAACAGGCCGGCTGCCGTGGTGGCGATGCCGTCACCCAGCAAGGTGCGGTGCAAGCCTGGTTTTTTCAGATAATCCCGGCCGGTCACGCTGCCGACCGCAATCACGCCGCCGATATGCTCGATGGCCGGAGCCAGCGCCACCGGCACGATGAACAGAATCGCCTGCCAGTTGAATTCCGGAGCCGTGAACGCGGGCAGCGCCAGCCACGGTGCGGCAGCGATTTTTGCGGTATCGACCACGCCGAAATAAAACGCCAGGGCGAACCCTGCCAATACGCCGGAAATGATCGGCACCAGACGGAAAATCCCTTTGCCGAACACCGCCACGATCAACGTGGTCAGCAGCGCGGGCATGGAAATCCACATGGCGATCTTGTACGGAATCAGTTCCGCGCCATCACCGCCTTTGCCCATCGCCATGTTAGCGGCGATTGGCGCCATGGCCAGGCCGATGGAAATGATCACCGGCCCGATCACAACGGGTGGCAGCAGGCGGTCGATGAAACCGGTGCCTTTGATCTTCACCGCCAGCCCGAGGAAGGTATAAACGAAACCCGCCGCCATGATCCCGCCCATGGTCGCGGCCAGGCCGAACTGGCCCTTGGCGAGAATGATCGGCGTGATGAAGGCAAAGCTCGATGCCAGGAAAACCGGCACTTGTCGGCCGGTCACCAGCTGGAACAGCAACGTGCCCAGGCCTGCGGTAAACAGTGCGACGTTAGGATCCAGCCCGGTGATCAGCGGCATCAAGACCAGCGCGCCGAACGCCACGAAGAGCATCTGCGCGCCCGATAAAACCGTGCGCCAGAGTGGATCGTTGAACTCGTCCTGCTTCATTACGCGTCCTTTTGCTTGGTGCCGAAAATCTTGTCACCGGCATCGCCAAGGCCCGGAATGATGTAGCCGTGTTCGTTGAGGCGCTCATCAATGGACGCGGTGTAGATCGTCACGTCCGGGTGCGCAAGCTGGACGGCGGCAATGCCTTCCGGCGCGGCGACCAGCACCATGGCGCGGATTTCCTTGCAACCGGCTTTCTTCAGCAGATCAATCGTTGCAACCATCGAGCCGCCGGTGGCGAGCATCGGGTCGATAATCATCGCCAGGCGCTCGTCGATTTCCGGGACCAGTTTTTCCAGATAGGTGTGCGCTTCGAGGGTTTCTTCGTTGCGGGCCACGCCCACCGCGCTGACCTTGGCGCCCGGAATCAGCGTGAGCACGCCGTCGAGCATGCCGATGCCGGCGCGCAGGATCGGCACTACGGTGATCTTCTTGCCAGCGATCTTCTCGACCTGGACAGTGCCAGCCCAACCCTGGATGTCGTAGGTTTCCAGCGGCAGGTCAGCGGTGGCTTCGTAAGTGAGCAGGGCGCCGACTTCCTGGGCCAGCTCACGGAAATTTTTGGTGCTGATGTCGGCACGGCGCATAAGGCCGAGCTTGTGCTGGATCAGCGGATGACGGATTTCACGGACAGGCATAAGGAAAGGCTCCGGGCGGGGGGCAAAAAAACGGCCTAGGTTAATCTATTCAGCTGTTACTGTCCTACGGGTGATACGGCGTTTTCTTACGAATCCTGACACATTAGTCCAGAATTGCTTGCCCTGATCCGAGCGGATGCGTACCTTTGCCCGCTTTTCACACACTGCCCCCATTGGAGAGCGTCATGTCTGCTGATCTCGAGCATATCCGTCAAATCATGCGCGAGGCTGACTGCCTTTACACTGAAGCCGAAGTCGAAGCCTCTATCGCCAAGGTCGGTGCGCAGATCAATGCCGAACTCGCCGACCGCAATCCGGTAGTGTTCTGCGTGATGAACGGCGGGCTGATCTTCGCCGGCAAACTGCTGACTCATCTGAATTTTCCGCTGGAAGCGTCGTACCTGCACGCGACCCGTTATCGCAACGAAACCAGTGGCGGCGATCTGTTCTGGAAAGCCAAGCCGGAAGTCTCGTTCATCGACCGCGACGTGCTGATCATCGACGACATCCTCGATGAAGGTCACACCCTGGGCGCGATCATCGACTTCTGCAAACACGCGGGTGCCAGCGCCGTCCACACCGCCGTGCTGATCGATAAAGACCACGACCGCAAAGCCCGTCCTGACCTGAAAGCCGATTTCGTCGGCCTGCCGTGCATCGACCGTTACATCTTCGGTTATGGCATGGATTACAAAGGCTACTGGCGCAACGCGGCCGGGATTTACGCGGTTAAAGGGATGTAATTCGTTGGATTGAACCCAATCCTGTGGGAGCGAACTTGTGTGGGAGCGAGCTTGCTCGCGAAGCGGTGTGCCAGGCAAACTGAAGTGCGCCCCAAAAGTTGGACAGCTGTTGATTAGGCTATCGCGGACTGGGCCCTGTACGCTACAGGGCTTAGCCCGCCCAGCTTCATCTTGATTCGATCATAGTTGTAATAACGGA